>NZ_CP009283.1:6317500-6575000 GCF_000758625.1 Paenibacillus sp. FSL R7-0273
CTTAGCTTGACCTATTCAGCTCAACAGCATTCGTGCAGTAATCATTTTATATTTATAGTGTATAACGGACTGCCCGGCCTCCGGCAGCATCATCAGCCCATACAGTAATTTCTCTAATCTGTGAACGGGATACCAGCTTGCGCAGCACAAGAGGCAATTCAGCACCAAGCTGGCTGAGACCTGAATGCTGTAACAATTCTTTTATGCTCCAGGACTCTTTGCGGCTTCCGAGAATCTCAAGCAGCAGTCTGCAGCAGTCGGACATTTTGGACATCAGGGCAAACTCACAAGCAAGCAAAATAAGCTCAACTCTCTGATCAAGGGTTTCCTTGCTCACCGTCAGTTCCTCATATAGCTTGTGCACCGGGGTATTCAGACTTTTTACCTGCTCCCATACCGCAGGATTCGGAAAGCACCCGGCCTCACCGACTTCAATACGGGCCCAGTGATACAAGGCCATAAGCACACAATTGTAAGCATCCATCGTATACCCGGCTTCCAGATAACGCTTAGACTTTACATACATATGCAGAAAACGGGCAAATTCCGTAAACAGCACCCGCTCTTTAAGCCCCCCCTGAAAACGCGCTATTTCACGCCGCATTGCTTCCAGTATCCCCTCGGGATCCCAGATCACCTCACCAGACATCAGACTGGTAAGCAGCTCATTATTATCGCCGGCCAACACAGCCCGTTCCAGTGCCGGCAGGCCTACATGAACAGTCTGCGTCCGCCGCTCTCCCGCAACAGTATGAGTCAGTACCCGTTCCTTGTCCTGCTCCTCATGCAGCATCAGTACCACCATATCAAAATCGTGAAGCAGAGCGCTCTGAAACGGAGCATTACCCTTTTGCCGCAATGCTATGGCGCCCAGGACAGTCTCATCAAACGTTTCTCCACTCAATAGGGTCAAATTGGATAGTTCCATGCTTCCCTCCATCAAATTTGGCGAATTTGCATCACGTCAGTTATAATTCTCTTAAATATTAATATTCTACATAGTCATGTCAGTTCCTTCTGGAAGTCCCAACTATATTTTAGTTAGGAGCTAATCGATATGAAGATGAAGTCGGCTAAAATCAATGCTTTTCGCACCTGGGGACTGCTGCTCACCATGCTTGGAATGGGCCTCATGATTGCCGGAACAGCAGGCATTGTATTCTGGGGGTCTGCAGGAAAAATAGCTGCCGCAATCGGACTCGTTATTGGCCTTATCTCTATGACTGCCAGTCTTGCCATCTACTTTTGGGCGGGCATGCTGTCTACGAGCGCTGTCCAGCTGGAATGCCCGGAATGCCGGAAGCTGACCAAGATGCTTGGCAAAACCGACCGCTGCATGTTCTGCCACACCCTGCTTACCCTGGACCCTGCAAAGGCCACTATGACTGCAGAGCAGCTTGAAAGTCAGAAGCTTCAGCATCCTTAGAAAAGCCCATTATGCAATTCTCTTCTTATTATCTTCTCCTCTACTGAAAAATCACTGAAAAATGGCTGCAAACAAAGAAAGGTGCTCCCAAACGGGGCACCTTTCTTTCTTTTGTAAACTAAAAATTGCTATTTGCTTATTTCCTGCAGCGTCTGCCAAGCCTCCAGCGTTCCGAAGCTGCGTGTCCAGGATGCCACTCCGCCAAGTCCGAAGGATTTGGCTAGCTCAACCCGTGATTTCAGGGACACCTTGTCTTCAATCCAGATTTTGTGAAGCGCACCGTCTTCTTTGTACTCCACATAGTTCTGGCCCGCTTTGCTGTCAAAGGAAGGGGTCAGCTTCTTGTCTGCCAGCAGCTCCTGAACAGTTTTCATGCCGACTGCCTTGGAGCTTACCTTCTTCTCCCCGTTCTCCGTTGTCTCGGTCCAGATGCGGGTGTAGAGCGGTACACCGAGAATCAGCTTCTCGGCCGGCACGTCATCCTCCTCAATAATCCGGCTAATCGAGCTCTCCACCCAAGGCAAGGAAGCTACAGAGCCTGCTGTAGGGCTGGACGCCCAATGCTCGTCATACGCCATAACAATCAAAAAGTCCGTGGCTGAGCTGAGCGCTCTACGGTCCAAAAACAGCGACCACATTTCACTGTTGGACTTTGGAGTAACGTCTATGGAGGTAATCAGATTTTTGGCCTGGGCCATCGGCTTAAGCTCCCGCATAAACTGCGTGACGTTGCCGCCGTCCTTGGTATACACATTCTCAAAATCAATATTAATGCCGTCAAGATCATATAAATCAGCATACTCCAGCATCTGAACGATGGTAGTCATCCGCTTCTCATAGCTCGACAAAGCCTCGGTGGTTAAATCTGCATCAAAACTGTTGCTGAGCAGTCCCCAGACTTCCATGCCTTGGCTATGCGCCCACTCAACATAAGCACTGTCGGCCTTACTCCGCACATTACCGTCAACATCCACAATACTGAACCAGGTTGGACTGACCACGTTAACCCCGGGCAGCTCTCCAAAATTAGCCGGGTTAGGCTTACGCTCATATACAGCTTCCCAGAACAGGTTCACAGCCTTCCCTTTCCAGCTGCGCTCTGCACGCGTAGGTACGTACTCCCTCTGTTCCACAGTCTTTTCTCCGTCAGCAGTAATGTCGGCGGTTTTGATAAATCCGGTATAGCCGCTGTTCATCTGTACATACAGCCATTCCTCATTCTCGGCAGCTGAATGCCAGATCCGTACCACTGTACCCGGTGGCATATCCGCAATAATCGGTGCATGAATGGTCGGCCCCTTGCGCAATGCCTTTGTACGACCGCCCTCTTCGCCTTTTACTGTGCCGAGCGGCACGCTTTCTCCGGCTGTCATCAGCAGAACAGCGCCGGTGCCGCTATCCTCCTCTACCTCTAACCCGTACAGCTCCTCCAGGGAAACAGCCGGCAGATAGGTCACCCCATCCTTCTCTTCCGGAGCAAGCCGGAGCTGAACCGGCTCATTATTCAGGCTGGCTGAAGTTGAATCCTCCCGCATATATAGCAAATCATTATCTGTAGACAGAATTACTGACTTGGTGGCCTCTTCATAACGGATAGCCGGATCAACATATTCCTGCAGCAAAGGAAGCGGCAGCAGCAATTCATCGCCGGTGCCACTGGCTGAATAGCCAGTTAACTGGCCCTTTACAAAAACCGGCTGCTTCATACCCTCCCAGTCAGGCTCGATATGCTCACGGTTTGGCAATACATAAAAAGCGACCCAATAAGCGGCTGCGGCGATAATTACAAGTACTGCAAAAAGGCTAAAGCGGCTCCCGCGCTTGCGGGTACGTCCCTGTCTCGGTCTGCTCTCCAATGTATATCCTCCAAAACTATCTATAGATTTAAGTGCAGTTACTAATCTTAAGTATACGCTATGTTTAACACATAGGTTGCGCATATCTGCTGGAAGGGCAGGCATAAAATGGCCCTCTAATCCAGTCAAAACAAAAAACGCGTGATACCCGTTGCCGGATCCCACACGTTATAAATTCTGGCTATCAGCTTAAAATCCTTCTAAGCTTAATGCTTGTTATCGCTGCAGCATTTGCAGACTCCGTACATCTCCATACGCAACCCGTGAACCTTGAAGCCCGTTGCCAGCTCGGCCGCGTGCTCTACCTCATGAAGGGAAGGATAACTGAAATCTTCAATTTTACCGCATTCCTGGCAGATGACATGATAATGATCGGACACATTGGCATCAAAACGGCTGGAGCTATCACCGTAGGTCAATTCACGCACCATTCCGGCTTCCATAAACATCTTGAGATTGTTGTAGACCGTAGCCACACTCATGCTTGGAAACTGCGGCTCCAGCGCACGGTAAATATCGTCTGCCGTCGGATGATTCAAAGCCTCCATCAGATACGTCAAGATTGCATGACGCTGGGGTGTAATACGGACACCGGTAGTCTTCAATTGTTCCAATGCATGCTGTACACCACTACCCATCAATTCCACCGCCTTTAAATTAAACCTTTAATGTACAAAAATAAAACTATAATGCAATTGTAAAACCCCGATTTGAATGTTGTCAACGCAACAGATACATTATATTCATTATTATATAATAAAAATTACTTTTTTCAATATTCCTTCACATTTAAACTGCTGTTTCCTTCCACACGCAGCTTAAACTCGCCGCTGCCCGCTTCGCCGGAAATGGTTTTTTTATCAATGATCAGCCCGTCAATTTCGGAGCTGATATTCCCGTAACCACTGGAACCCTCCACTGTATAATCTGCTGCGGCCGGCAGATACAGGCTGATGTCTCCAACTGCACTATAAACCTCCCAGTCCCCGCCAATCACTTCTGAGCGGATATCAATCGTACCGTTCAGCGACTCAGCATGCAGCTTCGCTCTCGCACCGTCCACCGTTAGATTACCGTTCTTGCTGGACAGGCTGACTTCATCTCCGCTGCCTGCAGCAGAGATATCGCCGACAACAGCAGTCAGCTTGAGCGCACCAGTAACATCCCAGGCATCCATCTTCCCGCCTCCTGTAGAAAGATCAACGCTTCCTTGAACTGTACGGGCACGGACGGCCCCGTTCAGCGTTTTTCCTTTTACATTCCCATAAATACGGTGCAGAATCAGCTCTCCGTTTCCAGTTTCCAGAGCGATATCTTCAATAGCCTCGACATTCTGCAGCGTTATGCCCCCGTTCATCGTCCGGACATCCAGATTAAACCGCCGGTCTTCCGGCAGTGAGATATCCAGGTCGATTCGCGGCTGACGCTTGCCTGAATCACCGTATGCTTTATATTGGGGAGTGATTTTGATAGTCGGGCCTTCCTCTATCTGGACAAAGGATTGTTCTGAAACAGCCTCTGCCTGCGCCCCTTCCAGCTGGTCCACCCACACAGTGGCTGTAATTTCTATGTCCTCTACTGCGGCGCGGTGGATCAGGATATCCCCGTTAATGCCGTCGACTGTAATTTTGGAGGTGTTAAGCTCAACCGGCACAATCAGCGGCGCCTTCTCGTAACGGTTACCTTCAGCTTCCCCGTAATCTACTGCAGCAGCAGTCAGGTTCAGGCTGACCTTGTTCCACAGGTGCAAATAATGCTCCTGCTCAGCCACAATGAATATGCTGGCCCCAAGGATTACAGCCGACAGCAGTCCGCGCAGATCCATCCGGGGTCTCGGTGCATTGGCCATTTTGCCTCTGCGGCGTGTAATCAAGGAAATCAGCAGATATTCCACGCCCCACAGCACTGGAATCAGCGGCCACCATTTGAGCAGCAGCAGCATCGTTTCGGTACCGTTCAGCCAGTCCAGCAGCATAAGAACACCTACGCCTGCCAGCACCGTAACGGCTGTATACCGGCCTACCCGGCGGGGGCGGCGTTCATCGCTCCGGCGGATCAGGATGCTTTTGGCAATTTCACGCACTCCCAGCCACAGCGCACAGAGACTCAGTACTCCCGCAACCGTAACCCCCGCGTAGCTCTCCATATATTGCTGCAGCCAGGGGGGCTTTTGGCGGAAAAGAAACATAAGCGCTCCGCCAACCAGCAGCAGCAGCCCAAAGGAAATCCCAGGTTCGCTGATCCAGGCACGGCGCCCGGATGTCTTGCCCGCTGTTATCGGCAGCTCAGGGTCAGACTCCTCCGGCAGCAGCAGAATACGGTCAGCAGACTGCAGCACATCAAATACATTGTAGAAATAAACAACCGGAATCAGCAGCCCCAGCAAAATAAGCAGCGGAACATTAATCTGCATGCCGATCGATGAGAAATACAGCATAGCTGCTATGTCCAATAAAATGATAAACAGAAAAGAGATCCCCTTACGGAGAAGCCCGAAATAGAGATGCCCGGAACCAGGGATAACAGCCGCGAGCAGTCCTGCTATAAATTTGCGCTTGCGGGGGCGTTTTTTCTGGCGCGGCGGGATTTCAGGCGGCTTAGGCGGCATAACAGATTCATCCTGCTGTTCGGAACTCATATCTGGACTCTTCCTCTCACGAAAGGTATAGTTCTTCCTGCTCAAGGCTTCCCACCCCGGTAAAATTCAATCAGCTCTACTCCGGGAGCCACTTCCTCTACACCCGCAGGAACAAATCCGTGCTTTGTATAGAGGGTTACGGCAGGGTGATTCAGCTTCCCTGTAGATACTATAAACTGCTCCATTGCGGAATACTGTCCGAAAATAAATTCAAGCAGGCCTCCGGCAATGCCCTGGCGGAAATACTCCGGATTCACCATCATCCGGGTAACCGTCAGCCTGCCCGGTGTTTCCTCCAGAACAGCAACGGCGCCCAGTAAATCGCTGTTGTCGTCAAAGCAGCCGTAGAACACCTCTTTTACCGCTGCCAGCATCTCTCTTGTCTCCAGCAGCGGAGGAATTTCATTGAAGCCGATCATTTCCGCCTCCAGCCTGTAGGCTTTGTGCTGAAGACTCCAGAGCTCGCTCAGGGTGTAATCATCCTGCAGATCCAGTCTGACTATTGTATTCATCCTTACATTCCCCTTATATGCCAGCACAGGGCCTGCCGTTGCCGACAAGCCCTGTGCTGAAGATCCTATAATAAATTACCCAAAACCGCTCCTAGCCGTTCAACACTTCAGCCAGAAGTGTATTCACAAGCCCCGGATTGGCTTTGCCTTTACTTTCTTTCATTACCTGGCCGACGAGGAAGCCGATCGCCTTCTGCTTGCCTGCCTTATAATCCTCTACAGACTGCGGGTTCGCAGCTACTACCGCTTCGACAATCTGCTTAATCGCGCCTTCGTCACTGATCTGCACAAGGCCCTTTTCTTCAACAATTACTGCAGGCAGCTTACCGCTTTCCAGCATTTCCTTGAATACGGTTTTGGCGATTTTGCTGCTGATGGTGCCGCCGGCGATCAGCCCGATCATCTCGCCCAGTCCCTGCGGTGTAATCTTAACCTGGGACAATTCGAAGCTGTTGCTGTTCAGATACCCGAGCAGATCGCCCATCATCCAGTTGGCAACAGCCTTCGCATCCTTGGTATAAGCAAGGCTGCCTTCAAAGAAATCAGCCAGCGGCTTGGAGGAGGTCAGCACTCCCGCATCGTAAGCCGTAAGTCCGTATTCCTCGCTGTACCGGGCCTGGCGGGCATCCGGCAGCTCCGGAATGGACTGGCGGATGGATTCCTTCCAGGCATCATCGATATGCAGCACAATGAGATCCGGGTCCGGGAAGTAACGGTAGTCATGCGCTTCCTCTTTGCCGCGCATGGACAGCGTTTTGCCCTGTGCCTCATCCCAGCGGCGGGTTTCCTGCACTACTACACCGCCGTCATCCAGAATCTCGCCCTGGCGGAACTGTTCATATTCTAATCCGCGCAGCACGCCGCGGAAGGAGTTCATATTCTTCAGCTCCGCACGGATGCCGAACTCTTCCTGGCCTACAGGGCGCAGACTGATGTTCGCATCACAGCGCATCGAGCCTTCCTCCATCTTAACGTCAGAGACATCGCAATACTGCATGATCGCGCGGATCTTCTCCAGATAAGCACGCGCCTCTTCAGGTGAACGCAGATCAGGCTCGGAAACAATCTCAATCAGCGGTGTGCCTACACGGTTGAAGTCAACCAGTGAAGCAAAACCGCCGTCAACGTGAGTCAGCTTGCCTGCATCCTCTTCCAGATGAAGGCGGGTAATCCCGATGCGTTTGGTTTCACCATTAACCTCAATGTCAATCCATCCGTTCAAGCCGATCGGCTGATCAAATTGCGAGATCTGGTAGGCTTTTGGCGAATCGGGATAAAAGTAATTCTTGCGGTCGAATTTGCTCACATCACCTATAGTGCAGTTGAGCGCCATAGCCGCTTTCATTGCATAGTCCACCGCCTGGCGGTTCAGCACAGGCAGTACGCCGGGATGGCCCAGGCAGACCGGACAGGTATGGGTATTAGGCGGGGCCCCGAATTCCGTCGAGCAGCCGCAGAAAATTTTGGACTTGGTATGAAGCTCCACATGAACTTCCAGCCCGATGACCGTTTCGTATTTAGACATAAATGATCTCATCCCTTAAAAGTTTTGTGAGCCTGTTCCCTGTACAGCGTATGATCCGGCGGAACTTACAGCTGTGGCCGCTCTTTGTGGTAGCCTGTATTCTGTTCAAAGGCATGCGCAACGCGCAGCACGGTGCTCTCATCAAATTCCTTACCGATAATCTGCAGTCCTACCGGCAAACCTCCGGCAAAGCCGCATGGAATGCTGACCGCAGGAATGCCGGCAAGATTGACCGGAATGGTCAGTATATCGTTCAAATACATAGTCAGCGGATCTTCCGTCTGCGAGCCCAGCTTAAAGGCAGTGGTCGGCGCTGTAGGGCCGATTACCACGTCATACTTCTTGAAAACCTCATCAAAGTCCTGCTTAATCAGGGTGCGCACCTTCTGGGCCTTCAGATAATAAGCATCATAATAGCCCGAGCTCAGCGCATAAGTGCCTAGCATGATCCGGCGTTTCACCTCAGGGCCGAAGCCGCGGCTGCGGGAATTGCGGTACAGATCAAGCAGGCCGCCGCCCTCATCGACACGCACGCCATAACGGACACCGTCAAAGCGGGCCAGGTTGGAGGAGGCTTCCGATGAAGCAAGCAGATAATAAGCTGCCACTGCATATTCCGTATGCGGCAGCGAGACTTCTTCCCATACCGCGCCGAGGCTCTCCAGCACTTTGAGTGCAGACATGACCTGTTCGCGGACAGAAGCATCTACACCTTCACCGATATACTCCTTAGGCACAGCAATGCGGAGCCCGGAAATATCTCCGGTCAATGCGCTCAGATAGTCAGGGATGTCCACCTTTGCCGATGTGGAGTCCTGGGCATCATAGCCTGCAATCGCCTGCAGCACATATGCGGAATCCTCTACATTACGGGTTACGGGGCCAATCTGATCCAGTGAGGAGGCGAAGGCTACCAGGCCATAGCGGGAAACCAGACCGTAGGTTGGCTTAAGCCCGACTACACCGCAGTATGAGGCCGGCTGACGGATGGAGCCGCCGGTATCGGAGCCAAGCGCGAACAGCACTTCACCTGCTGCAACAGCCGCTGCCGAGCCGCCGCTTGAGCCGCCGGGAACATGCTCGAGATTCCACGGATTGCGCACAGCGCCGTATGCAGAATTCTCATTGGAGCCGCCCATGGCGAACTCGTCCATATTCAGCTTGCCGACTGTTACCGCATCAGCCTGACGCAGCTTGGAGACAACGGTTGCATCATAAATCGGCTGGAAATTGTCAAGGAACTTGCTGGCACAGGTAGTGCGCAGTCCCTTCGTTACAATATTGTCCTTAATCCCGGCAGGAAGTCCAAACAGCAGGCCGCGCTCCGCGCCGGAAGCCAGCTTGTCATCCAGTGCACGTGCAGACTGGCGTGCCCCTTCCTCGTTCAGCGTTAAAAACGCATGCACCTTGCTGTCACGCTCGGCAATAGCAGCCAGTGACTGCTCCGTCAGCTCACTGACGGAAATTTCTTTGCCCTGCAGCATGTTATGTAGTTCTGGCAATCGATATTGAAACAGGCTCAACATGTTTCCTCCTTTTTGGTGTGGTTATTCCAGTACAGCCGGAACCTTAAAGTGACCGTCTTCATCATCTGGTGCATTAAGCAGAGCCTCTTCCTGGGACAGGCTCTCCTTCACGGCATCCTCACGCATGACATTGCTGACCTGCAGCACATGCGTCGTCGGCTTCACATTCTCCGTATCCAGCTCATTTAATTTCTCGGCATATTGTAAGATAGCATTCATTTGTTCAGTAAAGGTAGCCTCTTCTTCCGGGCTTAGCTGCAGTCTGGCCAGCTTGGCCACATGCTGCACATCTTTGACAGTAATGCTCATAAAGAATATCCCTCCTGTTTAAAGGGCTAAAGCGCCCGGATAACGTTTTTAATTATATTGTAGAAGCCTGGACAATTCAATGTACTTGTCATTCCGCCCTTATCCGCATAACAAAAAGACCGGCTTGCGCCGGTCCTCCTTAAATCCAAGCCCGGAGATTCACCTGCTTGATGAATTCCGCCTGGGACAAACTCTCTTTAGGGGCTGCTTCCACTTCTTCCGCTTCCGCATCTTCGCCGTTCATCAGGTGATGAAACAGCTTCTCATTATACGTCGACAAAGCATAGTCGATCAATGCTTCATGCGTTGCTCTTTCGGCTTCCGCCTCCAGCAGCTGCTCCTCCGCCTCAATATCCTCCGCGGTAACATAAAAATTCCTGTTAGCCTGAGGGACCCGGATGACGTAATCAAATGCATTGTCAGGATTCCGGTCATAAGCAATCAGGTAGCCGTAGTCTCCGATAGGAAGACTCTGTTCAAACGCGTCAGCAACAATGACAATCTTCTCTCCCAACCGCAGCATCGCCTTACCTCCTGCTCCAAAATCTATCATGGTTCTACTTGTTTCAACAGTCTACTAGAAAAAGCTAGAGCTGTCCAGCAGCAGCAGGAGTGTTAAATGAAAGTTCACAAAAGTTTTCTGAAAATAAACATTTTCAATTAAGGGTTCAGCTTTTCCGTCCGGTTCTCCGGCGGTGTTCCGGCAGCACAACAAACAGCAGGTAAACAATCAGCGGAGTGGGCAATCCGGTCATCCCCCATAATCCCCAGAACCAGGCCGCCCTGCCCTTATCCCTGCTCCGGGCATCTTGGAAAAGCCATGTTCCCTGAATCAGCAATATGGCTGCAATAACAGCCCACAGCCAATAGGGCACATCATGCAGCTCCTTCATTGCCCTCTATCCCCCTGCCGCTGCCTGATCCTTGCCGCTGTCAGGCCGCCAAGTACAGCAAGCGGAATTACCGCCTGGAGAATCCAGTAGACTGCAGGCGCGAAACCAAGAACGGCCAGAACAATACCCAGGAGAAGTATCGCAGCCAGTAAAAACAGCAGCAGCTCCCGGCGGCTCTGGCGCCGTCTGCGGACAGCCTCGGCGGCCAAAAACTGCTGCACCGCCGGTAAGGACGGCGCCGAGATGTCATCATACTGTGCATCCAGCCGTTCCAGCTCAGCGGACAGCTTAGTTAAAAGCTTCTGGTTCCCCGTATCCTCATTCATCCTCTTTAAGCTCCTTTCTCAGCTGCTGCAGGCCTGCAGACACACGCGATTTAACGGTTCCGGAAGGAACCTCTATAATGGTCCCGATCTCTTCATAGCTGTAGCCGTAATAATGCTTGAGCAGTACAGCCACCCGCTGGGGCAGCGGCAGTCTGGACAGTGCATCAAGCACCTCGCTCCACTCCATATTACGGCTCTCGAACCTCCAGCGGATCGCAGCTGTCCCCCGTTCCCGGCGCAGCCACTCTGTTTCCCGCTTCCAACGCCGTTTACGGTCAATGTACAGCCGGGTTGCAATAGTGATCAGCCATGAGGAAAAAGCGGAGGTCCCGTTGTAATGGCCAATCTTCTCCATGGCCCGCACCATAGTATCCTGGGCCAGCTCCTCCGCCAGCGAAGGGTCCATAGTAGCCTTGATTAAATATTTGAACAAGAAGCTGTAATGCTCCCGCAAAAGCGCGGCCAGCGCCGAAGCATCACCCTTCTGTGCCTGCCTGATTAACTCCAGCGTCCCTTCATTCATCAGCCCCCTGTTCCCTCCTTCATTTGTGCACAGCTGTAATACGTGCAGGGCAGCAGGATCGTTCACTCACGGTCCAGGTTATTTTGCAGTTCCCACAATCTGCGCCGCCAGGGCTGATAGCGCCCCCGGCCGCCGGGAAATCCCCAAAAGCACAAATTGCCCGGCGTTTCCCTAACTGCCGGCTTCTCCTTCGCCCTTGGCTGGTAGAACGCCGGTCCCTCTATGCTTTCAGCCTTGAAATCAGCTTCACTTAAATTGGAGTAATCATATAAATCAATAATATCGTTCTTCAATTAACTTCCTCCCATACAAATAAAACCCGTATAAACAGACAAAAAAAGAACGCAAACCGGGATTAGTTCCGCAGTCTGCGTGCTTCGCGAGGTAAATGTTACATTTAATTAACGTTATTGTAGCAACTTTGTATCCTTATGTCTATCCCTATTTTCCCGCTTTTTGTCAGCTGGTAAGAAATAACGTCAAGGCATGGATACGTAAGGATTGTTCCGGCGCTCAAAGCCTATGGTCGTCCGCTGTCCGTGCCCCGGATACACCTTCACTTCTTCATCCAGACGGTACAGCTTGCCGCGCAGTGAATCAACCAGATCACGCTCACGGCCTCCAGGCAGATCCGTACGTCCCACGCCAAGCTTAAACAGGACATCTCCGGAAAAAAGATCGTTCCCGCAAAGGAAGCTCACACTCCCCGGCGAATGGCCCGGAGTATGGAAAACCTTAAAGGTGAGTCCGAGCAGCTCCAGAATCTGGCCCTCGGCCAGATCATATTCCGCAGGCTCCGTACGAATTGGAGGTGATGCCTCAGGCCACATCAGGGAGCCGTTCAGCTTGGGGCTGACCAGCCATTCACTCTCAAGGGCATGTACATAGACAGGGCAGTTTTTGGCTTTGCGTAGCTCATCTACGCCGCCGATATGGTCAAAATGGGCGTGGGTCAGCAGAATAGCCTCAATCTCCATATCCTTGACAGCGCGCAGCAGTGCAGCAGGATTCATGCCGGGGTCGATAATGACACCCCGCTGCGGATCAGCTCCGGTTAGCAGATAGGCATTGGTCTGGAGCGGCCCCAGATTATAGGAACGGATATTCAGCATGGATTAGAAGCCTGAAATCAGAGTGCGCAGTTCATTGGCAATGACTGCATGCGACTCCGTTCCTTCCCCGTAGGCTTGCCCCATGGCCTTGCGCACTTCCGCAATTTTACTGTCATAATCGGCAGCTTCACGGTCCGGGTTCTCCTGCTTGAAGGCACGCATCAGCGTCTGCACATGCTCCGGACGCGGTCCCCAGTGACCCAGCACGTATCCGCCCGTATCGGCAAAGATTACGACCGGCACGGATCTTCCGCCCATGGTAAGAAAATCATCCATAATATCCTGATTCTCCTCAAGAATCAGCACTTCGGTCTTGATTCCTGCGGTCTCCAGAATCCGGAATACAACCGGCACATTGCGAACAACATCACCGCACCAGTCCGCAGCCAGAATGAGCACACGCAGATCGTCACGGTGGTTCAGGCTTTCAAAAAATTCACGGTCTTCTTCCTTATCCCAGGCAAACTTCTCATACCAGGATTCAAACGCCTGCTGGTTTTTGGTCATACTCTCCACGAACTGGCGGGGGGTCAGGCCTTGGCCAAACTTATGGGCTACGTTCTGCTTCATGCTGCACTACCCTTCTTTTTTGATTTATACCACTTAAACAGAAAATAGATAATAATAACGGCAATGGCAACCAGAAGAATCTCACGGGTATATTTACCCGCAACCTCATCAATCGTCTCCCACTTGTCACCCAGGGTATAACCCAGGTATACAAACAGCGCACTCCACGGAATGACGGCCAGTGTAGTCAGCAGCGTAAATTTGCCAAGCGGCATGCGTGAAATACCTGCAGGCACAGAGATCGCATGACGGACGACCGGAATGAACCGGGCGGTGAAAATAACACCGGTACCGTACTTTTTAAACCATTCCTCCGAGTGGTCGATATGCTTTTTGTTGATCAGAATATACTTTCCGTATTTCTCCAGCACCGGTCTTCCCCCGTAGCGGCCGATCCAGTACACAAAAATTTGCGCAATAACACCACCGATTGTACCAAAAATAATCGCTCCGAAGAAATTAATGTCGCCCTGGGAAACGAGATAGCCCCCGAACGCCAGCACGATTTCACTCGGAATAACCTCCAGCATCAGCCCGATCATAATCCCGAAATAACCAAGGCTCTGAATCCACTCAAACAGATGTGAGATCAGATCAGATATAACATGCAATTCCAGCCCTCCTCCCTTGTGCATACAAAATGTTAACTGCCGGAAATCCCGGCATTTTCTGCTCTATGTACCCGGCTTCTACTAGCTTATTCTAGCATATGCCTGCTTACAACTTCTAGTTGGGACACACAGCTGCATATCTGCCATTGACAATTACCGGAATACGTTAGATTATATATTTAGACATTTACCTAAATATCGAAAGGTTGGACAGAAGATGAATGAATCCTTTAAGGCGCTCGCCGATCCAACCCGCAGACAAATTATCCGGCTGCTGCGTGAGAAGGACCGGACCGCCGGAGAGATCGCCGATTATTTTCAGATGACCAAGCCCAGCATCTCCCATCACTTGAGCGCCCTTAAGCACGCAGGACTGGTACAGGATGAGCGCAAGGGGCAGTTTATTGTGTATTCACTCGATACGACTGTGCTCGAAGAGGTTCTGGGGTGGTTTCTGGAGCTGACCGGTACCGGGAAAAGCAGTGAGGCTAAGCTCCCGGCAGCCGGGGATCCCGTCCGTAAGCTTCAATCAGACAAGGAGGAATTGTGATGAAGGATTTTAAATGGAAATGGCAGGACACGCTGATCGTTATTCTCGGTGTGCTTGCACTCGGGTACGCACTGATTAATTACAGCAAACTGCCTGACCAGCTGCCTGCCCAATTCAGCATTACCGGAGAAGTGAACAGGTATTGGCCGAAAAGCTCAATTATTATCCAAGGTGTCCTCCTGGGCCTCGTTCTTCCGCTGGCTATGCAGTTCATCCGGCGGATTGATCCCAAGCAGGACAATTACAGCAAATTTACCGGGGCTTATAAAATGATCCGTCTGGCTATAGCCGTCATGATGGATGCTATGCTGGTGCTTGCTGTGGCCAAAGGACTGAATCCGGATTTTGCTGCAGGCAAGCTTGCCATTGCGGTCGTCGGGGTACTGTTCATCGCGCTGGGCAATTACATGCCGCAGATTAAAGACAACTATTTTACCGGCATCAAGACACCCTGGACGCTTGCGAGCCCTGAAGTGTGGCGGAAAACCCACCGTTTTTCCGGATACATGTGGGTGGCCGGGGGAGTAATGCTCGTGCTTGCTGCCTTTTTACCCCGGACGGTGTCCATCAGTCTCATCATCACCTCTCTGCTGATTGCTGTCATTGTCCCTTATGTTTACTCCTGGTTTATTACTCAGCGGATGAAGGCATAGGGCACTTGCTAGTCAAAAGCGTTTCCCGAAGCTTCATACGGCGCATTAACAGGGGAGGCTGCTGCAATTAGCCGATTCAGCTCCGCCCCCACCTCTTCGGCTTCAGATAAAAATGTAAACCCCCGGTCATTATGCGCCGGACCTTTATGGTGTTCATAAAGTGCCAGCAGCCGGTATCCCCTCATCAGCTCCTGCCCGGCAAATGCACTGGCTGCTGCCCTCTGCCGGTCACCCATCACCCAATAATGCTGCCCCATCTGCAGCATGCCCTTTGCTGCGCTCTCCCATTTGAAGGTATTAAACCTGTCCAAATCCAGGCTCCTTCTCATCCAGTACAATGCTCTCCCCGGATCACGGCCAACCAAATACGAATCTGCCAGCAGCCAGCTCAATCCGGCATCCTCCGGGGAATATTTAAGACTGCTGTGCAGAAGCCCTATCCGCTCCTTCTCCGGAAGCAGCGCCGCCAGCTGTATAGCTGTTCGGGGAGCATACGGATTGTAGCGCAGCGATTTCTGGAGCAGCACGCTCCGGGCCTCAGGATCTGAAGAACGGGCGGCCTGCCTGAACAAGGCCTCTCCCCTCCACAGCTTGAAGGAGCATCCGCCAAATATCAGACAAAAGCAGAGCGTAGCGATCAGTAATTCCCGCACTCCGGACCGCTGAACTGAAGTGCCGCTCTCTATAGGCCGCCGGCGGACTCCAGATGCCCCTTCCCGGTTAGCTAACCTGCGGGACGGCGACCCGGCCAGCGCTCTTGCTGCCAGCAGAAACAGCAGCAGCCAGAACAGCCCGTAGGTCCAGCTGAAATCCGCCGCCCCGTGCAGAAGGATTACAAGCATCGGCGGCAGCAGCCCCGGGGCGTTCCTGCCGGCTATATATAGTGCTACCAGCAGCATCAGCAGCAGAACGGCACTTCCGGCGATGCCGAGATTCAGCAGGAAATCGAGGTAGCCGCTGTGTACCTGGCTGCCGACATAGGGGCGGGACTGGGCGGCGAGGTACGCGCTGCGCCAGGTTTCGCCCCCCTGCCCCAGCCAGGGCGCTTCCCCCGCGAGGCGCAGGGCGTCGCGGTAGAACAGCCCGCGGGCGGCGGCCGTCGGGGACGGCCCGCTGATCCGCCCGCGCAGCAGTACCAGGACGGCGCTGCCCGCCGCCGTCCAGAGCCCCGCCGCCAGCAGCATGGCGGCGGGGTGCCTGCCCGCCGCGCGCCGGCTGCGGCGGCACAGCCACAGGCCGGCGAGCAGCGCGCCGGCCCAGCACCCGGCCAGCAGCAGCAGGCCGGGCAAGGGCTCTGCCGCCAGCCCGGTGCGGGCCAGCTGGCGGTAGAGCAGCGCCGCAGCAGCCGCAGGCGCGGCGGCGCACATAAGCAGCGGCACGGCAAGCTGCCGCTGCAGGAGCACTGCTGCTGCGGCGGCGCAGGCCGCAGCGAGCATGGCGCCGCGCGACTCGCTGAGCAGCAGCGCGGCGGCGTAAGGGAACAGAGGCAGCATGCGCAGCAGCTGCCTTGCGCGGAGCGGGCCGCGTGCCAATGTGCCCGCTGCGTCTTCATCAGCAGCGGCAGCTATAGCCCGCTCCAGCAGAAAGACGGCCATCACGGCACCGAAGGCATTCGGGTACTGGAGCAGTCCGGCCAGCCTCGCTCCGGTAACACTGACTGCCGGAGAAGCTGTGTAAGCAATAGCGAAGGGAACCGGCAGGCCGCCGCAGACTGCCAGCAGGCCGCTTAAGCAGATTGTCATTCCAAGCATCGTCCAGAGCGCTTCAAGAAACCGCACTCCCCGGCGGCTGCCTGCACACAGGGCGGCAAAAAAAGCAAAGCCCGCATACAAACCCCAGCGCAGCAGCTCATTGAGCGTGCCCAGCACTGATAACGGCTCCCGCAGCAGCTGAACGGCATATAGCGCCAAAATCAGCAGCAGACAGCCCGCCGCTACGAAGGCCGCATTACCGGTCCCGCGGACAATACCGGCATTGTCTGCCCGCTGACCTCCCTTCGCCTCTCCGGTACTATAGCTCAGCCTGCGCAGGAATGGAGCTGGTACAGAAGGTTTACTTATAGCGGGCTGGGCCGGACACGCGGGCACTCTAGCCTGCCGCCAGCCTGCAAACAGGCAGACAGCCGCAGCGGCCGCACACAGACCGAACCATAGTGTCATAAGCCCGTACATTTCTCTGGCAAAAAATAAGCCGCGCAGCACACAGGCCGCAGCCGCTGCAGCAGCGGTCAGTCCTGCCCCTCCCCATATCACAGCAGTCCTTAGCCTGCGGTTCATTTTATCCATACTCATCTCACCACTCCGGACATCCAGGATATCTGCCAGTATGTCCAGATTCGCCCGGCCGCAACGGAGGTCTGGCAGTCCCGGACCAAAACAAACAGCAGGACAGCCCTGCTCCAACCGGAGAAAAGCTGTCCTGCTCGTATCGCACTTATTTATCTTTGGGTCATCCGGGCGGCTGTCAGCCCTGTGCCGGAGACTCCCCGGGCAGCAGGTCCGCGCAGACGCGTTCCAGATAAGGCTTTGCCCCCAGAAAATCACGGAAGGCGCTGTATTCACGCCACTTGGCGGCTTTGTCCCCGCCGCCGGCTTTGACGGCGCGGATCAGAATGTTTTTGGGTGTATGCTCCATATCAATGAACTCCAGCAGCTGGCTGCGGTAGCCCATCAGCTCCAGCAGCTTGGCCCGGATCGCATCGGTGGCAAGCGCCGAGAAGCGCTCCTTGAGAATTCCGTGTGACAGCAGCGGATTCAGCACCTCATTCTCTACCTGGTTAAACAGCTCATGCTGGCAGCAGGGGACTGAAAGGATGACCGAGGCGCCCCAGCGGACCGCTTTTTCCAGCGCGGCATCCGTGGCGGTATCGCAGGCATGCAGAGTCACGACCATATCCACCTGATCCAGCTCGTTGTAATCCGCAATGTCGCCTACAAGGAACTTCAGCTGAGTATAGCCCAGCTTCGCAGCCAGCTGGCTGCAGTGGGCGATAACGTCCGCTTTCAGGTCCAGGCCGACAATATTCAGCTCCCGGCGCTCCCGGACGGCCAGGTAATGATACAAGGCAAATGTCAGGTACGATTTGCCGCAGCCGAAATCAACAATGGTTAAAGGCCGTCCGGCCGGCAGGTCGGCCAGCACATCCTCAACCATCTCCAGGAAACGGTTAATCTGGCGGAACTTATCGTATTTCTTGGCCAGCACCTTGCCTTCGCTGTTCATTATCCCCAGCTCGACCAGAAACGGAACAGGCTCTCCTTCATCCAGCACGTAGCGCTTCTTGCGGTTATGGGCCAGATCAGGCGCCTCCTCCTTGCTGGCAGATTTGGTCAGGATCGACACTTTGTACTTCTTGCTGATCAGCACCTGATAGTCTGCCTCAATGGTGCACACCAGCGCCTGGCGGAAGGTTGACCGCAGCAGGGACATCATCTCTGCGGCAGCTTCTTCAGCCGGAATGTTCCGGTGCTCAACCTTAGGTCCGGTAAAGTAGGCAAACTGGTAATGCAGCTTCCCTTTGAGCTCAACCGGCTTGACCTGCACCTTACTGTAGGCGACCTCGCCTTTACTGCGCAGTTGGCTTAAAGTAGCCGATATTAAGGTGCGGTTGTTAATCACCTGTACGATTAATGTATTTAAAGATTCCACGGGGTACATCTCACTTTCACATATTGAAATGGAGAACGGGTTCTCCTTAGTAGCCGTTATATTATAGCATGTCCAGCACATTGATATTATAAAAGACTGCAGCAGCCTGCTGTCTGCATTTTATAATTCCCTGGTTTCAGTAATCCTCTCCCACTCTGCCTGTCCCTGGCGGACTTCCTCCAGCGGCAGACCGCCAAGCTCCAGCGCCTCCGGCTCCTTAAGCAGCAGCCGCCGGTACAGTCCATGTCCTTCCGCAGCCACATCCGCCCCCTGCTCCCACAGCCGGTACAGGCTGTCCTCAGCCTTGGCATAACGCCCGTCAGACTCCAGATAGGGAAGCAGCAGCCGTTCTGTTTTGACCGGAAGCTGGTAGCCCTGTATGTTATCCAGCAGCTCTCCGATTTCCCCGGTCATCCCCAGCAGCTCCCGGTCAGCACCGTGCTGGTCTGCATAGAGGAATAAATGCAGGGAACGCATGTATCTCAGCATTGAAGCTTCCTTATTCCCGGCAGCCGCATAAATGCCGCCCTCCTCCTTAAGCAGCCGGGCTACACCCTGCAGCTTGTCGGACTCTATTACACCGCCCATGCGGAACATTTCGATCATGTCTTCCACGGATAGGGAGTTCAGCAGCCGGGAATTCAGCCGGAAATGCCGGTTAAACAGCTCATCCACTTCCCACAGGGCCTCCGTCGTCTTCTTCTCCTGCTTAAGGGTCAGTACCTTAGCCACCATTGCTGTCATATCTTCAATCATCCGGACGATATAGTCTCTTCGGAACATTACTGCCACGCCTCCCCGGAAAATATGCTAACTGCCGTTTTATATAACCGCAGTCAACTGAGTATAAGATGCCTCTAACGATCATCTTAAACCATTCCCGCTCCTCTGCGCCACCACGCGCACCCCTTCAGCCATACATAGCCCAAAAAGGCAGCCGTCCGCATATCTGCGGCAGCTGCCTTTTTGGGCTTACCTGTGTTATTCCGGCATGCCGCTTATTTCTTAGCTGCAGGCACCTGTACAAAATCCTTAATAATCTCGGCCAGACGCTCCGGCGCCTCATACATGCTCATATGGCCTGCTCCGGAGATCGCTGCCTTCGTTATATTGGCCTTATCGGAGGTAAAGATCCGTTCAGCCGGCACCAGGCTGTCTTCCGTACCTGCAACAAGCAGCACCGGCACAGCAGCTGCAGAGATTACATCCCGGCGGTCCGGGCGCTCACGCATTGCCAGTGCTGCACCGGCTGCGCCTTGCGGCGGCGTCTTGTAGCCGATCTCCTTGGCCCGTTCGAGCAGCTGCGGAGCAGCATCCACAGCGAACAGTCCGGGAATCAGCGCATCCACAAATGCGGTAATCCCTTCATTCTGGATCGTGCTGACGCTCTTGAGCCGTTTCTCTCTGGCTTCCTCACTGTCCGGATAGCCGGTTGAATGGATAAGCCCGAAGCCCTTCAGCCGGGACGCATAGCGCTGGGCAAAGGATAACGTGACATAGCCGCCCATGGAATGGCCCAGCAGATAGGCCTTCTCTATTTCTAGCGAATTCAGCAGCGAGAGCACATCATCCGCCATCTGATCGATATTGTATGCGCCAAGCGGAGCATCCGATGCGCCGTGGCCGCGCAGATCGGGAGCAATTACCCGGTAGCTGCCGCTCAGATAAGGAATGACCTGCTCAAAGTACGCCGAGCTTCCGCAGAAGCCGTGGAGCAGTACAATAACCTCACCCTGCCCCTGATCACTGTAACAAATATTGCTTCCTTCACAACGGATATTTTCCATGGCCGTTTCCTTCTTTCTATGTAATGGCTAAGGCTTGTTCTAATTATTAAGCCGAACGGCTCCGCTTGAAACGTCTCTAGGGCGCCAGTCCGAAACCTTTGGCTGCGGCCAGCGCAATCTGCTCGGCCATCTGCATTACCCGGTACAGCGGCGTGGTCTGCAGTGTGCGGTAAGGAAAAGGGCCGTTCACTCCGACGATGGCAGCGAGACTGTAATTTCCAACCTCTGGCAGGCTCAGCCCAACCGATTGTGCAGGACGCAGCGGCTCACTGGCCGCAAAGTAGCAGCCCAGGGCAGCCGGAGGTCCCAGGCAGGCATCGATGGCAATCACAATCTGCCCTTCCGGAATGGCCGCAAGCTGTGCTGCCAGTGTATCCGCGTCACAGGGTAACGGCAGAGTGCCGGTGACATTGGGGAATCCGTGCATCAGCAGCCTGCTGCCGGTTAAAGGTCCCAGGGCATCGCCCGTAGAGCGGTCCGTGCCAATGCACAGAAAGGTAATCTGCTCTGTCTGATGGCGGCCGGCAATCTCATGGAAGAAGGTAATTAGCTGTTCTGAGTCCATTTTAATCCGCTTTCTGCTCTCCTGCTCCCTGATTGCCATTGTCCTTGCCTCCTTTTATCCTATACATGCTCGCAGTTATTCCCTTTAATTTAGCATGTTTTGGGGAGAGCAGACAAAAAAATGGTGTTTATTTACCCTGTCATGATAAAATACTCCAGAAGGAACCGCCGTATACTTACACAGTAAGCCGGCATTTCAACGGATCATACTCAGAAAGGACTGTTTGCACTCCATGGATCTGACAAAGCCCAGCCAGGAAAATGTGGAATTTATGATCGAGGGCATTAAGAGCAAGCTCAAAATGGCAAGCGCGGCCGCCATGCAGGCATCTGCTTTCTCGGTAGACCACTATGAGGATATTCTGGATATTTACGAGGTTGCTATGGGCAGTGACCGGCTCAGCATCTCTCAGGTCGAAGCACTGGTATCCGAGCTTGGCCGTCTGCGCAATAAATAATAAGCCTGATACAGACAGGAGCCCTCCGCCTTAAGCTGCCATTCTTACAGATGGCGCTGCGCGGAGAGCTCCTTTTACTTACGGAAGATCGATCAGAACGAATTCTGCTGCCTCGTCGCCGTTTGTTCCCTTAAGCGTCAGATCACAGCTTTTACGGATACGGGCGGCGTCACCGGGGTTCAGCTGAAACGTCCCGTCACTGCAGCTAACCTCCAGATTTCCGCTAATCAGATAAATATGCGTGCGTCTGTCCTCTTTTTGCGGATATTGCACCAGCCTGTTCGCTTCCAGCACCGACAAATAAATGGTTACATCCTCACCAAGCTTAAGCGCCCCGTCTATGTCTGCACCTGAGGCTACAGGAAGCAGAGTCCCCCTCTTCAGCTCTCGCGGAAAAAATTTGGCATCCCAGGCTGGAGCAACCCCCGGACGATCAGGCAGGAGCCACATCTGCAGAAACCGTACGTTGTCTGCTTCAGAGGAATTGGTCTCCGAATGGTTGATCCCTGTCCCCGCGCTCATTACCTGGACACTGCCCGCCTGAAGCTCGGCATGATTTCCGAGATCATCCTGATGGTTCAGCACGCCTGATATTACATAAGTAATAATCTCCAGATCGTGATGCGGATGCTCCTCCATCCCCTGCTTCGGCTTCAGCTCATTGTCGTTATGGGCCAGGAGTGCGCCAAAATGCGCGTTACTGGGATCATCATAATCGGCAAAGGAAAAGCTGAATTCGCTGTGTATCCATTCTCTATTCGAAGTATGACGCTCTGCTGACGTGATTATTTTTATCATTAGTTATGCACCTCCAAAGATGTTCAAATCTCTGCATTCTTTAAATAAACGGGAAGGGCTTAAGCCCGCTTTATGTTGATGATAGGCGCCTTAATTATGTATTTCTTACCCCCAACCTTTATCAGTCAATCAGGGCTATTTCCTATATTATTCCATACAATATATCCGGGCATGGGTAATGTTTCCTTAGCCTTCCTGCTGTTTCAGCCCATACCCCAAAGTTTATATACGAAGTAAGAACATTCAGGCTATCCTGAACACCAAGTGAACCTATTCTATTTAAGGAGTGATTAATAATGAACAAGGCAGAGACAGAATATCCGGTAGAGAGCGGAAGCACATTTTTCAAAGGTATTTTTATCGGCGGATTGTTAGGTGCCGCAGCTGCATTATTGTTCGCACCAAAACCAGGCCGCGAAATGCGCAGCGACTTGTCTGACAAGCTTACGCTTGCAACAGACAAAACAAAGGAAGTTGCCGGTGTTGTAACAGATAAAACCAAGACTATTGCCACTACTGTTGGAGAAAAGGCGACGGATCTGGCCAGCACAGTGTCCGCTAAAGCCTCCGACATCTTCACGACAGTAAGCGACAGTAAGCAGCAGATTGCTGCTACCCTGCAGGAGACCGGCAAAAAGATCGGTGATACCGTTGCCGAAGCATCCAGCGATGTCGCTTCCGATGTTAAAAAGGCGTCCGATGACGTTACAGAAGAAGCCAAGGCCTCTTCCAAAGAGGTTGCTGACAAAGCTAAGGATGCTAAGGATGAGGTCGCCAGTGAAGCTAAAGATGCCAAGGAAGAGGTTAAATCCTCCTACAAGTCCTCTTACTAAAACGCTGTGATCTACGGCTTATTCTAAAATGGAGAACAGCCAGCTCACTGCAGCTGGCTGTTCTCATGCTAACAAAACTTCTTCTAACAAGAATAAATATGCATTACACTAGAGCCTTTATGGCTTAAGAAAGCGGGGAGACCTGATGGGAGATGCGGGCAGCAAGACCAAAACGTATGAAGTCGATGAGCATCCCTTTGAGCTGCGGCATGAGGTTAAGCGGCTGAATGCCAGACTGGACAAAATAGCCGATTCACTGGAGAAATCCGAGTTCAAGGACATCCTTGAGAACTACACGAACCCCAAGAAGCGGATTGTCACCAACCTGATGGCCGGCATATCCCGGGGGCTGGGGCTTTCTCTCGGTACCTTCGTTATTCTCGGTCTACTCGGTTATGTTCTCAGCCTGTTTCTGGATGTTCCGGTTATCGGGGAGTATCTTGGGGAGATCAAAACCTATATTGATGCGAACAGCTGATATGCTCACTTTACTTGTACCCCGCCTGCAGCCTGTACATATACGGGATACAGGCGGGGTACAAGTGTTGCAGCGGCTGCCTACTCGGGGGCAATAATAAAGGACATGCCAGTCCCTGAGGGGAGGCATGTCCTTTATGGTACGGCTTATAACGGCTTCAGCATCAGTAGGAAGAGTTCGCCATGATCTGCTTCAGCTTCTCGGTGGCGCGCTTCTGAATCCGCGACACGCTCATCTGCGATACTCCCAGCTTCTGGGCAATGGCCCGCTGGGATTGGCCGTCCTGGAAAGCAAGCAGCAGCACCTGCTGCTCCTGTTCCTTGAGCTGGCCCAGCGCCTGCTGCAGATCCATCCGCTTTTCGACCGTTTCATAGTCGTTGGCGTCAGAGCTGATCAGCTCGCCGAGTGTTGCACCCGTCTCCTCCTGGGAGAGCGGGGAATCAAGCGATACGTAGTGGTAGCATTCTCTGCCGGCCAGAACTTCTACAGTTTCTTCCACGGTAAGATCAAGATAATGGGCAATTTCCTCAACTGCGGGCGACCGCTCCAGCCTGATGGTTAGCTCATCAATAGCCTGCTGAACGAGTGCACCCTTCTCCTTGATTCGTCTTGGAACCTGTATGTACCAGGATTTGTCCCGAAGGAAATTCTTCATATGGCCGATCATACTCTTCATCGCATACGGCTCGAAGGGAATTCCCAGGCTGATATCATATTGCTGAAGCAGTCTGATCAGCGCCATCTGTCCTACCTGGTACAGATCTTCATAGAGATCGGGACGGTTGCGGGCAATTTTGCCTGCCGCCATCTTGACCATAGGTTCGTATTTGCGGATCAGTACAGTAGCAATTTCATTATCCTTGGTCTGCTGGTATTCCCAGATCAGACTTACCGCTTCGTTCATGGACTCTGGGGGAGTCACTTTGTCACTCATACTTTCTCCTCGCTAAAATTAAGCCGTTTTGTCAGGGTAACGACCGTCCCTCTCCCAGCTTCACTCACGACGCTAACATCATCCATGAGTGCCTGCATAAGATAAAAGCCCAATCCGCCTACCTCAACATCATTCAGCTCTTTGTCATGCAGCGTCATGCGCGGTTCAGGTGAACCCACTCCGTCAAAGCTCTCCCCCTCGTCTTTGACAGTGATGGACAAGGCACTTGCCCCTACTTCAAAAATCACATCTACAAGCCCGTCTTCCTGGCCGTAAGCGTACAATACAGAGTTATTACAGGCTTCCGAAACGGCTACCTTCATGTCTTCAATATCCTCATAGGTGAAACCCATTTTTGAGGCAATTCCATATAAATTCAATCTGACGATATCGACATATTCTGCGCTGGCGGGTAACTGAAGAATTACTTTTTGTACGTCATCATTCATCCTTGTTTCGATCCTTTCCTTAGTTGGAGTTCTCTTGGGGGGCAAAAAACTTGGAAATACCGGTCATATCAAACAGCTTCTGAATTTGCGGCGGAACTTCCTCCACCGTAAATTTAACATCCATTCCGTGTCTTGCCTTGAGAATCGAGAGCAGAATACCGATGCCTGTGCTGTCGATATATTTCAGATCTTTCAGATTAATAACGAGATCCAGTCCCGTGTCTCCCACAAGCGGCTCCATTACCAGACGGAAATCAGGAGCGACTGACAAATCCAGCTCTCCAATCAGATAAACCGTACATACATTGCCTTCAGTTTCGGTTTTTGCGTGGAATTTTTCGCTTTTATGTGTATTCATAGACAATCTCTCCTGATTAAATGTTTTCTTTACCAATAACCCTAAAGGCATAGTGTTGAAACAAAAAACGGACAATCTGCATCAGGTAATTCCTGGATGTCCGTTAAAATAGTGAGGCGTTACGTTCAATCATGGTGCTGTCATGAGGCTCATAACGGCTGATAATCTGCTTAATGCTGCTTAGCTTCAGCGGCTTGCTGACGTACCCGTCCATCCCTGCCGCCTTACAGCGGGTCTGAATGCCTTCCATGACGTTAGCCGTCATGGCGATAATAACAGCCTTCTCAGCGGACAGGCTGCTGCCTGAGCGGATTCTGGAGGTTGCTGTGAGGCCGTCCATTACCGGCATCTGCAAATCCATAAAAATAAATTCATAGCCGTTCTGCGCAGCCAGCTCTACCGCCTGGCTTCCGTCCTCGGCTATATCGGCGCTGTAGCCCAGCTTGTCGAGCATACTGACCATCAGCCGCTGATTAATCGGATGATCGTCCACAACAAGTACCTTTTTGTGCAGCCGCTCCTTGTTTATCTCCCCATACGGCTCCTCTGTCTGAAAGCCTCTGGCAAGTTCGTCCTCAGGCATAGCCGCCTGAATGGTGAATACAAAGGTTGCCCCCTTCTCCTCCATTGATTCTACACGGATATCTCCGCCCATCATTCCGACAAGTGATTTGCAGATCGCAAGCCCGAGGCCCGTTCCGCCATATTTCCGTGTCATGGAGGAATCAAGCTGGGAAAACGGCTGGAACAGCCGGTCGCATTTCTCCGGTGAGATGCCGATCCCCGTATCCTTAACGGTAAATTCCACCATCAGCTTCCCGTCAGTATCCGCCGTTCTTGAGGCAACGAGATACACTCCGCCCTGGTTTGTGAATTTAACCGCGTTAGCGACCAGATTAATGAGCACCTGGCGCAGCCTAGCCATATCCCCGTAGATCAGCTTAGGCAGGTTCTGGTCGATGAAGTAGGCCAGCTCCAGATTCTTCTTGCCCGCCTCGGCGGAGAACAGGCTGAACACCTCCTGAATCGTCCCCTGCAGCTCAAACAGCTGCTCCTCCATCTCCATTTTCCCGGATTCCATCTTGGTAAAATCGAGAATATCATTGATTACGGTTATGAGTGTGTCCGCACTTTTGCGGATGATCTCCGTATATTCCTTCTGCTCAGGAGCAAGCTCTGTCTCCATGAGCAGGTCAATCATGCCCACTACACCGTTCATCGGCGTACGGATTTCATGACTCATCATTGCCAGAAACTCTGTCTTGGCATTGGCGGCAATCTCCGCCGCTTCCTTGGCCTTGACCAGCTCACCGTTGATTTTTTCCAGCTCCTGCGTTTTTTGCTGCAGCAGCATGGACTGCATCTGATGCTTTTTGTTGGTTAGATGCATGTTGACGAAGCCTTCAATTTTGGACTTGAGAATCTGCGGGATGAAGGGCTTGACCATATAATCAATCGCACCGGCAGAATATCCGGCAAACAGATGCTCTGCTTCCTTGCTGTTGGCCGAGATAAAGATAATCGGAATATCCTTGGTCTTTTCTCTGGCCTTGATTAATTTGGCGGTTTCAATACCGTCCATTCCCGGCATCTGTACATCCAGAACAATAACAGCGAACTCATATCTTAATAAACTCCGCAGTGCTTCTTCACCGGAATTGGCTTTGACAAGCTTGTAATGCTGGCTCTCAAGCACAGCTTCCAGTGCCAGCAGATTTTCAGGACGGTCGTCAACGAGCAGTATATGAACCGGTTCTTGAACCCCCATCAGGTCCCTCCAATCCCGTTATTGATTCTTACGGTATATTTTTTCCACTCTGTCCAGGGGCTCGTAGCCGTTGCTGTACCTGGTGAAATGAATAGATTCCTTTGATCCAAGTACCAGTACACCAAACCGGCTGAGGCTCTCATAAAACAGGCCGTGCACATGATCGCGCAGCTCATCGTTGAAATAAATCATTACGTTACGGCAAAAAATGACATTAAATTCATTGAAGGAAGTATCTGTCGCCAGATTATGCTCGGCAAAAATAATGTTTTTGCGCAGAAACGGCTGGAGAATGACTGAATTATATTTTGCCGTGTAATATTCTGAAAAGGCGCGGGTTCCGCCCGCTTCCATGTAGTTCTTGGTGTATTGCTTCATTCTGCTGATCTCGTATACCCCTTCTTTGGCCTGCTGCAGGGAACGCGCATTCATATCCGTTGCATAAATACGGGCTTTATCATACAGCCCCTCCTCATGCAGCAGAATCGCCATCGAGTACACCTCTTCACCGGTGGAGCAGCCCGCATGCCATATTCTGATATACGGGTAGGTCCTCAGCAGCGGCACGACCTTCTGGCGGAAGGTTAGGAAGAGGCCGGGATCACGGAACATTTCTGTAACAGGAATAGAAAGGCTGTACACAAAACGTTCAAAGCAGGCACGGTCATGCAGAACCTTCTCCTGAAGCGCAGATATGGTAGGTACATTCTCGGCATGGACATGATGCCAGATACGCCGCTTCAGTGAAGGGAGCGCATAATTTCTGAAATCATACCCGTACAAGCGGTGCACTCCGCTGAGCAGCAGCTCAATTTCGATCTGCTCCAGCTCCTGCCTGCTTCCCGGACTATCAGCCTGTTCATCATATCCGCGTTCCATTGCTGTCATCAATATCCCTGCTCTCCTGCTTACTTCCGTGTTTCCGGACTGTTATTTTGCTCTTACTGTAATGCTATTACCCCAATAATCGGCTTACGAATACAGCCATACACGCATTAGGGAAAGAAGCTGGTCGGTACTGATCGGCTTCTTCATGTAATCGGACGCTCCGGCCTCAATACACTTGGCCCGGTCCTCCTTCATCGCCTTCGCTGTGAGCGCGATAATCGGCAGCTTCTGATATTGCGGCATCTCGCGGATACGGCGCATAGCCTCATATCCGTCCATTTCCGGCATCATCATATCCATAAGCACCAGATCAAAATCATTGTGCTCAACCAGCAGTTCGAGTGCCTCGCGGCCGTTCTCGGCGAACTTCACTTCCATGTGGTATCCTTCGAGCACGCTGGACAGGGCAAAGACGTTACGTATGTCATCATCGACGAGCAGTATTTTCTTGCCGTCGAAGAGCTCCTCCTTATTGTGCAGCTTCTGCAGAATTTTACGCTTGTCCTCCGGCAGGTTGGCTTCCACCCGGTGCAGGAACAGCGTTGTCTCGTCAAGCAGACGCTCCGGAGAGCGGACATCCTTAATAATAATGGATTCTGCATATTTACGCAGCTGTGTCTCTTCTTTGCTGTCCAGATCCTTGCCTGTATAAATAATGATTGGCAGATCGTTGAGCTCTTCATCGTCGCGGATCTGGTCCAGCAGCTCAAAGCCGGTCATATCTTCCAGCATAAGGTCAAGCACCATACAGTCATACCGCTGCTTGCGCAGCTCACTGAGCGCTTCCCCGCCGGTAGACACTGCCGTAATGGCAACATCGTCATGACCGATCAGCTCCATAATGGAACGTCGCTGGATCTCATCATCCTCAACAATCAGAAGATGCTTCAATGTGCTGGAGGTATAGTTTTCGATCTGTGAAAAGGCCCGGTCCAGCGCCTGTTTGGAGGAAGGCTTCTTCAGGTAGGCCATCGCCCCCATCATAAGCCCCTGCTTGACCTCGTCATTGACAGAGATGACATGCACAGGAATGTGCCGGGTCTGCGAGGCTCCCTTGAGCTCCCTAAGGATCGACCAGCCGTCCATGACAGGCAGCTGAATGTCCAGGATGATGGCATCCGGCAGGAACGTCTTGGCCATCTGAAGTCCGGTATCCCCCTGCAGGGCAACCAGACCCTTGAAGCCGCGGCCGCGGGCCATGCCAAGCAGAATCTTGGCGAAGCTGTCATCATCCTCAATAATCAGGATAACCTTATCTTCCGGCTGAAGCCCCTCACGGTCATCGTCAACAATAACCGGATTCAGCGGTACCGGCATCGCCTCATCCGCTCCGGCAGGCTGCAGATTCTCTGCATATTCGGTCCGGGTATGGGCAGCAGCCACTTCCACAGCACCCGGGAGCAGGCTGTAATGCCCCTTCACAGGCAGGTAGAGGGTAAACACGCTACCCTGGCCTTCACGTGAGTCCAGTCCTATTGCGCCGCCCATCAGCC
Source organism: Paenibacillus sp. FSL R7-0273 (assembly GCF_000758625.1). NCBI lineage: Bacteria > Bacillati > Bacillota > Bacilli > Caryophanales > Paenibacillaceae > Paenibacillus > Paenibacillus sp. FSL R7-0273. The sequence continues at coordinate 6,346,987 of NZ_CP009283.1, forward strand.
GGGCCAGCTCACGGCTGATGGACAATCCCAGCCCGGTTCCCCCGTATTTGCGGCTGGTTGTACCGTCCACCTGCTGGAACGCCTCAAACACAATTTCCGTCTTGTCAGAAGGAATACCTATCCCGCTGTCTTTAACTGCAATGGCCACATAATCGAATTCATCCGGCAGAAATGACGGCAGACGGCCGGGTTCAGCACGGCTGATTGAGAATTCCACAAAGCCTTCACTCGTAAACTTGAAGGCATTGGACAGCAGATTGCGCAGAATCTGCTTGAGCCGGTGGCTGTCTGTATACAGGCTGTCCGGCAGAGGCTCATCAAAGGCTAAGCGCAGAGACAGCCCCTTCTTGGCCGCCTGTGGCGCAAAATTCTGCTTCACAAAGGCTTTGAGCTCGGTAATCGGGATATCTTCGTAATTCAGCTCCATCTTACCGGCATCCACCTTGGACAGGTCGAGGATCTCATCAATCATCTTCAGCAGATCGGCACCGGACATATAGATCGTATGGGCAAATTCCACCTGCTTATCCGACAGGTTGCCTTCTTTGTTCTCGGTGAGCAGCTGGGAGAGAATCAGCAGGCTGTTCAGCGGAGTCCGCAGCTCATGGGACATGTTAGCGAGAAACTCTGATTTGTATTTTCCTGTAACAGCCAGCTGCATTGCCTGCTTCTCCAGCTGGCTGCGGGCATGCTCAATTTCATCCTTCTTCTCCTCGACCTCCTGAACCTGCTCCTCAAGGGCGCGGGTCTTGGCCATAAGCTCGATATTAAAGTGCTCCAGCTCGCCCTGCTGCCGCTGCAGCAGCTCCTCGGAACGCTTCAGCGCATCGGTCTGCTCTTCCAGGTTCTCGTTGGACCGGCGCAGCTCCTCCTGCTGGGTCTGCAGCTCCTCTGACTGGCACTGCAGCTCCTCCGTCAGCGCCTGCGATTCACGCAGCAGCTCTTCAACAGTCATCCGGCGGATAATATTATTAAGGATAATGCCCAGATTATTAGCCAGCTGGTGGAGGAGCTCATTCTGCAGCACAGTAAACGGTGTAAAGGAGGCAAACTCGAGCACACCCAGAACCTCATCCTCAAAAAATACAGGATAAATAAAAATATGGTCCGGATGTGCATCCCCGAAGCCTGAGGAGACATTAATATAATCATCAGGAGCCTTCTCAAGCTTGAGCGGCTTCTTGTCCAAAGCACATTGTCCTACAAGGCCCTGGCCTATATCAAAGTACTCTTTAAGGCCATCCTCGGCATCACCGGCATAAAAAGCGCTTGCCAGCAGCCGGTTAGGGTTATGGAGATCCTTCAGGTATAGCGCCCCGTATTGTGCTCCAAGCACAGGGGTAAATTCACTGATGAAGGTCTGGGAGACCTGGTCCAACGAGCTGACACCGCGCAGCAGCTCCGTCACGCGCGCGATATTGCCATTAAGCCAGGCCTGATCGCTCTGCGCCTGGGTATAGGCCTTCTCCAGCTGCTGCTTCTGCTCGATATCCTCGGCCATCTGCTGAAAGACCCTGGCCACATCACCAATCTCGTCCTTCGAATTGACCTTGATCCGGCGGATTGCCCGCATTCTTCCGCTTCCGAAGCTGTTAATCATCATGGACACCACATTAAGTCCGCGCGTGATGCTCGGAATCACCCATAGAATGACCCCCAGCCCCAGCAGCAGCCCGACTACCATAATTAACGTCACCATCTGAATGGAACGTTCCGAAGCGTCCTGTGCCAGGTTTGTTTCCTCAGTCATCCGGTTGGCGTTATAGTCCGACAGGGAGTTCAGGCTGTTAAGCATTTCATTCTGGATATCCTGCCCTTCGGAGTTACGGTAAGCGTTGGCGTTCTGGAAATAACCGGCTTCAAGCATCTCTACTGCCTTGTTCTGATAATTCATATAAGCGGCATATGCATTCTCTATCCGGTTGAGTATTTCTATTTCATCTGCAGAGGTAAGTGAAGCTTCGATAGTCTTAAGATGTCCATCTGCCTTAACCACTTTATTCTCAAGCTCTGTCTTCTGGATATCTACTGTCTCTACATCTGCATTAAGCATTGCGGTCGTCAGGATGCGGGCCATATCATTGACCTCACCGCGCAGCCCGGACGAAGCACGGCCCTTATCATACCTTGCGGTAAAGCTGTCGAGCTGATCGCTCATATAATTAAGCCGATCGTAGCCAATCATTGTTAATGCCAGCATAATGGCCAGCATCGAACTGAATCCGATCAGCAGCTTGGCTTTTATTTTCATTATTGTTCAGTTCCTTTCCCCAGGGTAATCCATACCAGGCATTTATCGTCATCGCGCTCTACGTCAGCTTCATCTACAAAGAAGACTTCACGCATAGCTTCCTCATTCCAATCATGTCCGCCGTTTAAGTGACCGGTCATAAACTTCAGCTGGTCCTCCTGGTCGCCCTCAGCCATTTCAAGCAGCCCGTCCGTATAAAGCACCAAATGCCCTTCCTCTTCATAGCTCAGGCTCTGCGGCTGAATATCAATCCGGTCAAACAAGCCTACAGGGTGGCAGTTGCTTTCAAGAAGAACCGGCTCCTTAGCTCCGCCCTCAAAGAACAGTCCCGGCGGATGGCCTGCATTCACGAAATCGATCCGCTTGATCCGGGTGTCAATAACGAGATAGATGGCGGTAAAATAATATTGGACAAGCTGCTTCTCGATGTACAGCTGGTTAAACCTGCGGTTCAGCTCCTGAATGACCTTTTCCGGTTCCACATATGTAGTTACCGTATCCTTGAGCACGGAAGCCAGGAACATACAGAAAAGCGAAGAAGAAATCCCGTGGCCCATCATATCAAGCAGAATGACGGCATATCTTCCGTCTCCAAGCGGATACCAGGCGTACAGGTCGCCGGCCAGCTCGAAAGAGGGCTGATAGATTGCATGCACTTCAAAATCCTCTTCCTTAACCGGCAGGCTCAGCACGGCATTCTGTACGAGCGCGGCAAGCTTCAGTTCGTCCTTAATCCGCTGGTCCCGCTCGTTGTGCCAGTCCTTCTCGCGCTTCAGGCGCAGCGCCAGACGGATCCGTGCCATCAGCTCAACCTTATTGATCGGCTTCGTAACATAGTCACCTGCCCCGGCATCAAGCGCTTCCGCCAGCTTTTTGGAGTCGCCGACTGCGGTCACCATAATAATCGGAATATCCCGCAGATGGTCATACTGCTGCACTACGCGGCAAGCCTCGATGCCGTCCATTTCCGGCATCATCATATCCAGCAAAATCAGATCCACATCCGAAGGACGCGGACGCTGCGTTTCACTCCCTGCTCCTACGCCCAGAATTTTCAGCATCTCCTTTGCAGATGATGCTGTGATAAAGTTCCGGTAATCCTCCTTCTTCAGGATTTCGCGGATTATAATAACATTGGTCGGATTATCGTCTACAATTAATATTTTCAAGCATCTTCACCTCACACGAATAATATAAGCCCCGTAATCTATCTTCTCTGTTATTCCATCCTATTATCATACGATATTTAAGCAGCCCCTTTCCAACATTCTATAAATTGGCAGATAAGGGTGTTATTGTTTCCGTATTCAACAAAGTAACCTCCAGCCCCACTACAAATAGTGGAGCTGGAGGTTACGCTATTGTGCTATAGTTCCGGTACGCCGGAAAACGGGGTTATTGCGGGTATTTCTTGGCAATGACAAGAACCTTGCCCGCACTCAGTTCCTTCTCATAGAATCCTGCTTCCGCACTGCTGAAGCCAAGCGCCGTAATTTTGGAACGCAAGGCGTCCCCGCGCGAACGGAAGAGATTGGCGATAGCGCCAAACAAACCCTCTTCGCCTAAGCCGACCTCATTTGTGTCTGCCGCATCAACAATGCGGTTTTCACGGTCCTGATCATGACTGATAACATAGATGTTATCCTTCGTATAGCCGCTGTCACGCAGCCGGTTCACTTCTTCTATCGCCTGGATACCGTTCTCCAGAAGCTTGGCGTACGACTGTGTACCGATTGAACCCATGAGATCACGCTCCTTAAGCTTAGATTGTGAGGTTAATATGTCTCAGTATAAAGACAACTGTACTCTTATTAACCTTACAGTAAGCCTATGAAACACCTTATGATGCATTCGCATCAAATAAATCAATTCCGTCCCATTCACCGGTGAACGGATTGCGGTAAATCTTCAGTGCTGCACTTCCTCTTATATAGACATCACCGTCATCAGCGATGAAGTCCGGGTTCCCCAGCAGCTCACGCACATTATCAGCAGCGGGATTCAGCGAAACCCCGTTAAGACGGAGGCCATATAGTCCTGCCTGAGCCGGATCCACATGAACGTAGGTAACGATACCCCCGCATATGCCGGCCGTCATATCTGCGTAATGATATTCCAGGCATTCCTGCCAGGGGTCAGGAGCGATATTCAGCGGCGTGCCCTTATTAAGCAGGAGCTCCTCCGTTGACGTAAATAATGCTGCTCCTGCCAGGGAATCAAAGCTGCTGATATAAGGATCCGGGACCGTATGGCGTTCAAAGGCAAGCACGGCCTGCGGTTCCATGGAGAAAAATGCAGCAGGGACCTCCTCCCTCTGTGCAGATGGAGACATATATGAGGAAAGCAGGCTAAACAAAAGAATGATGACGTTCATAAGACGTCCCGCCTTTCATTGGATGCACCGGTGCTGTGTGAATGGGACTGTTACGGTAATCAGTGCCGGAACTTCTGCCAGATTGCAGCTGCTGTGTCTACTCCTTTAAGCGCCATCGCTATTTTTCCCGGAGCCTTCTGGGCATATGCGGTATCATAGGATTTCACGGTGCGCTCTTCTGCCGGAGTCAGTGTCTTCTCATCGATGGCAACACTTCCCGCCTTCTGCTTAAGCTCACGGGATTTCCGGTATTTCTCAATTACCGTAACGGATACCTGCTTCACTGTCAGTGTGAGCTCATTCATAACATCACCGAGATTCTTAACGGAATCAACAATCGGATCAATCTTCTGGATCTTGCCCTGGACATCTGCAGTAATGTCGTTGGCATGCCGGACAGTTGTTTTGATTTCATAGGTAAGCTCATCCACAGTCTTTTGCACTTCCTGCAGAGTCTGGCTGACTTTGTCGAGGGATTCCTTTGCTGAATTTAAGGTTTTGATTAAGAAGAATACAAGTACGGCGAATGCGACAGCAACGAGTGCCACGCTAAGTTCAATGATCATTTCAAAAACCCCTTCCAAGTGTCATAATGTCGGCTTGCTCTGCCTTGTTACTGCATAGTTACCCCTACGCCAATAGCCCGAAACAGCCTGTCAAGCGCCTTAAAGACCAGATTAATCCATTTTGTTTCAATCCGGGATCACCCGTTTAAACATTGACTACACTACCCGACAGAAAGGATGACTTCTCATGCTGAAATGGTCGGTAATTCTGCTGGTGATTGCCCTCATCGCCGGCGTATTCGGATTCTTTAACATTGTAGGAGCGGCAGTCGGCATCGCCAAGGTATTGTTCTTCATCTTCCTCATTCTGTTCATTGTATCCCTCTTCACCGGACGGCGCGGAAGGTCAATGTAAATAGAACCGTCCAGAATGCCCAGAGGATAAACCTGCATAGCATTATGGTGTCATAGACCCGGTGTCTCCGTCTCAGGAGCTCCGGGTTGTGTTATGTAGAGAGTGTTTTTTTATATCCTATTCACTGTGCAGAACGTATAGGCCTTTCCCCTGGCCCTGCAATTTTAAAGATTTCTTCAGAGGGCTGGTTCACTGCCTCCCCTTTTTGTTTACATGCATATTAGCACAGCACAAACTTGGAAAAAACCGCTAACCCAAAACCACACTAGGAGGAATCACAGATGAAAAAATTAGCCAGTTTCACCGTAGCAGTAGGTCTTATGGCATCCATAGCAGCATCGGCTTCAGCGGCAGAAGTTACGGGTACTGCAGATCAGTCAACCGTTACCGGAAGCACTTACAACGAACAATTCGAAACGGTAATTACACCGGCTGATATCAAACCGGCGACTCCAATGATTATTTTGACAAAAGCAACTCCTTTCCATTTCTCCACTACCAGCATGACTCCGGCCGGCTGGCTGAGCGCCCAGACTATCGATACTACCGGCGCTGTCATGACCGATGCCTGGGGCAATGAATGGAGAGAGGTTTATACCTGGCTCGGCAAAGCATGGATCAAGGTTCCTTCCTCCGCATACGTGATTACTCCATAAATTAATCCGTGCGGCATTACGGCATATATACAGCAGCCTGAGACCCCAGGGTCGTTTGGCTGCTGTCTTACTTTTTAAGATAACACAAATAGAAGCGGCTGCGCCCTCCTAAACAGGAGGGTGCAGCCGCTTCTGCAGTAAGATGATACCAAAAGGAAGGGCTATCTCTTCAGTAGTCGCTCTACTGAAGAGATAGCCCCGCAAAAATATCCGCCCTAGTTCACCCGTCACAAACATTGTACTCTACTTCCCTTTACTGCCCAAAAATATAACTAGCGGACAACCGCGCCACCGTACAGGAAACGGTTCGTCCACGAAGAGCTTAAATTATCAACTCTCACACCGCCGGAGGAAACAGAATACGTATGCAGAATCTTTCCGTCTCCAAGGTACATCGCTACGTGTGAAATCCGCTCTGAAAATCTGTTAACTCCCACATAAGCAGAAGCCGAGCTGCCCTTATAATCCATAAAGAACATCAGGTCGCCGCGTTTAAGACCGGAAATATCGGTAACCGTCTGGCTGTTCTCCCGTACCCAGGTGCCCTGCTGCCGGGAATCGGCAGGCAGCGTTAAGTTCAGTGCATCCTTGAACATCTGCCGGATAAAATCAGAGCAGTCAAAGGTGCTTGTATTGCTTCTGCTGGAGCCGAATTCATAAGGCGTTCCCAGGTATTTCATGCCTGCTGCAATGACATTATCAATGACAGCTGACTGTGCCGGAGGAGCCGGGGCTGGAGTTGGAACGGGCGCAGGCGCCGGTGTCGCCGGGGCCGGTGTTGCTGCAGCCTGATCCAGCTCAATATAACGGTCTGCCGAACTGGTGTAGCCGACAGTCCCATTCGTTGTCTGCACTCTGTACCAGTAGCTGTTGGTCTCCTCCAGTATTACTACCGGATCACCTTCATTCAGGTAACCAAGCACTTTGCCGCTGGTTGACGGTGTTTCGCGGAGCCGGACAGACGCCTGAATGACTGCCGTCTGTACAGCAGGAGTCACCGCAGGAGCAGCAGTAACACTGATATACTGTTCTCCGGTACTTGTATAGCCTACCTCTCCGGAGGCGGTTCTGACTTTGTACCAGTAGCTGTTGGTTTGTTCTAGTATAACGACCTGATCGCCTTTACTCAGGTATGTGATCACACTGCCGCTTGTAGATGGGCTGGTGCGCAGACGAACCGAAGATTGAATAACGCCATTCAGTGAAGCAGAAGCCGTTACAGCTGAAGCTGATGAAGCGGCAAATGCCTGCTGAGGGCTGAACACTCCCCATGATAATGCAATTGATGCCGAGACCAATAACGACGCTGTTAGCTGTTTATGTGATCTGATCATAGCGTTCCCCCGCTTATGCATGATAAGAATTCAACAACGGCGCGCGCTACGTTTGTTGCTTTCTGCCCTCATTATAGGGGCAGGCGGGAATTGGAACATGCTTCTATTCTCACAAATACACTTGCCAAGTTATGGTAAGCACCGGGTCTATAGTCTTGATTTCTCCTTGGATTTGGTGGAAATTACAGCTAATTAGGAGCATGCTGGGCTTCTACTCTTTAGGCTCGACATGAATATGCACATTCATTATGTTGTCTCTGCTGCCCATCCGCTCTTCTATTGAATCACTGATCCGGTGGCCTTCCGCCACACTGATCCCGGCATCAACCTCTACGACCACATCAACCAGCACTTGGCTTCCGTGCACACGGGCTTTAATATCCTTGATTCCCTCAACACCAGGGGTACGGGCGATCATGCTGCGCAGATCCAGCAGCTTATCCTGATCAAACCCGTCGGTCAGCCGGTAGGTGGCATCACGGAAAATATCCCAGGCCGTCTTGGAAATAAGCAGTCCTACCAGGACAGCGGCGGCCGAATCAATCCACGGCAGGCCAAACTGTGCACCGACAATGCCTGCTGCCGCGCCGATACTGACCATGGCATCCGAGAAATTATCTTTGGCTGCAGCCATCAGGGCGCCGTTGTTAATCCGCTTGGCCAATCTCTTGTTATATATATATACCCCCATCATCGCCGCGGCACACACCACCGCTACTGCTGCGGACCACAGCTCCGGAACCGCCTTTGCTCCTTCAAATAGTGAACGTACTGCCTCAACAATAACCTGTATCCCAACCATCGCCATAATAAACGAAGCAAGCAGAGCCGCTACAGTCTCAGCCCGGAAATGCCCGTAGGGATGATCCGAGTCAGGCGGCTTACGTGAAATCCGCAGCCCGATCAGCACCGCGGCTGAAGCTACAATATCAGTCAGGTTATTGAAGCCGTCGGCCAGCAGTGCGCTGGAATTGAACAAATAGCCGCTGACCAGCTTAAATGCAGACAGGACCAGATAGGCGGCAATACTGACCATCGCCCCGCGTTCACCTTTGCGTATATCCTCGTAAATATCGGCCACCGGCTGACACTCCCTGTTGTTTAAATTTGTTTGCCCGGACACACTCCGGCAATTGATTTCTTGAATTATTCTTGCCCTTGTGGCGGGATTTAAAAACAATTAAAATGAGGAATAGGACTTGCTTCATAAGGGGGTAACATAATGAGCGAAAATACCGAAAAGCCGAAGATCAATCTGGCCGATGCCATCCGCCAGAAGCTGGAGCAGAAGAAGCAGCAGAATTTTAAGCAGCAGGGCTCGTCGTTTCAGGCCGGCTCAGCCAAGCCGCTGAAGAGCCAAAACAACAAAAAGCCTAACAATCAGCGCCGCCGCACCGGTGGTTCCTAGGACCTTTGGTCCTAAGGGAGATAACTTAATACGGTTAACACAAACGGCTGCGTCATCCTATACAGGATAGCGCAGCCGTTTGTGTTATGGACATTTATTTATTCTATTACGCTTCTACAGGATACATGCGCTGGCGCAGTTCCTTAATTTCCGGATTCTCCAGGTATTCATCGTAGCTCATGGAGCGGTCAATGACGCCTGTCGGTGTAATCTCAATAATCCGGTTGGCAATGGTCTGGATGAACTGATGGTCATGGGAAGTAAAGAGAATCGTCCCGTCAAAATCAATCAGTCCATTATTCAGCGCAGTGATCGATTCCAGATCCAAGTGGTTCGTAGGCTCATCGAATACGAGCACGTTAGCGCCGTTCAGCATCATTTTGGCCAGCATACAGCGGACCTTCTCTCCCCCGGACAGCACGCTCGCCTTCTTCAGCGCCTCCTCACCGGCAAACAGCATCCGGCCCAGGAACCCGCGCAGGAAGGTTTCGTCCTGATCCTTGGAGTACTGGCGCAGCCATTCCACAAGGTTCAGATTGACACCATCGAAATAGCTGGAGTTGTCTTTAGGGAAATAAGCCTGGGTTGTGGTTACGCCCCATGAGAACTCACCGCTGTCGGCTTCCTTTTCGCCCATCAGAATATCAAACAGCAGGGACTTTGGCTGGGAATGCGGACCTACAAAAGCAATCTTGTCGCCTTTGTTTACTACAATACTGAATTCATCCAGCATCTTCTCGCCTTCAACCGTCTTGCTCAGACCAGTGACTGTAAGCAGCTGCTTACCGGCTTCACGCTCCGGCTTGAAGTTGAGGAACGGATATTTACGGTTGGAAGGACGGATGTCGTCCAGTGTAATCTTCTCGAGCTGCTTCTTACGGGAAGTCGCCTGCTTGGATTTGGAAGCATTGGCCGAGAAGCGCTGAATGAAGGCCTGCAGCTCCTTGATCTTATCTTCCTTCTTCTTGTTGGCATCACGCTGCAGGGTCTGGGCCAGCTGGCTGGACTCATACCAGAAATCATAGTTGCCGACGTACATCTGGATTTTGCCGAAATCGATATCCGCAATATGCGTGCAGACCTTGTTCAGGAAGTGACGGTCATGGGATACCACGATAACAGTACCTTCATAATCCATCAGGAAGTTCTCCAGCCAGCCGATGGATTCAAGATCCAAGTGGTTGGTAGGCTCATCCAGCAGCAGGTTGTTCGGACGGCCGAACAGAGCTTGAGCAAGCAATACCCGGACCTTTTCGTTGCCGCTGAGTTCGGCCATCTTCTTGTCATGCATTTCACGCATAATGCCCAGGCCGATCAGCATCGCTGCTGCATCCGGCTCGGCGTCCCAGCCGTTCAGCTCGGCAAATTCGCCTTCAAGCTCACCTGCGCGCAGGCCGTCAGCTTCCGTGAAGTCACTCTTGGCGTACAGGGCATCCTTTTCCTTCATAATTTCATAAAGGCGGGTGTGACCCATAATTACCGTTTCCAGCACCTGAAATTCATCATACTCGAAATGGTTCTGCTTCAGGATTGCCAGACGTTCGCCCGGAGTGATGTGTACATCCCCGATATTGGCTTCAATCTCGCCGGACAGGATTTTTAGAAAAGTAGATTTACCGGCACCGTTCGCCCCGATCAGGCCGTAGCAGTTTCCTGGTGTGAATTTTATGTTTACGTCTTCAAAAAGTGCGCGTTTTCCGTAGCGGAGTGTTACGCCGCTTGTGCTAATCATTAAGCATTACCATCCTTTTCACTTTGGGTTTCGGCTCATTATAGCATAAAATCAGGGCAAATAGCCCGTAAGATCATGTTGTTCCTGCGGTTTTGGCACTAAATCCCTAGGCGGGCACCTTATTGCCCCGAATAGCGCTCCTCCGGGTGCACAATCAGCGTCTCGCCGTACCCCAGAGTACGTATCCGCTCTGCACTGATTCCCTGGGCCTTGCGGGCCAGCTCCATCCGGTCCAGTGCCTCGCGCGCCGTGTCGTCGGCCAGCCGGAAGGTACCGAAATGCATCGGAATCATCAGCTCGGCGCCTACATCCAGAAAGGCCTGCACCGCTTCTTCAGGATTTACATGCTGTGAGCTCATGAACCACTCCGGCTCATACGCCCCGATCGGCATCAGGGCAATATGCAGCTTGAAGCGGCTGCCAATCTCCTTAAAGCCGGGAAAGAACCCGCTGTCCCCGGCAAAATACAGATTAGGCGGCAGCTTGCGCTTCTGTCCGTCCTGCTTCCCTTCCGGATGGCTGCCGGGCTCTGCCGGCTGAAGCACATAGCCTCCCCAGTGGGAACTGTTCGTATCAAATGGCGTGCGCCGGGTCCAGTGCTGGGTCGGCACAAAGGTCAGCCTGACGGGCCCCACAGTAAGCTCCTCCCACCACTGCATCTCGTAGCAGTTCGGAAAGCCCTTGCGGAGCATTTTCCGCTTCAGTCCGGCCGGTACGATAATCTTCGTTGCTGCCTTATACAGCTTGCGGACTGAAGGGAAATGCAAATGGTCATAATGGGAATGCGAAATCAGGATCAGATCTACCGGAGGCACCTCATTCAGCGGAATTCCCGGCTGGCCGATCCGCTTCTCGAAGCCAAGCCGGCGGGCCCAGATCGGGTCTGTAATGATATTAAGGCCCTCATATTGCATAAAAAAGGTCGAATGCCCGATCCAGGTTATCGTTGTATCCAGCCGGTTCCCCGTCAGATAGGTCAGCTCCGGCGGATGGTTCGGCACCTTATAGGAGTAATCCTTCTGCTTGGTGCGGCGTTCCTCCCGCCACTGGCGCAGTTCCTTCAGTGTCTTGTCCACGCCGACGTTGTCGATATTGTTATATTTTATTTTAGCCATGGTTGAGACCACTCCTTATAACGGATCTGCCGGATCTCTCGTTTGCAGCAAACACTAACTAAACTATAGGATTCCGCAGAACCATTTGCAAAATTACAGGTGTATATAGGGTACCCATTACAAAATTTTACCCATTTGACTCCAGCGGAAACGTCTGCGGAAAACGGAGGGATAATATACCCTTTAAAAGGCTGCCCTAAAGCTCCCGTCAGATTCCACTTTGCGGCAGTGGACAGCTTTACTCATTTGTTTGCACGCAAAATAAGCTTCCCGTACACACTTCAGTGCGTGCGGAGAGCTTATTCCTTCATCATTTACAGTGTTATGATAAAAATTCCTCGATCAACAGCCGCACATCAATAATCTCGATCTTCTCGCAGGTGTTTGTACCGGCAGTACATGCATAAAGCGAGTACCCTGAATCCAGAGAAACGCCCGTCAAATTCCATATCACGCCGTCCATCTCAATGTGCGGAGTAAGCTTATAATCCGAGACAACGCTAAAAGTATCAAGCCCCTGAGATAACCCTCTTCCAACCGCTTTAATCAAGCTTTCCTTAGCTGACCAGACCTGATAAAAACGTTCAAGCTGTGATTCCTCATCATCTTGCTCTCTAATGTATCTGTCTTCATCCTTTGCAAAAAAACGGCGTGCCAACTCAAGATCGACGGTTCCTTTTTTCTCGATATCGATACCTACCGGCTCCTTGGAGACTGCACAGACCACCCAATCTCCGGAGTGTGAAATATTAAACTCCAGACCACCCTCGCACAAGAACGGCTTTCCGTATGCATTCCTTGCAAACCTAAGATTAAAATAAGGAATATTCAATGCTTGTGATATTACTTTTCTAACAAGCAAATCACCCAGCAACCCTCTTATCCGGTCTTTTTCTTGCTGTAATCTGGATAGTCTCTCCCTTTTTTCCGCCACACAGTTTAACAAGGGTTCCATAAGAAAGCCCGGGAACTCCGTAATAGATACAGCATAAAGCTCGGCCATTCCCCTCTCCTTTCAATAGTTAATCATATATCAGCTAATTAATCCTGCGTGTTATAAGCGTTTTGTGCAATGAACTCAGCAATTTGTTTAAAACTGTTGTTTGTCAGTATATACAGATCTTCTTTCAGCATCACGTTAAACTTTTTTTCAATATTAACAATAAGGACGATGAAATCAAGGGAGTTAATATAATTGGATAATTCCAGATCCTCTTCCAGACTGGCCAGCGGTCCAGTTTCACTCGTTCCGCCCGTTTCTTCGGCTTTCTGCAAAAGATAAGCATTAATGAGTTCAAGCAATTCCCGGTTAATCGTATCCATTGAAATCATAGCAGACGCTCCTTTGTGTTGGCTTGGATAGGTAATAACACTATGTCAAACGCTCACTTCTTCACTAGGAAGTTTTCGTAGAACTGTAATTCAGCATCGTAGATTTTGTTGATCCGATCCGGCAATTCGCTAAATTGTTCAGCATTAAACTGACTGGAATACACATACTTCGCCATAACCGCTCTAATTATGCTCCATTCATTAGTAATACTGTGCAGCATGGCACCTGAAGGCTCCTGCTCCATCTCCAAAAGCCTAAGCTTATAGAGTTCCGCTTGCTTTGCCAATATGAGTGAATTCAGCTTATCCAGCTGCTTTGCAGCATAATCAACAGATAAGTGTGCATGCTGTATTAACCTTCCATATAAGAGCTCCGAAAATTCCAGCAGATGGTCCAGGCCTTCTGTAATTCCATTCATATTCGCCTTAATGAGTTCCTGGTATATTTCAGCTTCACCGGATATCCTTGGAACAGCGTGATTCAACTTATAAAATTCATAATAGGAATCCAGCTTCATTTGTCCTTGATTAAATTCATGATCAAACCCAAAATATGCCCGCTCCAAATCTTCCATTTTGATTGTTTTTTTATCGTAGGACAGGTTTTCCATCTGCAGCTGTTCAATAATATGAAAATGGCCGGTAGAATCATCATAGCCATGAACTAAGATGGTGTGCGGCAAATGCTTCTTTCGAAAAGTATCTTTGCGGAGCGGCAATTCGTAACAATCAACCCACAGTATAACAGGTCTCTCCATGTCTACTGCACTCTTGATTTTGTTAACAACGGTCCCGACCAGCCGTTCCCTCTCAACTCCGACTCCAAGTTCTGCAAGAGCTTCAAAAAGGCCCTTATTGGTCCTGTGAGAGATTCCGCAGAGCATTTCTTCCCCTGTCCGGGTCGCCTCATACACAGCCCAGTCGTTAGTCAATAACGGTAATATACTAAGCTGAAAATGCCGTATAACCGGGAACAATGAATTATAGAAGCAGCTTTGATAATATATTTCATTAAAGGGTTCTATCGGTTCAATGATTGTTTGCATCTCTTATCCCCGCTTTCATTGAAGCATGCCTTCAGTCCCCAACCTTATCATTCGAATTTTCCAGAGCTCTCGCTATATTCTCAAGCGTCCGGTCCCGTTCAATATTTAAATGATCTGCCACCACGCCATACTTTTCTAACTCAACCTCCACCCGGATTAGGAGTAAGGAGTGACCCCCTAAGTCATAAAAACTGTCGTCTACCCTAATCACATCACGTTCAAACAGTTCGCCCCATATGCGTGCCAACCGTTTCTCAATTTCTGTATACTCACCGGATTCTCTTCCAGCTAATTGTACGTCCATGAAGGGTTCCTGCACGCTTATCATGTCTTGTACCGTTGGTTGATTCACATCTGCAGGGTTGATTTCACCCAGGACAATTCTTGGTGAATCCGCCTTTAGAATATCATCAAGCGCAATCAACGCCGAACCGGGCGAAATATGGCTGACCATGCTGATACTTTCCCTGCCATCGCGATCAACAGCCATCTCCCCCTCTTTCCAGGCCGGCCAATTGATAGAACAAGCCGTCATACCTAAGCTGAACCGGTAAGAAGCGAAGGCATCCATAAACCGGCTGGCAGCCGTTTGTACCCCTTGAGCTACCCCTCCAGTCAAGGAAGCGACCGACGAACACAGCACAAAAAAGTCCAGGTCATTGTCTTTCGTCAGCAAGTGTAAGTTCCATGTCCCCGTTACTTTAGGAGAAAGAACCGCGTCAATTTGCTCTTGGCTTCTCCTGAACAGCATACCGTCTCCCGCTGTGCCTGCTGCATGAAAAATACCGTTTATATTTCCGAGACTGCCTCTAATCTGCCGGATCAGCAAGTTCATTTGATTATAATCAGAAACGTCTGCGCTGTAAGAATGTATGGAGGATCCCAGGCTCTCCATTTCTTCTATACTCTCAATGATGCGTTTATGTTTTGGATTCTCTCCCGCTTTAATCTTTTCGCGGTCAGGCAGTGGTGTCCTGCTTACAAGTGCAATGGTGATTTTCTGTTGTCTTGCCCAATATTTGGCTACTTCTAAACCGATATCCCCATGTCCTCCAGTAATGATATAGACGCCGTTGCTGCGAAAGGAAACTGCTTCTGTTCTTTCAAAATCAACTGCCTGAAAGCTTTCTAAATAGGTAACACCGTTTCGGAAAGCATATTCTGTCGTTTCCCTGATTGGAGAGACGATGTGATCAAGTGCAGAACGCTCAAGGGTTCCGTCCAAATCAAAGCTGCGGATGTACAGGTACGGATGCTCTTGGTGCATAACCTTTGCCAGTCCGAGCATAGCGGCGCCGGTCGGATGAATCTGTTTCTCGTCTCCTGTCACGGCATTTGCAAACCGGGTAAGCACGGTAATCACTGCTTCTTGTCTTCGCTGTTTCTTAAATAATGCTTTCGTTAAAGAAGCCAAGCTATGCACGCTACGAATGAGATGTTGCTGCAGCTCCAATGTAGAGTGCGGAATCCGCTCCTCGAGATCAAAGGCATGGATGACATGTCCAACCTTCCCTATTTGTTCAAGCAGCAAGTGGTAGTCAGAATCATCGCCCGAAATCACAAATTCAGCATCAGAAACCTTCTTGAACTCGGGCCCATAATAAACTTCAATATACTCCCGGTTTTGTCTTTTCAGTAAGGTACGGATCTGGCCGCAATCCGGAGCTGTTGTCCGAAAAAAAACAGTCTGCCCGCCAATGGGCTCCGGCAGCTTGTCATGAATCCTGCGGGGCACCCATTTCGGCTGATAATAACAAATCTCTGCTTTAGGCACGATTGTTAAAGTCTCATCTCTCTCAATAGACTGTGTATGCTTCTCCGGAATGCTGAACCAGCATCTGCTTTTCGAATAGCTGTAGGTCGGCAAACTGACCTTGCTGTAAGATCGTTTCGGGTATAACCCTTTCCAATTCATTTCTGCTCCTTGAGTATAAGCCATTGCAAAATCATGGAACACTCTGCTCATATCGGACGGATCTTGGCTAATATTGAACAGCAGCTCTTTCACGTGCTTGAAGGTGGAAGCGGATATACTTTCAGCATTCGGCCCGGTAGTTCTGTTGGGGCTGATGTTATGTTTGCCGTAATAAATATGATGCTCTTCCATCGTAACAAATGGAGTATTAACGAATCGTTCCAATTGCAGAAGCAGTTCTTCTATGCTGCATGCCTTCAGCACCAGGCGGTGAGGGTAGTGGCCTCTCCCTGTATTAACGGTGTAGCAAACATCCCCGAGTCTATACCTGCTGACAGAGCTGGAAAGGAAACGTATATATCTTTGCACAATATCTAACAGGTTCGTCTGTTCCATAGCAGATAAGGTGAAAATATGATGCAAATGGTCCTCGGAAGTCTCCGTTCGTTCAGGTGCCTCCTCTAATACAACATGACAATTCGTTCCGCTTATACCGAATGCACTTACACCGCATCTTCTTACCGTACCTGGTGAACGCTCCCACTGGATTAACCGGTCCGCCACATAAACTGGTGAGTCTTTAAAGGATATATTAGGATTAGGTTTTTTAAAATGCAGCATCGGCGGAATTTTTTGATGCTCTAACGAGAGCACTGCTTTAATAAAACCCGCAATTCCCGCTGCATGATCCAAATGGCCAATATTTGTTTTGACAGAACCGATTGCGCAAAATTGCAGCTTCGGGGTATGCTTGCGGAATGCATTATGTAATCCTTGGATTTCGATGGGATCTCCCAGCTTTGTTGCCGTGCTATTGGCCTCCAGATATGAAATAGATTCAGGATGGATTCCCGCATCCTTCCATGCTCTTAGAATGACCCGCTCCTGCGCAGCCGGATTCGGTGCTGTTAGTCCTAAGGAACTCCCATCCTGATTCCATGCGCTGCCCTTCACGACTGCATAAATATGATCATGGTCTAACACCGCTTGATGCAGTGGTTTCAGCAGAACAGCCGCGACTCCCTCTCCAAAATTTGTTCCATCCGAATCTGCATCAAATGCCCGCGTATACCCGTCTGATGATTCAATTCCCATTTTATAGTCATTCGACTGGCTAGCCGGTAACATATTAATCTTGACGCTTCCAGCTATGGCAGTATTGCATTCGCCTGTGTGAATGGAGCGGCATGCCAGATGAAGTGCAGACAAGGATGAAGAGCATGCAGTATCCACTACACTGCTGGGGCCTTTAAAATCAAATGTATAGGAAATCCTGCCTGCAATAACCGAATTTGAATTGCCTGAATTTATAATATCCACAAGCTCCGGCGCGGACATTTGAGCGAATGTTTTGTATTCAATTGCCCCACCGCTTGATAGTCCGACGAATACACCAGTTTCGCTGCCAATCAGTTCCCTCCCCCCGTATCCTGCATCCTCCATAGTGGCGTAGACAGTCTCCAGAAAAAGCCGTTGATGCGGATCCATTAACTGAGCTTCAATAGCGGTTAGAGAAAAAAATTTATAATCGAACGTATCGATATTTCCAAGATATGTAGCTTTCTTAAATTCCTGATGAGTGATGCCTCTTTGCTTTAGTGCGTCTGTAATATCTTTTTTGCGGGTTTGCGGCAGTTCTTCAATCAGCGTTTTCCCTTCAACCATACAATTCCAGAATTCATTCGTATTTTTGGCGCTACCAATCTGACACGACATACCAATCACTGCAATATCCTTACTTGAAATTTGTTCAAACTTGATATTCTCGTTCGTTAGCAGCACTTCGGAAGCATCGAAATTGACCAGTCTTTTTTTCACAACGCGCCCTCCAATCCTAAACTTACTCTTGATGTTTAACCGGTAGAAAAGAGGAGAAGAACAGCTGCTTATCTTCCCCTCTTTTCTTCAGTTCATTTTACAGCTATAGCAGACCGGTTTTTTTCTCACATTCTTCAAGTATTTTATCCAATAGACCTACAAACTGGCGAAGCAGCCTCTCTACAGATGCTTGTAAAATCCTGCCCTGATTATACTCACATGTCATAAATAGGACACGACCCTCTTCTCCACAGTTGAGCACGAGATCGAACTGTTCGGCAAAGCCCGCTGGTAATGGAACAGCGTCTGTAAATGCACAAAGAATTTGGCCTTCTTGCGGCTGATAAGCAGTGTACCTCACCTGATCCCAGTGAAAACGTTCCTCTGTTTGCAGGTAACCGTCTACTGCTGCAAAAACTTCCTCCAGCTCTTCGGCTTCCTGGAACGAAACCTCAACCTGGCACAAAACGTTTCCTTCTAACAAACAAGGCAAAGTAACAACTTCTGTCTTTGCGTATTCTGACATCAAATATGCAAAAGCAGTCATCAGTACAGACACTTTTTGAATGCTGTAGTGAGTTGAAATACATTCTAAGCTTTGAATTACTCGTTCAGGGAATTCAAAGCGCAATACATTGCCCGGAATGTAGTCTCCTTGCCCGACCATACCTGTCGTTGGAAATACGAGGGGCTTCCATGTAAATGCTTGTTTTGGCGCATAAACCGTTTCGATATACTGGGCCAATTGACGCACATTCGGTTTTCCGAACAAATCCGCTACAACTAGTACATCCGGATACTTTTGCTGTAATCTGGCGTATACTTCCACAATCCTCAGTGAGTTTCCACCAACATGGAAGAAGTTATCCTTAACCCCAATGTCGTTATTGTGAAGAACCGCTTGCCATACCTTCAGAATATCCGACTCAATCTCCGTAGCAGGCGGCAGTTTGTCTTCTTGAGTATTCATGGACAACGCTGGAACAGGCAGAAGCTTTCGATTCACTTTGCCGTTATTACTCAGCGGAATGCTGTCCAGCTCAACGAAATAGGACGGAATCATATAGTCCGGTAAATATCTAGACAGGTGATCATGTAGCTGGTCTACTGTCACCGGCTTGATGCATACCAGATATGCGCATAGATACGCCTGTCCCTGCTCATCCTCGCGGGCCAGCACGACTGCTTCGCGAATGTACGCATGCGCCAGAAGCTGCGCCTCAATCTCCCCGCACTCGATCCGGTAACCCCGGATCTTCACCTGATGATCCATCCGGCCCAAGTACTCCAGGCTGCCGTCCGCCAGCCGTCTCGCCAGATCACCGGTCCGGTACATCCGAGTCCCCGGCTCAAACGGGTTATCCACAAATTTCTCCGCCGTCAGCTCCGGCCGGTTGTAGTACCCGCGTGCCAAGCCGTCTCCTGCTATGCACAGTTCACCCGCAACGCCTACCGGCTGCAGCTGACAGTCGCCATTCACAATATACATCCGCGTATTGGCCATCGGCCCCCCGACAGTCACCATTTGCTCGGTAGTGACTTCCCGCACCGCAGACCAAATGGTTGTCTCAGTCGGACCGTACATATTGAACAAAGACGCCCTCGATTTGCTTTGCAGCTCCGTCAGCAGCTCACCCGTCCAGGCCTCTCCACCGATCAGGATTTCGGTTACCCCTTCCAGCCACGCCTCGCAGCCCGCCAACAACAGCATCTTCACCCGCGACGGCGTCATCTGCACCATGCCGATGCGCTCACGTTCAATCAGCTCTGCCAGCTGCTGAGGATCCTTTTGCTGCTCTTTGCTCGCTGCAACCACCCGCATGCCTTGAGTCAACGCCAGCAGCGTCTCCACCACCGAAATGTCGAACGACAGTGTGGTCGCAAATAATATTGTCTTCTCTGGGGCAAAAGGAACCACCTGCGTCATCCCGGTGATGAAGTTAACCACCGAGCGGTGTTCTATCATGACTCCTTTGGGGTTTCCGGTCGTGCCTGAAGTGTAGATCATATACGCCAAATCGCCCGGCATTGCGTGAAGTGCGGGATTCTCCCCGGCCGGGGCATGCCCGGCTTCCGCCAGATCCAGCACTATGCCCTTAAATCCGCCTGCATCAAGGCCAGGCCCCATCAGCAGCACTGCCGCGCCGCTGTCGCTGAGCATATACTGTATGCGTTCAGCCGACAGCGCCGGATCAATCGGCAGGTACGCCCCGCCGGCCTTCAGAATGCCGAGCATTCCGAATATCAGCTCCAGCGAGGGTTCTGCCATAATTGCCACGATGCGGTCCGGCCCCACGCCGTGACCGCGCAGCGTCCAGGCCAGCTGATTCGCGCGCGCGTTCAGCTCCGCATAGCTCAGCCGCTGATCCAAGTACACGGCCGCCACCGCGTCCGGCGTCTTCTCCGCCTGTGCTTCAAACAGCCCTTGGATCGTCGCTTCCTGCGGATACACTACCACCGTGTCATTGAATCCGTGCAGCAGTTGCTCCTTCTCTTCCGACATAACAAGCTCATACACGCCGATGCTTGCTTCCGGCTGCTCCGCCAGTTGGGATAAGAGCTGCACAAAGTGCATAAGGTACCGTTCAGCCGTCTCCACGCTGAATAATGCACGGCTATATTCCAGCGTCAGGTGCAGGCTTTGATGGGCTTCCATGGCGTTCAGCGTTAAGTCTAATTTCTCCGCCGGGTTGTTCAGCTCGACTGCACGAACGTCAATATCCGTCAGCCCAAAGCGGGCCTGCTCCATGTTATGCAGTACCAGCATCGTGTCAAACAGCGGGTTGCGGCTTAGATCGCGCCGCACGTCGAGCTTCTCCACCAGTTCCTCGAACGGATAATCCTGATGCTCGAACGCTGCCAGCGTCCGTTCCTTCACTTCGCGCACGAAATCGATAAACCGCTTCTCCCCGGACGGGGCATTGCGCAGCGCCAGCGTGTTCAGGAACATCCCGATCACGGGCTCCGTATCCCCATGTGTCCGGCCCGACACCGGCGTCCCCACCACAATGTCGCTCTGCCCCGTATACTTGTGCAGCCACACGTTATACGCTGCCAGCAGCACCATGTACAGTGTTGCTCCCGTCTCTGCTGCGATCTTTTTTAGGGCATCTAACATCTTGGCGTTTACTTCGGTGTGTATCCGGCCGCCTTCGCTGCCTGGCACCACCGGACGCAGCCGGTCGGCCGGCAGCTCCAGCACTGGCGCCTCTTCCGCATAAGCCGATAGCCAGTACGCCTCATGCGCTTGCATCCGCTCCATTTCGAGCGTGCCCTGCTGCCATACCGCGTAGTCTTTGTACTGGATCCGCAGCGGCGCCAGCTCCTCACCGGCATACATCGCCATGAAGTCCGACACCAGAATATTCATCGACACACCGTCTGACACGATATGATGCATGTCCCACACCAGCCAGTAGCGTTCCGCCGCCAGCCGCAGAAGTTTAATGCGCAGCAGCGGTGCCTCATCCAATGCGAACGGCCGTACGAAATTCCGGATGAACTCCTGTGCCTGCGATTCTTCCACATCGCGGCATGCCCATTCAAACGCTATGTCTTCGTGTATCTCCTGTCTCGGTTCGCCGTCAGCCCACGTGAACGATGTACGCAGCGACTCATGACGGGCGATGACCGAACGGATAGCCTGTTCCAGCCGTTCCGTATCCACCGACCCCGTGAGTTCCATGACCCCCGGCATGTTGTAGCGCGTGCTCTCCGGCTCCATCTCATGCAGCACATATAGCCGCCGCTGCGACGAAGACAGCGGGTACGAGGCCCGCGCTGCAACCGGCTCGATCCGGCCGTAGCCGCTTTCCTCCGCGCTGCGCACATAGGCCGCCAGCGCCTTCACTGTCGGACGCGCAAACAGCTCCCGCAGCGGCAGCTCGACGCCCAGCTGCTGATGAATCTGCGATACCAGCGTCACCGCTTTCAGCGAGTGGCCGCCGCGCTCGAAGAACGAATCGCTGATCCCGACCTCATTGACCCCGAGCACCACCGCGAACAACTCTGATAATTGTATCTCCAGCGCATCCCGCGGTGCTTCGTAGCCTTCGGTGTACGCTTCCCGGTCCGGCGCTGGAAGTTCCTTGCGGTCTACCTTGCCGTTAGTATTCAGCGGCAGCTGCTCCAGCTCCACAAAGTAAGACGGGATCATGTAATCCGGCAGCTGTCCTGCTAAGTGCGAGCGCAGCTCCGGTGCCTTAGCCGCCTTATCGCTCACTACATATGCGCATAAATACGCTTGTCCCTGCTCATCCTTCCGGCCGATGACTACCGCTTCGCGGATAGACGTATGCGCCAGAAGCCGCGCCTCGATCTCTCCGCACTCAATCCGGTAGCCCCGGATCTTCACTTGCTGGTCGATCCGCCCCAGATACTCCAGATTCCCGTCCGCCAGCCTTCTCGCCAAATCCCCGGTCCGGTACATCCGCGTTCCCGGTTCAAACGGATTGGCTACGAATTTCTCCGCCGTCAGTTCCGGACGGTTGAGGTATCCTCTAGCCAGCCCTTCCCCTCCGATATACATTTCTCCGGGAACGCCCGTGGCTACCGGACGCCGGCTTCCATCCAGCACATAGACTTTTGCATTATCTGCCGGTATGCCGATAGGAACCGCATGCATGCCTCCTTGGGACTCGTCATAGCGGTAAATCATGCAGCCGACCGTGGTTTCCGTTGGCCCGTATTCATTATAGATTTCAACGGGAAAAGCACAGCGGCTGGCAAATTTCCTTGCCACATGAGCTTCGAGCTGCTCCCCTCCCACGATAATCCGCTTCAGATTCGAACCGGCAGCCGGGATTTCGCCCAGCAGACTCAAATGCGTCGGGGTGAGCTTCACAATCCCGACTTGATTTTCAGTCAGCATCCGCTCCAGCACCAGGACGATGTCTTGGCCGGAATAGATGACAACCCGATTGCCGCTCACAAGCGGAGTAAACATAGAAGTGACCGTGAGGTCGAAAGCAACCGACGAATACAGCGGGAAATCCAGCGGGTCTCCCTGTACATACACCTTGCACGCCCAACTGATATAGTTAACCAGGTTCTGCTGGGTAATCACGACTCCTTTGGGCTGACCCGTCGATCCGGACGTGTAGATGACATACGCCATATTCTCCGGTCCACTGACTACCGGTACGTTCTCCGGATCCCCTGCATGCTGCGCCGTGTTCAGGGTTAACACTTCTCCCGCATAGGCTGCTGGTACTTGCGTGTCTCCGGAGATGAGCAGCAGACCGGCTCCGCTGTCTTCCAACATGTAAGCAATCCGCTCTGCCGGATACGCCGGATCGATCGGCACGTACGCCCCGCCAGCTTTTAGGATGCCGAGCACCCCGATCATCAGCTCCAGCGAGCGTTCCGCCATAATCGCCACGGTACGCTCGGGCCCCACGCCGTGACCGCGCAGCGTCCAGGCCAGCTGATTTGCCCGCGCGTTCAGCTCCGCATAGCTCAGCTGCTGATCCCCTTGTACAACCGCTATCGCATCCGGCGTCTTCTCCGCCTGTGCTTCGAACAGCCCGTGGATCGTCGCTTCCCGCGGATACGCTGCCGATGTGTCGTTGAACCCGTACAGCAGTTGTTCCTTCTCTTCTGCCGTTACAAGCGATATTGAGGCCGCTGTCCGCTGAGCATCCTCCAGCAGCTGCCGTGCGATCTCCCGGATATGCCCCTCCATTCGCCGGATGAACATCCCATCGTATACCTTGGCATTGTACCGGAATTCAATCGACATCGTTTCGCCCGGGGCTAGCACGACGGTGAGGTCATAGTTGGTCTGCTCGTATATTTCGATATCCCGGATTCTAAACACTGCCTCGTCTGTACCGCCAGCTTGGCCAATCGCTTCGGCGATCGGATAGTTCTCGAACACCAAAATGTGGTCAATAAGGCCCTGCTTAAGCGCGCTGAGCCCTTGGATTTCATACAGCGGGTAATGGCTGTGTGCTTCCGATGCCAACGCCGCATCCTGTACCTGCTGCAGCAGTGCCGTTACACTCTGACCGGGAGAACTGCTGACCCGTACAGGCGTCGTATTGATAAACAGGCCGATCATCCGCTCAATCCCCGGCACCTCCGCCGGTCTTCCCGATACAACCGCTCCAAATACCACATCGTCTCTTTGGTTGTATTTCTGCAGCAGAAGTCCCCAGATCGTCTGCATCACTGTATTCAGCGTCACCTGTGCCTGGCGGGCCAGCTGCTCCAGCCCCCGGGTCAGCTCCCGCTCCAGTCGGAAGCCATGCTCCTCCGGCTTGGCTTCCCCATGTCCTGCTTTCCAAACCGCTTGAGGTACACTCGCCTGCTGCTCATAGTTCGCCAAGTATCCGCTCCAGTACTGAAGCGCCGCTTCCCGGTCCTGCTTGTTCAACCATTGCACATACCGGCTAAAGGGCTCCACAGGCCTTAGCTCCACCGGCTGCTTCGTCTTTATCCCCCGATAAATGGTCATGAGCTCCTGCATAAGAATACTTGTGCACCAGCCGTCCATGAGGATGTGATGAAAGCTCCAGATGACATGCCGCCTTCCGTCCTTCCCGACCACGACCGTGACGCGCATCAGTGCATCCCGGCTTAGGTCAAAGCCTCTTTTCCGGTCTTCCTGTTTGATCTTCTCCAGATCTGTTGCCTGATGCCTGACCTGCAGATCTGCTTGCCGTTCCTGCAGCACCAGCTGCACTGGCCGTCTCACCTGCGCGCTTACGAATACCGTCCGCAGCATTTCGTGCCTTTGCGTTAAGCATTCCAAGCTTTTCTCGAACACCGCAACATCCAGCGTGCCTTCCAGCAGGAGCGTAAACTGCTCGAAATACATAGTGGACTCCGGATCCAGCTGGGCGTGAAACAGCATGCCTTCCTGCACTGGTGTCAGCGGATAGATGTCTTGCACCTTGTAGCCGTAAGCTTCCTGCAAGCTTCTCGCTTCCTTCGGCTCCACATCCGCCAAACGGAAGTCACTCGCGGTCTTCTCCCTATGCGCCTGCCCGGTGCAGTGGGCAATCAGCCTGCGAAGCTGCTCTGCATAACGCGCCATCCAGCGTTCCACCGTTGCCCTCCGGTAAGTATCCGCCGCATAGTTACACGTAAACATAAGCTTCCCGCCGCTCACCATCCCGTTCAGACTCAGCTTGTACTCACTCTGAAGGTTCCGATCCATGCTGCTGCCTGTCCCGTACTCCGACGCTTCGAATACGCCACCGGTCACGTCCTGATCGAACTGGCCCAGATAATTGAAGCAGATCTCCGGGCGAAGGTCGAACTTCAGCTCCCCCTTGTGCTCCGCTGCCGTCATATACTTCAGCACGCCATACCCCAGACCTTTGTTCGGTACGCTGCGCAGCCCTTCTTTCACTGTTTTGATACAGTCGGACAACGCCTCGGATGCCCCCAGGTCAAGCAGCGTCGGCACGACCGCCGTGAACCAGCCGACCGTACGGCTCACATCCACCGCTTCCCCGATCTCTTCACGGCCATGCCCTTCCAGGTCCACTACAAATTGCCGCCCGCCGCTCCATTCCCGCAGCACCAGCCCTAGCCCCGTCAGCAGGATGTCGTTGATTTCCGTATGGTACGCCCGGCCCGCCTGGTTCAGAAGCTGATCCGTCTCTTCCTGCGACAGCTCAATGGTCACCGCTCCGCCGCTCCGGTCGGATTCTCCCGGTCTTTCCTCCTCCGGCAGCACCCCAGCCGGCGTCTGCTCGATTTGTTTCCAATAGGCGATTTCACCCAGCTGTTCCTTACTGTCCGCATAGCGCGCTAGTGCTTCCGACCACGTCCGGAACGCATCCGTCTTCTCCGGGAAGCGGATCTCCCCGCCCCGCTCTGCCTGCTCATAACCCGTCTGCACATCTTCGAACAGAATCCGCCATGACACCCCGTCCATCACCAGATGGTGGATGACGATCAGCAGATGATCGCCCTCACCGGTCTTCATCAGCCCCAGGCGCAGCAGCGGTCCCTGCTCCAGGTGCAGCCCCCGCTGCAGGCGCTCAGCTTCCGCCGCGATCCGCGTCTCCACGTCAGGTTCAGCGTGCAAGTCGATGACGTCCAGGCTAAAGCCCGCCTCTGCCAGCCCGCCGTTCCACTGCACGATGCCCTCCGCTTCTTTCCGGTACCTCATCCGCAGCGCATCATGGTGCGACACGATCCCCTCAAATACACGGCCCAGGATGGCTTCGTCAAATCCGTCCCGCCGATACAGCATCACCGCCTGGTTATAATGGTGCGGCAGCTGCGCCGACCGTTCAAACAGTCCCTGCTGGATTGGCGTTAACCGCACTTCACCTTCTACTGGCCCTTGATCGGTCTGACGTGTCAGCGTCTGTACATGCGGGCTTAGCTCCAGGACCGTCGGATACCGGAACAGATCCCGGATCGCCAGGTGCAGCTGATGTCCCCGCAGCCGCGCAGCTATCTGAACGGCTTTGATCGAATCCCCGCCCAGCTCAAAGAAGGAATCTTTGATTCCCAGCCGCTTTACGCCCAGAACCTCCTGCCAAACCGATGCCAACAAGGCTTCCCGCGCTGTCCGCGGTGCTTCGTAAACCCTACTTGTATGCGCTGCTTCCGGCTCCGGCAACGCCTTGCGGTCCACCTTGCCGTTGGTGTTGAGTGGTATGGATTCCAACTCAACAAAATAGGACGGGATCATATAATCCGGCAGCTGTCCTGCTAAGTGCGAACGCAGCTCCGGTGCCATAGCCGCCTTATCGCTCACTACATATGCGCATAAGTACGCCTGTCCCTGCTCATCCTTCCGGCCGATGACTACCGCTTCGCGGATAGACGTATGCGCCAGAAGCCGCGCCTCGATCTCCCCGCACTCGATCCGGTAGCCCCGAATCTTCACCTGATGGTCGATCCGGCCCAGGTATTCCAGATTGCCGTCCGGCAGCCATCTCGCCAAATCTCCGGTCCGGTACATCCGTGTCTCCGGCTCAAACGGGTTATCCACGAATTTCTCCGCCGTCAGCTCCGGATTGTTCAAGTACCCCCGTGCCAAGCCGTCCCCTGCAATACACAGTTCACCCGCGACGCCTACCGGCTGCAGCTGATAGGCGCTATTGACAATGTACAGCTGCGTGTTGGCGATTGGCTTGCCAATCGGCACAGCCGTCTCTGCGAACGTCGAAGCACTGTCGTAATACGTGACATCCACCGTAGCCTCCGTTGGTCCGTACAGGTTGTGAAGCGTCGCTCCGCTACCCTGCATGACCTTATAGAACCCAGTCACGTGCTGCGGCTTCAATGCTTCCCCGCTGGCAAATACCCGGCGCAAGCTGCCCAGCTGCTCCCTGCCAATACCTTGCCCCGCCTGCTCCAGAAACACGCTCAGCATCGACGGCACAAAGTGCATTACCGTGACGCCGTGACGCCCAATCGTTTCGGCCAGCACCTCCGGATCCTTCTCTCCCTGCGGCGCAAGCATGCAGACCCGGGCTCCCGTCATGCCCCACCAGAACAGCTCCCACACCGAAACGTCGAACGTAATCGGCGTCTTCTGCAGAAGGACATCCTGTGCTCCGATCGGGTAGCGGTTCTGCATCCACTCCAGGCGGTTAATAACCGCCCGGTGTTCAATCATGACCCCCTTGGGGTTGCCTGTTGTCCCTGAGGTGTAGATTACATACGCCAGCCCCCGGGAATCCATCTCTAGCGGCGGATTGGCTTCAGATTGCGCTTGCCCCCCAGGTGTTAACTCGACTACCGTGCCCTCAAATCCGCATGCATCCAGCCCAGGCTGTATCAGCAGCGTCGCCGCGCCGCTGTCGCTGAGCATATAGCGGATGCGCTCTGCAGGCAGCGCCGGATCGATCGGCAGGTACGCCCCGCCGGCCTTCAGGATGCCATAGAGTCCTATCATCAGCTCTAGCGAGCGTTCCGCCATAACCGCAACGATACGCTCCGGCCCCACGCCGTGACCGCGCAGCATCCACGCCAGCTGATTCGCCTGCGCATTCAGCTCCGCGTAGGTCAGCTGCTGATCCCCATACACAACCGCTACCGCATCCGGCGTCTTCTCCGCCTGCGCTTCGAACAGTCCGTGCAGTGTCTTCTCTGCTGCATATGGCATATCCGTCCGATTCTTTTCATACACGATCTCTTGCCGTTCCCCAGCCGTCATCAGCTGCTCTATCGACAAGAGATCAGTCTCCTCAACACACAGAGCCTCAAGGATTCGTTCGTACCAAACGAACGCTCTTTCGATCTCCCGGTCATCCCAATAAGCCGGAGCATATTTGATTTTCATGCTCAGTTCCTGAGGGGATTGCGAGACCTCCAGATCAAACCATGTATTTGTCATTTCGCTTGCTTCCAAGTTCAGTGACGCTGTCTCCGATGCCATTTCTTGCCCCGGCTGCATCTCCTCCAGCACATGGAAATCATTGTAGTTAAACATCGTGTCAAAGATTGGGTTGACCCCCGGACCTGACACTTCGCCGATCGCATCCGTGATATCGGCCAGAAACAGTTCGTGCACCTTCATTTGTGCAAGCTGCTGTTTCGTCCGATTCACCAGTTCTGATTTTGACACTTGACCTGTGACTCCCATGCGAAGCGGTACCGTATTCAGGAAGCAACCCAGTACTTTCTCTCCATCCTCGAGTGCCGGCCGGTCATGGCTGACTACGCCTGTGACAATCTCTTCCTCCGTCGTCAGGATGCCCAGCAAATACACGTGCGCGCTCAAGCACAGCTCCTTGACCGTACACCCATACCGCTTCGCCTGCCGCTCCAAGGATTCAAGCAGTGTGCTGCTCAGTTGCCCGCGGTATATTTTGCTGGCCGCCACGCCGTCCCTCTTCTTGCCCGCGTAGTTGAACGGCAGCTTGTTCCGGGTATACCCCGCCAGTTCCCTGATCCAATATTGCCGGCTCTCCTCGTCGCTCTCCCTCAGCCGGTTGATGGCTACATAATCCTTGTAGCTGCTTTGCAGCGGCTTTACCTCCGCCGGCGTTCCCTGGAGCAGCCGCTGATAGATATCCATGGCCTCCTGCTGGAAGGATGCCACGCTCCATCCATCCAGAATCGCATGGTGGAACGTAAACACCAAGCAATAATCATTGTGTGTGTTCAGCCGGAACAAGCGCACCCGCCACAGCACTTCTCCGTCGAACCGGAACACATTCTGTTTATCTTGTTCGATACGCGCCCGGATGGCATGTTCCTGCTCCTCCCGCCGAAGGGAGGAAACATCCTCCGCCGAAAGATTAGGCACGATCCGGGGATGCACGATCTGGACCTCTTCCTCAAAATGCGTGAGATCGAAGGTGGTGCGCAGAATCGGATGCTTATCGGTTAACTGCTGCAGCGCTTCGGCAAACCGGTCCGCCGACACGATCTTGAAATGGTACAAAAACTGATCGTGGTAAATCGGCTCCTCCGGCCGCAGTCTCGAGTAGAACACCATGCTCTGCTGAATTTTACTCAGCGGATACACATCCTCGTAATCCTCCGGCAGATGCTTCGCCTGGTCCGGATCCTCCGTGATGCGCTGCTTCATCTGCTCCAGCATCTCCCGCCCCAACTCCAGCTGCCGGTTCGGCTTATGCTCCTGCACTAGAAGCCCGGCCAGCTCGCCGATGGTCTGATGCAGGTACAGCTCTTTTAACGGAAGAGTAACGTCCAGGTCACGGTTGATCCGGCTGACCAGGCGGATCGCCTTGATCGAGTCGCCGCCCAGCACAAAGAAGTTATCATGGATGCCGACCTGCTCCGCTCCCAGCACGTCCTGCAAAATCTCCGCCAGCTTCAGCTGCGCCGGCGTGCTTGGCGCTTCGTAGACGCTGCCGGTATGCGCCGCTTCCGGCACCGGCAGCGCCCTGCGGTCTACCTTGCCGTTGGTGTTCAGCGGAATGGATTCCAATTCAACAAAATAGGACGGGATCATATAGTCCGGCAGCTGTTCCGCCAAATAGGAGCGCAGCTCCGGTACTGGAACAATCTCGCCGCTCACGAGATACGCGCACAGGTACGCCTGCCCTTGCTCATCCTCACGGGCCAGCACTACCGCTTCTCGGATAGACGCATGCGCCAGCAACTGCGACTCGATCTCCCCGCACTCGATCCGGTAACCCCGGATCTTCACCTGATGGTCGATCCGGCCCAGGTATTCCAGATTGCCGTCCGGCAGCCATCTCGCCAAATCTCCGGTCCGGTACATCCGTGTCCCCGGCTCAAACGGGTTGTCCACGAATTTCTCCGCCGTCAGCTCCGGCCGGTTGTAGTACCCACGTGCCAAGCCGTCGCCTGCTATGCACAGTTCACCCGCGACACCCACCGGCTGCAATTGCCGGTTCTCATTCACAATGTACAGCTGCGTGTTGGCGATTGGCTTGCCAATCGGCACAGCCGTTTCTGCGAACGTCGAAGCACTGTCGTAATACGTGACATCTACCGTAGCCTCCGTCGGTCCGTACAGGTTGTGAAGCGTCGCTTTCTTCCCCTCCATGACCTTGTAGAACCCGGTCACGTGCTGCGGCTTCAATGCTTCCCCGCTGGCAAATACCCGGCGCAAGCTGCCCAGCTGCTCCCTGCCAAAACCTTGCCCCGCCTGCTCCAGAAACACGCTCAGCATCGACGGCACAAAGTGCATTATCGTGACGCCGTGACGCCCAATCGTTTCGGCCAGCACCTCCGGATCCTTCTCTCCCTGCGGCGCAAGCATGCAGACCCGGGCTCCGGTCATCCCCCACCAGAACAGCTCCCACACCGAGACGTCGAACGTAATCGGCGTCTTCTGCAGAAGGACATCCTGTGCTCCGATCGGGTAGCGGTTCTGCATCCACTCCAGGCGGTTGATGACAGCGCGGTGCTCAATCATGACCCCTTTAGGGTTGCCTGTTGTCCCTGAGGTGTAGATTACATACGCCAAACGCCGGGAATCCATCTCTAGCGGCGGGTTGGACCCCGATTGCACTTGTCCTCCAGGCGTCAGCTCGACTACCGTGCCCTCAAATCCGCATGTATCCAGTCCAGGCTGTATCAGCAGTGTCGCCGCGCCGCTGTCGCTGAGCATATAGCGGATGCGCTCTGCAGGCAGCGCCGGATCGATCGGCAGGTACGCCCCGCCGGCCTTCAGGATGCCATAGAGTCCTATCATCAGCTCCAGTGAGCGTTCCGCCATAACCGCCACGATATGCTCCGGCCCCACAGCGTGACCGCGCAGCGTCCACGCCAGCTGATTCGCCCGCGCGTTCAGCTCCGCATAGGTCAGCTGCTGATCCCCATACACAACCGCCACTGCATCCGGTGTCTTCTCCGCCTGCGCTTCGA
The DNA here is from genome assembly GCF_000758625.1 of Paenibacillus sp. FSL R7-0273. NCBI lineage: Bacteria > Bacillati > Bacillota > Bacilli > Caryophanales > Paenibacillaceae > Paenibacillus > Paenibacillus sp. FSL R7-0273. The sequence continues at coordinate 6,378,170 of NZ_CP009283.1, forward strand.
ACAGTCCGTGCAGTGTCTTCTCTGCTGCGTATGGCATATCCGTCCGATTCTTTTCATACACGATCTCTTGCCGTTCTCCAGCCGTCATCAGCTGCTCTATCGACAAGAGATCAGTCTTCTCAACACACAGAGCCTCAAGGATTCGTTCGTACCAAGCGAATGCTCTTTCGATCTCCCGGTCATCCCAATAAGCCGGAGCATATTTGATTTTCATGCTCAGTTCCTGAGGGGATTGCGAGACCTCCAGATCAAACCATGTATTTGTCATTTCGCTTGCTTCCAAGTTCAGTGACGCTGTCTCCGATGCCATTTCTTGCCCCGGCTGCATCTCCTCCAGCACATGGAAATCATTGTAGTTAAATATCGTGTCAAAGATTGGGTTGACCCCCGGACCTGACACTTCGCCGATCGCATCCGTGATATCGGCCAGAAACAGTTCGTGCACCTTCATTTGTGCAAGCTGCTGTTTCGTCCGATTCACCAGTTCTGATTTTGACACTTGACCTGTGACTCCCATGCGGAGCGGTACCGTATTCAGGAAGCAACCCAGTACCTTCTCTCCATCCTCGAGTGCCGGCCGGTCATGGCTGACTACGCCTGTGACAATCTCTTCCTCCGTCGTCAGGATGCCCAGCAAATACACGTGCGCGCTCAAGCACAGCTCCTTGACCGTACACCCATACCGCTTCGCCTGCCGCTCCAAGGATTCAAGCAGTGTGCCGCCCAGTTGCCCGCGGTATATTTTGCTGGCCGCTCCGCCGGCTCTCTTCTTGCCCGCGTAGTTGAACGGCAGCTTGTTCCGGGTATACCCCGCCAGTTCCCTGATCCAATATTGCCGGCTTTCCTCGTCGCTCTCCCTCAGCCGGTTGATGGCTACATAATCCTTGTAGCTGCTTTGCAGCGGCTTTACCTCCGCCGGCGTTCCCTGGAGCAGCCGCTGATAGATATCCATGGCCTCCTGCTGGAAGGACGCCACGCTCCATCCATCCAGAATCGCATGGTGGAACGTAAACACCAAGCAATAATCATTGTGTGTGTTCAGCCGGAACAAGCGCACCCGCCACAGCACTTCTCCGTCGAACCGGAACACATTCTGTTTATCTTGTTCGATACGCGCCCGGATGGCATGTTCCTGCTCCTCCCGCCGAAGGGAGGAAACATCCTCCGCCGAAAGATTAGGCACGATCCGGGGATGCACGATCTGGACCTCTTCCTCAAAATGCGTGAGATCGAAGGTGGTGCGCAGAATCGGATGCTTATCGGTTAACTGCTGCAGCGCTTCGGCAAACCGGTCCGCCGACACGATCTTGAAATGGTACAAAAACTGATCGTGGTAAATCGGCTCCTCCGGCCGCAGTCTCGAGTAGAACACCATGCTCTGCTGAATTTTACTCAGCGGATACACATCCTCGTAATCCTCCGGCAGATGCTTCGCCTGGTCCGGATCCTCCGTGATGCGCTGCTTCATCTGCTCCAGCATCTCCCGCCCCAACTCCAGCTGCCGGTTCGGCTTATGCTCCTGCACTAGAAGCCCGGCCAGCTCGCCGATGGTCTGATGCAGGTACAGCTCTTTTAACGGAAGAGTAACGTCCAGGTCACGGTTGATCCGGCTGACCAGGCGGATCGCCTTGATCGAGTCGCCGCCCAGCACAAAGAAGTTATCATGGATGCCGACCTGCTCCGCTCCCAGCACGTCCTGCCAAATCTCCGCCAGCTGCAGCTGCGCCGGCGTGCCCGGTGCTTCGTAGACGCTGCCGGTATGTGCCGCTTCCGGCACCGGCAGCGCCCTGCGGTCCACCTTGCCGTTAGTGTTCAGCGGAATTCCCTCCAGCTCCACAAAATAGGACGGGATCATATAGTCCGGCAGCTGTTCCGCCAAGTGTGCACGCAGTTCTGTTACCGGAACGGCTTTCTCGCTCACAAGATACGCACACAGATACGCCTGTCCCTGCCCATCCTCACGGGCCAGCACGACTGCCTCTCGGATAGACGCATGCGCCAGAAGCCGCGCCTCGATCTCCCCGCACTCGATCCGGTAGCCACGGATCTTCACCTGGTGGTCGATCCGGCCCAGGTATTCCAGATTGCCGTCCGGCAGCCATCTCGCCAAATCTCCGGTCCGGTACATCCGCGTTCCCGGTTCGAACGGATTGGCTACGAATTTCTCCGCCGTCAGCTCCGGATTGTTCAAGTACCCCCGCGCTAGGCCGTCGCCTGCTATGCACAGTTCACCCGCGACACCCACCGGCTGCAATTGCCGGTTCTCATTCACAATGTACAGCTGCGTATTGGCAATGGGCTTGCCAATCGGCACAGCCGTCTCTGCGAACGTCAAAGCACTGTCGTAATACGTGACATCCACCGTAGCCTCCGTTGGTCCGTACAGGTTGTGAAGCGTCGCTTCCCTTCCCTCCATGACCTTGTAGAACCCGGTCACGTGCTGCGGCTTCAATGCTTCCCCGCTGGCAAATACCCGGCGCAAGCTGCCCAACTGCTCCCTGCCAATACCTTGCCCCGCCTGCTCCAGAAACACGTTCAGTATCGACGGCACAAAGTGCATTACCGTGACACCGTGTCGCTCAATTGATTCGGCCAGCACCTCCGGATCCTTCTCTCCCTGCGGCGCAAGCATGCAGACCCGGGCTCCGGTCATCCCCCACCAGAACAGCTCCCACACCGAAACGTCGAACGTAATCGGCGTCTTCTGCAGAAGGACATCCTGTGCTCCGATCGGGTAGCGGTTCTGCATCCACTCCAAGCGGTTAATAACCGCCCGGTGTTCAATCATGACCCCCTTGGGATTCCCAGTCGTGCCCGAGGTGTAGATTACATACGCCAGTCCCCGGGAATCCATCTCTAGCGGCGGATTGGCCTCGGATTGCGCCTGCCCCCCAGGTGTTAACTCGACTACCGTGCCCTCAAATCCGCATGCATCCAGCCCAGGCTGTATCAGCAGTGTCGCCGCGCCGCTGTCGCTGAGCATATAGCGGATACGTTCTGCAGGCAGCGCCGGATCGATCGGCAGGTACGCCCCGCCGGCCTTCAGGATGCCATAGAGTCCTATCATCAGCTCTAGCGAGCGTTCCGCCATTATCGCCACGACATGATCCGGCCCCACGCCGTGACCGCGCAGCATCCACGCCAGCTGATTCGCCTGCGCGTTCAGCTCCGCATAGGTCAGCTGCTGATCCCCATACACAACCGCCACTGCATCCGGCGTCTTCTCCGCCTGCGCTTCGAACAGTCCGTGCAGTGTCTTCTCTGCTGCGTATGGCATATCCGTCCGATTCTTTTCATACACGATCTCTTGCCGTTCCCCAGCCGTCATCAGCTGCTCTATCGACAAGAGATCAGTCTCCTCAACACACAGAGCCTCAAGGATTCGTTCGTACCAAGCGAACGCCCTTTCGATCTCCCGGTCATCCCAATAAGCCGGAGCATATTTGATTTTCATGCTCAGTTCCTGAGGGGATTGCGAGACCTCCAGATCAAACCATGTATTTGTCATTTCGCTTGCTTCCAGGTTCAGTGACGCTGTCTCCGATGCCATTTCTTGCCCCGGCTGCATCTCCTCCAGCACATGGAAATCATTGTAGTTAAACATCGTGTCAAAGATTGGGTTGACCCCCGGACCTGACACTTCGCCGATCGCATCCGTGATATCGGCCAGAAACAGTTCGTGCACCTTCATTTGTGCAAGCTGCTGTTTCGTCCGATTCACCAGTTCTGATTTTGACACTTGACCTGTGACTCCCATGCGGAGCGGTACCGTATTCAGGAAGCAACCCAGTACTTTCTCTCCATCCTCGAGTGCCGGCCGGTCATGGCTGACTACGCCTGTGACAATCTCTTCCTCCGTCGTCAGGATGCCCAGCAAATACACGTGCGCGCTCAAGCACAGCTCCTTGACCGTACACCCATACCGCTTCGCCTGCCGCTCCAAGGATTCAAGCAGTGTGCCGCCCAGTTGCCCGCGGTATATTTTGCTGGCCGCTCCGCCGGCTCTCTTCTTGCCCGCGTAGTTGAACGGCAGCTTGTTCCGGGTATACCCCGCCAGTTCCCTGATCCAATATTGCCGGCTCTCCTCGTCGCTCTCCCTCAGCCGGTTGATGGCTACATAATCCTTGTAGCTGCTTTGCAGCGCCTGCGTCTCAACCGGCTTGCCCTGGAGCAGCCGCTGATAGATATCCATGGCCTCCTGCTGGAAGGATGCCACGCTCCATCCATCCAGAATCGCATGGTGGAACGTAAACACCAAGCAATAATCATTGTGTGTGTTCAGCCGGAACAAGCGCACCCGCCACAGCACTTCTCCGTCGAACCGGAACACATTCTGTTTGTCTTGTTCGATATGCGCCCGGATGGCACGTTCCTGCTCCTCCCGCCGAAGGGAGGAAACATCCTCCGCCGAAAGATTCGGCACGATCCGGGGATGCACGATCTGGACCTCTTCCTCAAAATGCGTGAGATCGAAGGTGGTGCGCAGAATCGGATGCTTATCGGTTAACTGCTGCAGCGCTTCGGCAAACCGGTCCGCCGACACCATTCTGAAATGATACAAAAACTGATCGTGGTAAATCGGCTCCTCCGGCCGCAGTCTCGAGTAGAACACCATGCTCTGCTGAATTTTGCTCAGCGGATACACGTCCTCGTAATCCTCCGGCAGATGCTTCGCCTGTTCCGGATCCTCCTTGATGCGCCGCTTCATCTGCTCCAGCATCTCCCGCCCCAACTCCAGCTGCCGGTTCGGCTTATGCTCCTGCACTAGAAGCCCGGCCAGCTCGCCGATGGTCTGATGCAGGTACAGCTCTTTTAACGGAAGAGTAACGTCCAGGTCACGGTTGATCCGGCTGACCAGGCGGATGGCCTTGATCGAGTCGCCGCCCAGCACAAAGAAGTTATCATGGATGCCGACCTGCTCCGCTCCCAGCACGTCCTGCAAAATCTCCGCCAGCTTCAGCTGCGCCGGCGTGCTTGGCGCTTCGTAGACGCTGCCGGTATGCGCCGCTTCCGGCACCGGCAGCGCCCTGCGGTCTACCTTGCCGTTGGTGTTCAGCGGAATGGATTCCAATTCAACAAAATAGGACGGGATCATATAGTCCGGCAGCTGTTCCGCCAAATAGGAGCGCAGCTCCGGTACTGGAACAATCTCGCCGCTCACGAGATACGCGCACAGGTACGCCTGCCCTTGCTCATCCTCACGGGCCAGCACTACCGCTTCTCGGATAGACGCATGCGCCAGCAACTGCGACTCGATCTCCCCGCACTCGATCCGGTAACCCCGGATCTTCACCTGATGGTCGATCCGGCCCAGGTATTCCAGATTGCCGTCCGGCAGCCATCTCGCCAAATCTCCGGTCCGGTACATCCGTGTCCCCGGCTCAAACGGGTTGTCCACGAATTTCTCCGCCGTCAGCTCCGGCCGGTTGTAGTACCCACGTGCCAAGCCGTCGCCTGCTATGCACAGTTCACCCGCGACACCCACCGGCTGCAATTGCCGGTTCTCATTCACAATGTACAGCTGCGTGTTGGCGATTGGCTTGCCAATCGGCACAGCCGTTTCTGCGAACGTCGAAGCACTGTCGTAATACGTGACATCTACCGTAGCCTCCGTCGGTCCGTACAGGTTGTGAAGCGTCGCTTTCTTCCCCTCCATGACCTTGTAGAACCCGGTCACGTGCTGCGGCTTCAATGCTTCCCCGCTGGCAAATACCCGGCGCAAGCTGCCCAGCTGCTCCCTGCCAAAACCTTGCCCCGCCTGCTCCAGAAACACGCTCAGCATCGACGGCACAAAGTGCATTATCGTGACGCCGTGACGCCCAATCGTTTCGGCCAGCACCTCCGGATCCTTCTCTCCCTGCGGCGCAAGCATGCAGACCCGGGCTCCGGTCATCCCCCACCAGAACAGCTCCCACACCGAGACGTCGAACGTAATCGGCGTCTTCTGCAGAAGGACATCCTGTGCTCCGATCGGGTAGCGGTTCTGCATCCACTCCAGGCGGTTGATGACAGCGCGGTGCTCAATCATGACCCCTTTAGGGTTGCCTGTTGTCCCTGAGGTGTAGATTACATACGCCAAACGCCGGGAATCCATCTCTAGCGGCGGGTTGGACCCCGATTGCACTTGTCCTCCAGGCGTCAGCTCGACTACCGTGCCCTCAAATCCGCATGTATCCAGTCCAGGCTGTATCAGCAGCGCCGCCGCGCCGCTGTCGCTGAGCATATAGCGGATGCGCTCTGCAGGCAGCGCCGGATCGATCGGCAGGTACGCCCCGCCGGCCTTCAGGATGCCATAGAGTCCTATCATCAGCTCCAGCGAGCGTTCCGCCATAACCGCAACGATACGCTCCGGCCCCACTCCTTGCCCGCGCAGCGTCCACGCCAGCTGATTCGCCTGCGCATTCAGCTCCGCGTAGGTCAGCTGCTGATTCCCATACACGACCGCCACTGCATCCGGTGTCTTCTCCGCCTGCGCTTCGAACAGTCCCTGGATTGTCGCTTCCCGCGGATACGCCGCCGCTGTGTCGTTAAATCCGTACACCAACTGCTCCTTCTCCGCTGGTGTTACAAGCTCGTACGCGCCGATGCTTGCTTCCGGCTGTCCTGCTATTTGGGACAAGAGCTGTTCAAAGTGTAGCAGGTACCGTTCGGCCGTCTCCCCGTTGAACAGCGCGCGGCTGTATTCCAGCGTCAGTTGGAGGCCTTCATCCTTCTCCACAGCATTCAGCGTTAAGTCAAACTTCGTCGCCGAATGACTCAGCTCAACCCCACGAACGTCAACGTCCGCCAGACGGAACCCCGCCTGCTCCATGTTCTGCAGCACCAGCATCGTGTCAAACAACGGGTTGCGCCCCATATCGCGCCGCACGTTCAGCTTCTCCACCAGTTCCTCAAACGGGTAGTCCTGATGCTCAAACGCCGACAATGTACGCTCCTTCACTTCGTGCACGAAGTCGATAAAACGCTTCTCCCCGGACGGGGCATTGCGCAGCGCCAGCGTGTTCACGAACATCCCGATCATAGCTTCTGTATCCCCATGCGTCCGGCCCGACACCGGCGTCCCGACCACAATGTCGCTTTGCCCCGTGTACTTGTGCAGCCACACGTTATACGCTGCCAGCAGCACCATGTACAGTGTTGCTCCCGTCTCTGCCGCAATCTGCTTCAGCCTCTCGGCAACGTCCTGACTGATCTGCGTATACACCCGGCCGCCTTCACTCCCCGGCACCGCCGGGCGTATCCGGTCAGCCGGCAGCTCCAGCACCGGCGCTACTTCCGCATAGGCCGATAGCCAGTATGCCTCATGAGCCTGCATTCGCTCCATTTCGAGCGTACCCTTCTGCCATACCGCGTAGTCCTTGTACTGGATCCGCAGCGGTGCCAGCTCCTCACCGGCATACGCCGCCATGAAATCCGACACCAGAATATTCATCGACACACCATCTGACACAATATGATGCATGTCCCACACCAGCCAATAACGCTCCTCCGCCAGCCGCAGCACTCCGGCCCGCAGCAGCGGTGCCTGATCCAGTGTGAACGGCCGTACGAAATTCCGTATGAGCTCCTGTGCCTGCAACTCCTCCGCTTCCTGAAGCACTAATTCAAACGGCACCTCTTCGTGTATCTGCTGTCTCGGCACGCCGTCCACCCATGCAAACGACGTGCGCAGCGATTCGTGGCGGGCGATGACCGAACGGATCGCCTGTTCCAGCCGGTCCGTATCCACCTGGCCGGCCAGTTCCACAACGCCAGGCATATTGTAGCGCGTGCTCTCCGGCTCCAGCTCATGCAGCACATACAGCCGCCGCTGCGCCGAAGACAGCGGGTATAATGCCTGCACCGCTGCCGGCTCAATCCGGCCGTAGCCGCTTTGTTCGGCGCTGCGCACATGGGCCGCCAACGCCTCCACTGTCGGACGCGCGAACAGTTCCCGCAGCGGCAGCTCGACGCCCAGCTGCTGATGAATCCGCGACAGCAGTGTTACGCCTTTCAGCGAGTGGCCGCCGCGTTCGAAGAATGAATCTCTGATGCCGACCCCGTTGACCCCCAGCATCTCTGCGAATAACTCCGATAATTGCGTCTCCAGCAGATCCCGCGGCGCTTCGTAGCCTACGTTGTACGATTCACGGTCCGGTGCCGGCAGCGCCTTGCGGTCCATCTTGCCGTTAGTATTCAGCGGCAGCTGCTCCAGCTCCACAAAATAAGACGGGATCATATAGTCCGGCAGCTGTTCCGCCAAGTGTGAACGCAGTTCAGGTAACGGAACTGTATTGTCGCTCACAAGATACGCGCACAAGTAGACCTGCTCCTGCACATCCTCACGGGCCAGTACGACCGCTTCGCGGATATGTCCATGCATCAGAAGGCGCGCCTCGATCTCCCCGCACTCGATCCGGTAACCCCGGACCTTCACTTGATGATCCATCCGGCCCAGGTACTCCAGGTTGCCGTCCGGTAGCCATCTGGCCAAGTCCCCGGTCCGGTACATCCGTGTCCCCGGCTCGAACGGGTTATCCACGAATTTCTCTGCCGTCAGCTCCGGCCGGTTGTAGTACCCACGTGCCAAGCCGTCCCCTGCTATGCACAGTTCACCCGCGACACCCACCGGCTGCAATTGCCGGTTCTCATTCACAATGTACAGCTGCGTGTTGGCAATGGGCTTGCCAATCGGCACAGCCGTCTCTGCGAACGTCGAAGCACTGTCGTAATACGTGACATCCACCGTAGCCTCCGTCGGTCCGTACAGGTTGTGAAGCGTCGCTTTCTTCCCCTCCATGACCTTGTAGAACCCGGTCACGTGCTGCGGCTTCAACGCTTCCCCGCTGGCAAATACCCGGAGCAAGCTGCCCAGCTGCTCCCCGCTAAACGCTCGTCCGGCCTGCTCCAGAAACACGCTCAGCATCGACGGCACAAAGTGCATCACCGTGACGCCGTGACGCTCAATTGTTTCGGCCAGCACCGCCGGATCCTTCTCTCCCTGCGGCGCAAGCATGCAGACCCGGGCTCCCGTCATACCCCACCAGAACAGCTCCCACACCGAAACGTCGAACGTAATCGGCGTCTTCTGCAGAAGGACATCCTGTGCTCCGATTGGGTAGCGGTTCTGCATCCACTCCAGGCGGTTGATGACAGCGCGGTGCTCAATCATGACCCCCTTAGGGTGGCCTGTTGTCCCTGAGGTGTAGATTACATACGCCAAACGCCGGGAATCCGCTTCTAGCGGCGGGTTGGACCCCGATTGCACTTGTCCTCCAGGCGTCAGCTCGACTACCGTGCCCTCAAATCCGCATGCATCCAGCCCAGGCTGTATCAGCAGCGTCGCCGCGCCGCTGTCGCTGAGCATATACCGGATGCGTTCTGCCGGCAGCGCCGGATCAATCGGCAAGTACGCCCCGCCGGCCTTCAGGATGCCATAGAGTCCTATCATCAGCTCCAGCGAGCGTTCCGCCATAACCGCAACGATATGCTCCGGCCCCACTCCTTGCCCGCGCAGCGTCCACGCCAGCTGATTCGCCCGCGCGTTCAGCTCCGCATAGGTCAGCTGCTGATCCCCATACACAACCGCTACCGCATCCGGCGTCTTCTCCGCCTGCGTCTCGAACAGTCCGTGGATTGTCGCTTCCCGCGGATATGCTGCTGCTGTGTCGTTGAATCCGTACAGCAGCTGTTTTTTCTCCTCATTCGAAATCATATCGATCTGGGCAAGCGGCGTATTCATTTGTCCCATTATTAAATCAAGAAAGTCAGCGAGATGCTGCTTCAATCTGATCAGGCTCTCATGAGTATAGCGGCCGGTATCATAGTGCAGTACAAATGAAAGTGTATCGTCCTTTTTTTGAAAAAATATATGAATGAGGCATTCAGAGAGGGCGGGATCAATCTTTTGGTGAATGCTGTTGAATGAGACAATCGTGCCAAAACGCAATAATTCGTTACGATTCGTAGGCAGTCCGGTTTTCTCAGCTATGTAAGGATGGGGGAATTTCTGATGTTTGGCGGCTTCTGTTAAGCCATTGCTCACTTGGAGCAGCACGTCCCTGAAAGTACTCTCAGAGCGGACCACGGTTCGAACCGGCAATACGGCTGAAGCAGCTTCTTCGCTATGTTTTTTTTTCAGTGGAGGCATACCTACTAATAAATCCGTATGATTTAGATACAGCGAAAGAAATGACAGCGTTCCGGACATCAGGACCATAAACATTGCCTGCTCCGAGTTTTTTGATAACGATTCTACACGTTGCAAAGTCCAGTCCGAAAGCTGCTGTTCGACCTGCCCGAACGAATGGCTGGATAAAACACTTTCTCTGCCTAGAGAGATGGTTGTTGGTGCGGGAGATTCCGCAAGCTGTTCAAGCCAATAATCAACGGCCTCCGAATATTTGCCACTAGAAGCCATAAGCCTTACGGTTAAAGAATCCATTTCTTGAACCTCCAAGTATATTATGTTAGACCTCGTTAATCGCCTATTCCAAACGTAATTTCTGCTCAGCGGCAGGCAGCTTCTTGACTTTAAGAGCAGCATCAGAATTGTGATTTTTGGTACATACGTCAATAGATAAGCATTAATCTACCAGATTAGTTCGCCAAGCCAATCTAGCATTACAAATGAACAGATAGCGCTTCCAACTTATTCATGCAAGCAAGGACGAAGTGTACGGCCGCTCAAAATGCGCGAAACGGAGCAATGGCCGGCTCATGAGCGGGCTATAAAAGGGATCACTGACTTTTAACGGTATAACCAGGCGCGCCTTCATGCGAGCCTTGGCCTGAAAATACAAACGGGTTATATACAAATGCGATAACTCATTGAAATATATTATATCTGATGCCATATTTATACTAGAATGTGATTCCATCCCTAAATAGAAAGAGAAGCTTGTAATAAACATCGCCTTTCGGGATGCAAGCAGACTGTTCTAATCCTTAGAGGTAAAAGCTTCCGGAACCCCTTTCCATAAAAATGCACAACAACAACTTATATTATATTTCATCCATTAATGCCCATCAACCCAAATTATTGTATTCTTGTCGACCTATGCCGAAGAAGTACTAGGATTAATGTTTATAATTGTCGAAAAAAAGAAGACAAGCTGGCTCCGGTGCAATACCGGTGTAAGCTTGTCGGGGATGTTATCCTATCTTTACGTTAACTGAAGTCAGCTCATTGGAGTTCTGCTAGTGGCATTGTAGATAGTCAAGTCTGAGCTGGGTCAGCATTTTTTTCATTTCTACGTACACCTCCTGCTGACTTTTTGCTTTTTGAAATGCTTGGGCTTTATCACTATCAAGATGTATAGTTTCCGCCTGCTTTTCAATTTGTCCCACGGCATAGTTTTCTAATGATTCCAGGCGATCATAAAATTCTTGACTGTACTTCAGCATTCTCATTCACCTCCTTTATTGGAGTTAGTTACAAGATTGAACTGTAAGCGTATTCAAATCGCGCTTTATAACGATTGGAAGCAAACCGCATAAAGAATATCCTCTCTTGACACATCAAAATCATGGCAATAAAATAAAATATATCAAAGTTTGAATAAAAACACAATTAACCCTATTTTTTCACTTATATTAAACAAACTTTGTAGGGTTATTAATTTGTCAAATGAAATAAATCAGCCAAAGGAAGCGGTGAACATACAAATGTAAGCGGTTATATATCTGCTGTACAGTATACTCAGAAGGGCATTTGCGGAGACTGGCCGGCTGCCAGAAGCTTGGGCTATACATAAATATAAATATCGCAGAAACCACAAGAGGAGACCATACAAATATGCAAACTGTAAAACTCCCGATTAATCCACAACCTCCTATCATTGTTTATCAATACAGAGCCTTCCCTCTTTCAATTACATCCAACTACCCGGAAACATTAACATGGTTTTACAGCAACTTCATTCATTTAAAGTGCAATTTAAATTTCATTAAAAATAAGGATGATTTTGACATTGATTTTATAGCAGGAGATATTTACGGAGGTATTCCTTGGTTAGACTATCTCGAAAGTGATCTCGCACTTAAGATTAACACTGAAGAACAGCATGATTTACGTATGGAGATTATATCAAAAATTAATGAGGGATATTATTTCTATTCGTTTGTAGATGAGTACTATATTCCACATAGACAGGCATACAAGAAATTCCATAATACGCATGATCTGCTTATAACGGGATATGATTTATTGAATAACCGGTTTCATATTATTGGTTTTAATGAAAGAATGCAGTACGCAGAATCTGATGTCAGCTTTGAAGATTTTATGAAAGCGTTAAAATTTTCCGAAGCCGGCTATTCGAGCTATCTCAAGATGAAGGAGAATGTAGACTATAGCTTTGACAAAGCAAAAGTAATTGACAAGTTAGAGGACTACCTGTTCTCAAATAATTGTGCAGGGAAGCTTTCGGCATATGATTTTGATGACCGGACGGAACATATGAAAAATTTAAACCATAATTTATCCAGTCAAAATTGGGGCTACGGAGTGGATGTATATACTCAGCTGAATTTATTTTTTGATGCACTTATTGCTAATGAAATCAGGTTTGACATTCGTCCACTGCATTGTTTGTGGGAGCATAAAAAGTGTATGTTTGATCGAATACATTTCTTTTTCCAGCGACATATGATTCACGATTCAGAGATTGTAAATTCCTATCAGAAGGTTGTAGCTCAAGCTGATGTTATCCGTTCATTGACGATGAAGTATATGTTAACCAATGAAATCTCTATTCTTAATAGAATTAAATCTATTATTGATGAACTTCGCATCAATGAAATTAACATACTGAATGACGTCGTACGGCAATTACACAATGATTAGGAGCGTAAAATGATGCCTGAAAAAATGCATGTACCCAATGTAAAAAAAATAGAAATAGATATTACCCATGTGTGCACACTGCAGTGCTTTAATTGTGATAGAGGCTTGTCTTTAATGCCAGGAGGCAAAGATACAAACATTGGTATTGAGCAAATAAATAAATTCATTGACCAGACCATTACCAATGATCACCGTTGGGAACAAATTAGAGTCATGGGCGGAGAACCGACGGTTCACCCGGAATTTAATAATATTATTCATGCCCTGTTCCAGTATAAATGGAATTATAATAAATCTCTTAGATTAATAGTTGCTACTAATGGACATACGGAATTTACAAAGAATAAATTAGACTGGTTAGAGCTTAACTATCCAAGTATTATCGTTGAGAATACATCCAAAATAAGTAACTACCAATCAGGGTTTGACTTAATTCATTATGCTCCATCTGATATTCACAATGATCCGAATCATCAGTATAGAGGCTGTTGGACAACTGAGGCATGCGGCGTCGGATTAAATGCTTCAGGATTTTATTGCTGTGCAGTCGGAGGGTCAATCGATAAATTTTTCAAATACGATATCGGAATTAAGAATCTGAACGAGGTCACTGCTGAGAATATGTCTAAGATGTTCAATCCTTTATGCTCAAAATGCGGCAGACATGATTATCTTCGGGGGGATAATGATAATATCGAGGTTGTTACATCCAAATCCTGGAAGGAATGCTTGGAACACTTTGATCCTAATATGAAACTGGCAAGGTATTAATAGCCCGGTATCATAAACTCCGATAAAAAAGCTAAAACAGCCAGCGCGTGCCGATCATCAAATCGGCACGCGCTGTTTGAGTTGTTAGTCAAAGTGAACTATTTCGAATAATTCATCTTCGTCCTCTTCTTTTTCATCTTGAAAGATTTCCAGTTTTAATTTTCGAATGTGTGCAGAAGAATCGGTTGCCGTACCTTTGATAAGTTCACTGAATCCTTGAAGCAGTCTCGTCGCTGTCTCATGATTGAACAAATCCCGGCTATACTCCAAGGATAATTGAAGGCCTTGTTCGGTCTCGACAACAGTCATCATCAGATCCATCTTAGCCGCTGCAGTATCCTGTTCAACAGAGCGAACCTTAATATCTGCTAAATAGAGATTCGATTGTTCCATGTTCTGCAGTACCAGCATCGTATCAAATAAAGGATTACGGCTGCGGTCATGGCGCACATTCAGCTTCTCTACCAGTTCCTCAAACGGGTAATCCTGATGCTCGAACGCCTCCAGCGTCCGCTCCTTCACTTCACGCACGAAGTCGATAAACCGCTTGTCTCCGGACGGGGCGTTGCGCAGCGCCAGCGTGTTCACGAACATCCCGATCAACGGCCCTGTATCGCCATGCGTCCGTCCCGACACCGGCGTTCCGACCACAATATCGGTCTGCCTTGTGTACTTGTGCAGCCACACGTTATACGCTGCCAGCAGCACCATGTACAGCGTCGCTCCGGTCTCCGTGGCCATTCGTTTTAGGGCATCTGCCGTCTCGGCATTCACCTCGGTGTATACCCGCCCTCCGTCACTGCTTATCACCACCGGACGCAGCCGGTCAGCCGGCAGCTCCAGCACCGGTGCTTCCTCCGCATAAGCCGCCAGCCAGTACGCCTCATGTACCTGCATCCGTTCCACTTCGAGCGTGTTCTGCTGCCACACCGCGTAGTCCTTGTACTGAATCCGCAGCGGCGCCAGCTCCTCACCGGCATACGCCGCCATGAGATCCGATACCAGAATATTCATCGACACGCCGTCTGACACAATATGATGCATGTCCCACAGCAGCCAGTAGCGCTCCTCTTCCAGCCGCAGCAGTTCAATGCGCAGCAGCGGTGCCTGGTCTAATGCGAACGGCCGGACAAAGCTCCGGATGAGCCTCTGTGCCTGCAATTCAGCCACATCCCGGCATGTCCATTCAAACACCACGTCTTCGTGCACCTGTTGTCTCGGCTCACCTTCTACCAATACGAACGAAGTGCGCAGCGACTCATGGCGGGCGATGACCGAACGGATGGCCTGTTCCAGCTGCTCCGTATCCACCTTCCCTGCCAGTTCCACAACGCCCGGCATATTGTAGCGCGTGCTCTCCGGTTCCAGCTCATGCAGCACATACAGCCGCCGCTGCGCCGAAGACAGCGGATACGATACCTGCGCTGCCGCCAGCTCGATCCGGCCGTAGCCGCTTTGCTCCGCGCTGCGCACATATTCCGCCAACGCCTTCACTGTCGGCCGTGCGAATAGCTCGCGCAGCGGCAGCTTTATCGCCAGCTGCTGATGAATCCGTGACACCAGCGTCAATGCCCTCAGCGAGTGGCCGCCGCGCTCGAAAAACGAATCGCTGATCCCGACCTCATTGACCCCGAGCACTACCGCGAACAACTCCGCTAATTGCGTCTCCAGCGTATTTCTTGGCGCTTCATAGCTTATGGTATACGCTTCCCGGTCCGGCGCCGGCAGCGCCTTGCGGTCCACCTTACCGTTATTGTTCAGCGGCAGCTGCTCCAGCTCCACAAAATAGGATGGAATCATGTAATCCGGCAGCTGTCCTGCCAAGTGTGAACGCAGCTCTGCTAACGGAACGGCTTCGTCGCTCACAAGATATGCGCATAAATACACCTGCCCTTGCTCATCCTCACGGGCCAATACTACCGCTTCGCGAATGTACGCATGCGCCAGAAGCCGCACCTCAATCTCCCCGCACTCGATCCGGTAGCCCCGGATCTTCACTTGGTGGTCGATCCGCCCCATGTATTCCAGGTTGCCGTCCGGCAGCCATCTCGCCAAATCCCCCGTCCGGTACATTCGTGTTCCAGACCCGAACGGGTTATCTACGAATTTCTCCGCCGTCAGCTCCGGCCGGTTGTAGTACCCACGTGCTAAGCAGTCGCCCGCGATGTACAGCTCACCCGCGACACCAATAGGCTGCAGCTGCCGGTTGTCGCCCACAATATACAGCTGCGTATTGGCGAGCGGCTTGCCGATCGGCACTGCCGCTTCCTTGAAGGGTGGAATGCAATCAAAATATGAAACCTCGGCTGCTTCTGTCGGCCCGTACAGGTTATGAAGCGTCGCTCCGCCCTCCTGCATTACCTTGTAGAAACCTGCCACATGCTGTGGATTCAACGCTTCGCCGCTGGCTAATACCCGGCGTAAGCTGCCGAGCTGCCCCCTATTGAACGATTGGCCGGCCTGCTCCAGAAACACACTCAGCATCGACGGCACAAAATGCATCACCGTGACGCCGTACCGTTCAATCGTTTCAGCCAGCACCGCCGGATCCTTCTCTCCCTGCGGCGCAAGCATGCAGATCCGTGCCCCTGTCATGCCCCACCAGAACAGCTCCAGCACCGAAACGTCGAATGTAATCGTAGTCTTCTGTAGAATAACATCCTGTTCTCCAATGGGGTAGCGGTTCTGCATCCATTGCAGACGGTTAACAACCGCACGGTGCTCTAGCATAACCCCCTTGGGGTTGCCTGTTGTTCCCGAGGTATAGATCACATACGCTAGCCCCCGGGAATCCGGCTCCAGCGGCGGGTTGGCCCCTGATTGCGTTTGTCCCCCGGGCGTCAGCTCGACTACCGTGCCCTCAAATCCGCATGCATCCAGCCCAGGCTCCATCAGCAGCACGGCCGCGCCGCTGTCTTCGAGCATATACCGGATGCGTTCAGCCGGCAGCGCCGGATCGATCGGCAGGTACGCCCCGCCGGACTTCAGGATACCATACAGCCCTACCATCAGCTCCAGCGAGCGTTCTGCCATAACCGCCACGATACGGTCCGGCCCCACACCATGCCTCCGTAGCGTCCACGCCAGCTGATTTGCCTGTGTGTTCAGTTCCGCATAGGTCAGCTGCTGGTCTCTATACACAACTGCCACCGCATCCGGCGTCTTCTCCACCTGCTCTTCAAACAGGCCGTGGATCGTCGCTTCCCGGGGATACTCTTCCTTCGTGTCGTTGAACGCATACAACAGTTGGTCCGCCTCCTCCGCCGTTACGAGCGATATCGAAGCCACTGTCCGCTGCGCATCCTCCAGCAGCTGCTGTACAATCTCCCGGATATGTCCCTCCATCCGCCGGATGAACTCACCATCATATACCTTATCGTTGTACCTGAATTCAATGGATAGCGCTTCGCCCGGAACAAGCACGACAGTTAGATCATAGTTTGTCTGCTCGTATACTTTGACGTCACGGATCCCAAACAGAGGACTGTCCGTCCCGCCTGCTTGCCCGATTGCTTCGGCGACCGGATAGTTCTCAAACACCAAAATGTGGTCGACCAGCCCTTGCTTCAGTGCACTTAGCCCTTGGATCTCATACAGCGGATAATGGCTGTGAGCTTCTGACGCAAGCGCCGCATCCTGCACCTGCTGCAGCAGCGCCGTTACACTTTGGCCGGGATAGCTGCTGACCCGTACCGGCGCCGTATTGATAAACAGGCCGATCATCCGTTCAATCCCCGGCACCTCCGCCGGTCTCCCCGATACGACCGCACCGAATACCACATCCCTGCTCTGGTTGTACTTTTGCAGCAGCAGTCCCCAGATCGTCTGCATCACCGTGTTCAGCGTCACCTGTGCCTGGCGGGCCAGCTGCTCCAGCCCCAGGGTCATTTCCTTTTCCAGACGAAAGCTATGCTCCTGCGGTTCGGCTCCCGCTCCCGCATGTCCTGTTTTCCAAGCCGACCGCGGCACACTCGCCTGTTGCTCATAGTTCTCCAGGTACCTGCCCCAGTACTGCTGTGCCGCTTCCCGGTCCTGCTTTTCCAGCCATTGTATGTATCGGTTAAATTGTATTGGCGTGTCTAGTTGAATTGGCTGCTTACTCTTCAGGCATTGATATATATGCATAAACTCCTGCATAAGAATGCTTACACACCAGCCATCCATCAAAATATGATGGAAGCTCCAAATCATTATGTGTGAATCGGACTTTTTTTGTAGAACGGCTAATCGGATTAAAGGCCCTTTCAATAAGTCAAAACCCTGATCCCGGTCTTTTTGCTTATACTCGTTCACATATCTGGACTTCTCATTTTCACTTAACTGGGAAATATCTTCGAAAATCAAATCTGCCTTTTGGGTTTCTGCTACGACCTGAACAGACTTCTTCACTTTTTCCCAGACAAATACGGTTCGAAGTATATCGTATCGCTCAATCAGCATCGCAAATGATTGATTAACCAGAGTTACATTTAAGTCACCTTCAAGCTCCAAAGCATATTGTTCAAAATACTCATTTGACTTGTAAAGCATAGAATGAAATAACATACCTTCTTGCATCGGCGTCAGATAATAGATGTCTTTTATCAAATCTCTTCTTATACTCATGATTCCCTCCCGACAAGTTGTTTAAAGACCGCTATTATAAAACCGGGGTTAATCTCTCGGGCCAGTCAATTTAGATATCTGCTGATACCGTATTCTCTTCATATAGAGTGCAGAGGGATGTCCTTACACCCCCCTGCTATAACCCTTTTTCCTAGTTCATTTGCTCAAGCAATGTGTAAATGTTCTCTATTTCTTCAATATCTAATCCGCTAGAGCTAAAATCACTCGCGGTCTTTTCGCTGTACGCCTGCCCGGTGCAGTGGGCAATCAGCCTGCGAAGCTGCTCTGCATAACACGCCATCCACCATTCCACCGTTGCCCTCCGGTAAGTATCCGCCGCATAATTACACGTAAACATAAGCTTCCCGCCGCTCACCATCCCGTTCAGACTCAGCTTGTACTCACTCTGAAGGTTCCGATCCATGCTGCTGCCTGTCCCGTACTCCGACGCTTCGAATACGCCACCGGTCACGTCCTGATCGAACTGGCCCAGATAATTGAAGCAGATCTCCGGGCGAAGGTCGAACTTCAGCTCCCCCTTGTGCTCCGCTGCCGTCATATACTTCAGCACGCCATACCCCAGACCTTTGTTCGGTACGCTGCGCAGCCCTTCTTTCACTGTTTTGATACAGTCGGACAACGCCTCGGATGCCCCCAGGTCAAGCAGCGTCGGCACGACCGCCGTGAACCAGCCGACCGTACGGCTCACATCCACCGCTTCCCCGATCTCTTCACGGCCATGCCCTTCCAGGTCCACTACAAATTGCCGCCCGCCGCTCCATTCCCGCAGCGCCAGCCCTAGCCCCGTCAGCAGGATGTCGTTGATTTCCGTATGGTACGCCCGGCCCGCCTGGTTCAGAAGCTGATCCGTCTCTTCCTGCGACAGCTCAATGGTCACCGCTCCGCCGCTCCGGTCGGATTCTCCCGGTCCTTCCTCCTCCGGCAGCACCCCAGCCGGCGTCTGCTCGATGTGTTTCCAATAGGCGATTTCACCCAGCTGTTCCTTACTGTCCGCATAGCGCGATAGTGCTTCCGACCACGTCCGGAACGCATCCGTCTTCTCCGGGAAGCGGATCTCCCCGCCCCGCTCCGCCTGCTCATAACCCGTCTGCACATCTTCGAACAGAATCCGCCATGACACCCCGTCCACCACCAGATGGTGGATGACGATCAGCAGATGATCGCCCTCACCGGTCTTCATCAGCCCCAGGCGCAGCAGCGGTCCCTGCTCCAGGTGCAGCCCCCGCTGCAGGCGCTCAGCTTCCGCCGCGATCCGCGTCTCCACGTCAGGTTCAGCGTGCAAGTCAATGACGTCCAGGCTAAAGCCCGCCTCTGCCAGCCCGCCGTTCCACTGCACGATGCCCTCCGCTTCTTTCCGGTACCTCATCCGCAGCGCATCATGGTGCGACACGATCCCCTCAAATACACGGCCCAGGATGGCTTCGTCAAATCCGTCCCGCCGATACAGCATCACCGCCTGGTTATAATGGTGCGGCAGCTGCGCCGACCGCTCAAACAGTCCCTGCTGGATTGGCGTTAACCGCACTTCGCCTTCTACTGGCCCTTGATCGGTCTGACGTGTCAGCGTCTGTACATGCGGGCTTAGCTCCAGGACCGTCGGATACCGGAACAGATCCCGGATCGCCAGGTGCAGCTGATGCCCCCGCAGCCGCGCAGCTATCTGAACGGCTTTGATCGAATCCCCGCCCAGCTCAAAGAAGGAATCTTTGATTCCCAGCCGCTTTACGCCCAGAACCTCCTGCCAAACCGATGCCAGCAAGGCTTCCCGCGCTGTCCGCGGTGCTTCGTAAACCCTACTTGTATGCGCTGCTTCCGGCTCCGGCAGCGCCTTGCGGTCCACCTTGCCGTTAGTATTCAGCGGCAGCTGCTCCAGCTCCACAAAGTAAGACGGGATCATGTAATCCGGCAGCTGTCCTGCTAAGTGCGAACGCAGCTCCGGTGCCTTAGCCGCCTTATCGCTCACTACATATGCGCATAAATACGCCTGTCCCTGCTCATCCTTCCGGCCGATGACTACCGCTTCACGGATAGACGCATGTGCCAGAAGCCGCGCCTCGATTTCCCCGCACTCGATCCGGTAGCCCCGGATCTTCACTTGCTGGTCGATCCGTCCCAGATACTCCAGATTTCCGTCCGCCAGCCATCTCGCCAAATCCCCGGTCCGGTACATCTGCGTTCCCGGTTCAAACGGATTGGCTACGAATTTCTCCGCCGTCAGTTCCGGACGGTTGAGGTATCCTCTAGCCAGCCCTTCCCCTCCGATATACATTTCTCCGGGAACGCCCGTGGCTACCGGACGCCGGCTTGCATCCAGCACATAGACTTTTGCATTATCTGCCGGCATGCCGATAGGAACCGCATGCATTCCTCCTTGGGACTCGTCATAGCGGTAAATCATGCAGCCGACCGTGGTTTCCGTTGGCCCGTATTCATTATAGATTTCAACGGGAAAAGCACAGCGGCTGGCAAATTTCCTTGCCACATGAGCTTCGAGCTGCTCTCCTCCCACGATAATCCGCTTCAGATTCGAACCGGCAGCCGGGATTTCGCCCAGCAGGCTCAAATGCGTCGGGGTGAGCTTTACAATCCCGACTTGATTTTCAGTCAGCATCCGCTCCAGCACCAGGACGATGTCTTGGCCGGAATAGATGACAACCCGATTGCCGCTCACAAGCGGAGTAAACATAGAAGTGACCGTGAGGTCGAACGCAACCGATGAATACAGCGGGAAATCCAGCGGGTCTCCCTGTACATACACCTTGCACGCCCAACTGATATAGTTAACCAGGCTCTGCTGGGTAATCACGACTCCTTTGGGCTGACCCGTCGATCCGGACGTGTAGATGACATACGCCATATTCTCCGGTCCACTGACTACCGGTACGTTCTCCGGATTCCCTGCATACTGCGCCGTGTTCAGGGTTAACACTTCTCCCGCATAGGCTGCTGGTACTTGCGTGTCTCCGGAGATGAGCAGCAGACCGGCTCCGCTGTCTTCCAACATGTAAGCAATCCGCTCCGCCGGATACGCCGGATCGATCGGCACGTACGCCCCGCCAGCTTTTAGGATGCCGAGCACCCCGATCATCAGCTCCAGCGAGCGCTCCGCCATAATCGCCACGGTACGCTCGGGCCCCACGCCGTAACCGCGCAGCGTCCAGGCCAGCTGATTTGCCCGCGCGTTCAGCTCCGCATAGATCAGCTGCTGATCCCCGTGTACAACCGCTATCGCATCCGGCGTCTTCTCCGCCTGTGCTTCGAACAGCCCGTGAATCGTCGCTTCCCGCGGATACGCTGCCGCAGTGTCGTTGAACCCGTACAGCAGTTGTTCCTTCTCCTCTAGTGTTACAAGTTCCAGAGAAGCTATGGTGGCATCCGCTTGTTCTGTCATTTGAGTCAAGAGGTGGACAAAATGAGACAGCTGCCGCTCGGCCGTCTCCTTGTTGAATAGCACGCTGCTGTATTCCAGCGTCAGGAGAAGATTTTTTTCGGCTTCCCACACATTTAGCGTCAGATCGAATTTCGCCGTCGAATGGCCCAGCTCAACCGGACGAACGTCAATATCTGTCAGTCCAAAGCTCGCCTGCTCCATGTTCTGCAGCACCAGCATCGTGTCAAACAACGGGTTGCGGCCCATATCGCGCCGCACGTTCAGCTTCTCCACCAGTTCCTCAAACGGGTAATCCTGATGCTCAAATGCCGACAATGTCCGCTTTTTCACCTCGCGTACGAAGTCGATAAACCGCTTCTCCCCGGACGGGGCATTGCGCAAGGCCAGCGTGTTCACGAACATCCCAATCATGGGCTCCGTATCCCCGTGTGTCCGGCCCGACACCGGCGTCCCGACCACAATGTCGCTTTGCCCCGTATACTTGTGCAGCCACACGTTATACGCTGCCAGCAGCACCATGTACAGCGTCGCTCCCGTCTCTGCCGCAATCCTTTTTAGGGCATCTAACATCTTGGCATTTACTTCAGTGTGTATCCGGCCGCCTTCGCTGCTTGGCACCGCCGGACGCAGCCGGTCAGCCGGCAGCTCCAGCACCGGCGCTTCCTCCGCATAAGCGGATAGCCAATATGCCTCATGTGCCTGCATCCGCTCCACTTCGAGCGTACCCTG
This sequence comes from Paenibacillus sp. FSL R7-0273, assembly GCF_000758625.1. NCBI lineage: Bacteria > Bacillati > Bacillota > Bacilli > Caryophanales > Paenibacillaceae > Paenibacillus > Paenibacillus sp. FSL R7-0273. The sequence continues at coordinate 6,400,513 of NZ_CP009283.1, forward strand.
CTGCCACACCGCAAAGTCTTTGTACTGGATCCGCAGCGGTGCCAGCTCCTCACCGGCATACGCCGCCATGAAGTCCGACACCAGAATATTCATCGACACACCGTCTGACACGATATGATGCATGTCCCACACCAGCCAATAACGCTCCTCCGCCAGCCGCAGCACTCCGGCCCGCAGCAGCGGTGCCTCATCCAGCGCGAACGGCCGCACAAAGCTCCGGGTGAACTCCCGCGCCTGTGCTTCTTCCACATCGCGGCAGCTCCATCCAAACGGCACCTCTTCGTGCACCAGCTGTCTCGGCTCACCGTCTGTCCACCTGAACGACGTGCGCAGCGACTCATGGCGGGCAATAACCGCACGAATCGCTTGCTCCAGACGTTCCATATCCACCTTCCCGGCCAGTTCCACAACGCCAGGCATGTTGTAGCGCGTGCTCTCCGGCTCCAGCTCATGCAGCACATACAGCCGCCGCTGCGCCGAAGACAGCGGGTACGAGGCCTGCACCGCCGCCGGCTCAATCCGGCCGTAGCCGCTTTGTTCGGCGCTGCGCACATGGGCTGCCAATGCCTTCACTGTCGGCCGTGCGAACAGCTCCCGCAGCGGCAGCTCGACGCCCAGCTGCTGATGAATCCGCGATACCAGCGCCACCGCTTTCAGTGAGTGGCCGCCGCGCTCGAAGAACGAATCGCTGATCCCGACCTCATTGACCCCGAGCACCACAGCGAACAACTCAGATAATTGTATCTCCAGCGCATCCCGCGGCGCTTCATAGCCTTCGGTGTACGCCTCCCGGTCCGGCGCTGGAAGAGCCTTGCGGTCTACCTTGCCGTTGGTGTTCAGCGGAATTCTCTCCAGCTCCACAAAATAAGACGGAATCATGTAATCGGGCAGCTGTATTGCCATATGTGAACGCAGTTCCGGTACCGCAACCGCCGCGTCGCTCACATAATATGCACACAAGTATGCCTGTCCTTGCTCATCCTCACGGGCCAGCACTACCGCTTCTCGGATAGACGCATGCGCCAGAAGCCGCACCTCAATCTCCCCGCACTCGATCCGGTAGCCACGGATCTTCACCTGATGATCGATCCGGCCCAGGTATTCCAGATTGCCGTCCGGCTGCCATCTCGCCAAATCTCCGGTCCGGTACATCCGTGTCCCCGGCTCAAACGGGTTGTCCACGAATTTCTCTGCCGTCAGCTCCGGCCGGTTGTAGTACCCACGTGCCAAGCCGTCCCCTGCTATGCACAGTTCACCCGCGACACCCACCGGCTGCAATTGCCGGTTCTCATTCACAATGTACAGCTGCGTATTAGCGATTGGCTTGCCGATCGGGACTGCCGGTTCCGCGAAGGTCGAAGCGCTGTCGTAATATGTGACATCCACCGTAGCCTCCGTTGGTCCGTACAGGTTGTGAAGCGTCGCTCCGCTCCCCTGCATTACCTTATAGAACCCGGTCACGTGCTGCGGCTTCAATGCTTCCCCGCTGGCAAATACCCGGCGCAAGCTGCCCAGCTGCTCCCTGCCAAAACCTTGCCCCGCCTGCTCCAGAAACACGCTCAGCATCGACGGCACAAAGTGCATTACCGTGACGCCGTGACGCTCTATCGTTTCGGCCAGCACCTCCGGATCCTTCTCTCCCTGCGGCGCAAGCATGCAGACCCGGGCTCCGGTCATGCCCCACCAGAACAGTTCCCATACCGAAACGTCGAACGTAATCGGCGTCTTCTGCAGAAGAACATCCTGTGCTCCGATCGGGTAGCGGTTCTGCATCCACTCCAAGCGGTTAATAACCGCCCGGTGTTCAATCATGACCCCCTTGGGATTCCCAGTCGTGCCCGAGGTGTAGATTACATACGCCAGTCCCCGGGAATCCATCTCTAGCGGCGGAGTGGCTTCAGATTGCGCTTGTCCCCCAAGCGTCAGCTCGACAACCGTGCCCTCAAATCCGCATGCATCCAGCCCAGGCTGTATCAGCAGCGTCGCCGCGCCGCTGTCGCTGAGCATATAGCGGATGCGCTCTGCAGGCAGCGCCGGATCGATCGGCAGGTACGCCCCGCCGGCCTTCAGGATGCCATAGAGTCCTATCATCAGCTCCAGCGAGCGTTCCGCCATAACCGCCACGATATGCTCCGGCCCCACAGCGTGACCGCGCAGCGTCCACGCCAGCTGATTCGCCTGCGCGTTCAGCTCCGCGTAGGTCAGCTGCTGATCGCCATACACGACCGCCACCGCACCCGGCGTCTTCTCCACCTGCGCTTCGAACAGTCCCTGGATTGTCGCTTCCCGCGGATACGCCGCCGCTGTGTCGTTGAACCCCTGCAGCAGCTGCACCTTCTCCTCCTCCGTTACAAGCGTATACACGCCAATGCTTGCTTCCGGCTGTCCTGCTATTTGGGACAAGAGCTGTTCAAAGTGCAGCAGGTACCGTTCGGCCGTCTCCCCGTTGAACAGCGCGCGGCAGTATTCCAGCGTCAGCTGGAGGCCTTGATCCTGCTCCACAGCATTCAGCGTTAAGTCAAACTTCGTCGCCGAATGACTCAGCTCAGCCGCACGAACGTCAACGTCCGCCAGACGGAAGCTCGCCTGCTCCATGTTCTGCAGCACCAGCATCGTGTCAAACAACGGGTTGCGGCCCATTTCGCGCCGCACGTTCAGCTTCTCCACCAGTTCCTCAAACGGGTAGTCCTGATGCTCAAACGCCGACAATGTCCGCTCCTTCACTTCGTGCACGAAGTCGATAAACCGCTTCTCCCCGGATGGGGCATTGCGCAGCGCCAGCGTGTTCACGAACATCCCGATCATAGCTTCTGTATCCCCATGCGTCCGGCCCGACACCGGCGTCCCGACCACAATGTCGCTTTGCCCCGTGTACTTGTGCAGCCACACGTTATACGCTGCCAGCAGCACCATGTACAGTGTTGCTCCCGTCTCTGCCGCAATCTGCTTCAGCCTCTCGGCAACGTCCTGACTGATCTGCGTATACACCCGGCCGCCTTCACTCCCCGGCACCGCTGGGCGTATCCGGTCAGCTGGCAGTTCCAGCACCGGTGCTACTTCCGCATAGGCCGATAGCCAGTACGCCTCATGTGCCTGCATCCGCTCCACTTCGAGCACGCCCTGCTGCCACACCGCGTAGTCCTTGTACTGGATCCGCAGCGGCGTCAGCTCTTCACCGGCATACGCCGCCATGAAGTCCGACACCAGAATATTCATCGACACACCGTCTGACACGATATGATGCATATCCCACACCAGCCAATAACGCTCCGCTGCCAGCCGCAGCAGTCCGGCCCGCAGCAGCGGTGCCTCATCCAGTGTGAACGGCCGTACGAAATTCCATATGAGCTCCTGTGCCTGCGGCTCCTCCACTTCCTGAAGCACTAATTCAAACGGCACCTCTTCGTGTATCTGCTGTCTCGGCACGCCGTCCACCCATGTGAACGACGTGCGCAGCGACTCATGGCGGGCAATAACCGCAAGAATCGCTTGCTCCAGCCGTCCCGTATCCACCTGACCGGCCAGTTCCACAACGCCAGGCATGTTGTAGCGCGTGCTCTCCGGCTCCAGCTCATGCAGCACATACAGCCGCCGCTGCGCCGAAGACAGCGGGTAATCCTTGTCCAGACTGGTCGGCTCGATAGAGCTGTATGCCGTCTTCAACATTCCCTCCATCTTCTGAGCCTGCTCTTTGATCGTGGTAAGGAGGAATACTTCCTGCAGCGTCAGCTCTACATTCATCGTCTTCTGTATTTTGGACACCAGCGCGGTTGCCCGCAAGGAGTGCCCGCCAACTGCAAAAAAGTCGTCACTTACCCCTATGTTCTCTAAACCAAGCACGTCCCGCCAAATGTTGAGCAGCTTCCGCTCCGTTTCGGTGCTTGGTGCCTCATACTGTTCTTCCGAATGCATTCTGGTGTCCGGCTCCGGTAACGCTTTGCGGTCCAGCTTGCCGTTAGGAGTCAGCGGCAAACGCTCCATCGGTATCACATACCCTGGTATCATATACGCCGGTAACGTCCGCCCAAGGTGCTCCCGAATATCCGCCGAGGCTGTCTCCTGCTGCAGCACCACGTACGCACACAAATATTTTCCGCCGGCTGCATCCTCTCGGGCGGCGACCACCGCTTCACGTACCATCTCATGTCTCAGCAACTGGTTTTCGATTTCTCCAAGCTCCACCCGGTAGCCCCGGATCTTCACCTGGTGATCTTGACGTCCCAGAAACTCCATGTTACCGTCCGGCAGCATTCGCCCCATGTCCCCCGTCCGGTATATCCGCCCCTGCGGCACAAACGGATTTTGCATAAACGATGCGCTTGTCTTGGCCGGATCGTTCAAATATCCTCTGGCTACACCCACGCCCCCGATATACAGCTCTCCGGCCACCCCGTATGGCACCGGATGCCAATCAGCGTCCAGAATGTAGAAGGTATTGTTCGCCAGCGGCTTTCCGTACGGAATGCTTGTCAAATCCGCCGGAACTTTCTCGATCGGATAGTAGTTGGACCATACGGTTGCTTCCGTCGCACCCCCAAGTCCTATCACTTGAACGTGAGGGAAGTATGCCTTCGCCCGTTCCGCCAAATCGGTCGGAATCCAGTCCCCGCTCACCAGCGCCAGCCGCAGAGCTTTCTGGCTAAACGCCTCTTCTTGTTCCTCTATGCTGTGCAGCACATGGTTCAGCGTCGTCGGCACCGAGTCCCAAATCGTAATCGCTTCCTGTTCCAGCAGCCGCTGCATCTGTTTTGGATCCTGTACCTGCTCCCGGCTTGCAATCACAATCTGGGCTCCCGCCGCAAGAGGGCCGAAAATGTCATACACTGACAAATCAAAGCACATCGAAGTAATGAATAAAAGCCGGTCTTCCTCATGAACGCTAAATTCCTGATTGACCCAGCTGACCAAGTTTACCGCCGAATGATGTTCAATCATGACCCCTTTCGGTTCTCCGGTTGAGCCGGATGTATAAATGATGTACGCCAATTCCTTTGAATCTTTGGCAAGCTGCAGCGCCCCGCCGGAATGCTCAATCAGCGAAGGGTCCCGGCTGTCCACAACTTGCATTGGCGCTCCTTCATACGTCTGGTCGACGACAAGGATGCTTACTCCTGCATGGCCAATAATATGCGCAATTCGGCTTTGCGGGTAATCCGGGTCAATCGGTACATACGCTGCGCCGGCTTTCAGAATCGCCAGCATCCCGATGATCATCTCAAAGCTCCGCCCGGTCATTAACCCGACATGATCATTGACTTTCACCCCGCGGGCCTGCAGCCGCCGCGCCAATCGGTTCGATCGCTCGTCCAGCTCCCGATAGGTTAATTTTTGGCTCTTCCAGCTTAAAGCAGGCCGCTCGGGCGTCCTCGCCGCTTGTTCCTCAACCAGCTGGTGCAGCGTCTTCTCTGCTGCGTACGGCGTACCCGTACGGTTCCATTCATACACGATCCCATGCCGTTCCGCACTCGTCATCAGATGCTCCATCGACAAGAGATCGCTCTCCTCGTCGCACAAAGCCTCTAAGATTCGTTCGTACCAGGCAAACGCCGTTTCGATCTCCCGGTCATCAAAATACCCCGGCGCGTATTTGATCTGCATGTTCAGTTCCTGAAGGGATTGAGATACCTCCAAATCAAACCATGTATTCGTCATCTCATTGGCTTCAAGGTTAAAATGGACCGGCTCTGATACCAGCTCATCCCCCAGCTGCTCCTCCAGCACATGGAAATCGGTATAATTAAACAGCGTATCGAAGACCGGGTTGACCGACGGGCTTGACACTTCACCTATTAAATGGGCAATGTCGACCAGAAACAGCTCATGCGCCTTCATTTGTGCAAGCTGCTGTTTCGTCCGGCTCACCAGTTCCGACTTCGACACCTGACCTGTCACTCCTATGCGTAGCGGTACCGTATTGAGGAAGCAGCCCAACACCTTGTCTGCATCCTCCATGGCCGGCCGGTCGTGGCTGACCACACCTGTAACAATCTCTTCCTCCGTCGTCAGAATGCCCAGCAAATAGACGTGCGCACTCAAGCACAGCTCCTTGACCGTACATCCGTACCGCTTCGCCTGCCGTTTCAAGGAACCCAGCAGCGTACGGCTGAGGGGTCTGCGGTATATTTTGCTGACCGCTCCCCGCTCCCTCCTCTTGCCTGCGTAGTTGAACGGCAGCTTGTTCCGGGTGTACCCCGCCAGTTCCCTGATCCAATATTGCCGGCTCTCCTCGTCGCTCTCCCGGAACCGGTTGATCGCCACATAATCCCTGTAGCTGCTTTGAAGCGCCTGCGTCTCAACCGGCTTGCCCTGCAGCAGCTGCTGATATATATCCATGGCCTCCTGCTGGAAGGACGCCAGGCTCCATCCGTCCAACACCGCATGATGGATCGTAGAAACCATGCAATAATCATTGTGTGTGTTCAGCCGGAACAAGCGAACCCGCCACAGCACCTCTTCGTCAAACCGGAACAAGCTTTGCTTGTCTTGTTCAATGTATGCCTGGATCACACGCTCCTGCGCCTCATGGCTGATTGAGGAAATATCCTCTGACAAAAGATTCGGCGTGATCCGGGTATGCACGATCTGGACCTCTTCCTCAAAATGTGTGAGATCAAAGGTGGTACGCAGGATTGGATGCTTATCGGATAACCGCTGCAGCGCTTCCGCCAACCGGTCCGTCGACACGATCTTGAAATGGTACAGAAACTGATCGTGGTATATCGGCTCCTCCGGCCGCAATCTCGAGTAGAACACCATGCTCTGCTGAATTTTGCTCAGCGGATACACGTCCTCGTAATCCTCCGGCAGATGCCTCGCCTGGTCCGGATCCTCCATGATGCGCCGCTTCATCTGCTCCAGCATCTCCCGTCCCAACTCCAGCTGCCGCTCCGCCTTTCCCTCTTGAGATAAAAAGCCGGCCAGCTCGCCGATGGTCTGATGCAGGTACAGCTCTTTTAACGGAAGAGTAACGTCCAGGTCACGGTTGATCCGGCTGACCAGGCGGATCGCCTTGATCGAGTCGCCGCCCAGCACAAAAAAGTTATCATGAATGCCGACCTGCTCCGCCCCCAGCACGTCCTGCCAAATCTCCACCAGCTTCAGCTGCGCCGGCGTGCTTGGCGCTTCGTAGACGCTGCCGGTTTGCGCCGCTTCCGGCACCGGCAGCGCCTTACGGTCCACCTTGCCGTTAGTGCTCAGCGGCAGCTGCTCCAGCTCCACAAAGTAGGACGGAATCATGTAATCCGGCAGCTGTCCCGCCAAGTGTGAACGCAGCTCCGGTACAGCAACCACCTCATCGCTCACATAATATGCGCATAAGTACGCCTGTCCCTGCTCATCCTCACGGGCCAGCACCACCGCTTCGCGGATGGACGCATGCGCCAGAAGCCGCGCCTCAATCTCCCCGCACTCGATCCGGTAGCCCCGGATCTTCACCTGATGGTCGATCCGCCCCAGATACTCCAGGTTTCCGTCCGGTAGCCATCTCGCCAGATCCCCGGTCCGGTACATCCGTGCCCCCGGTTCAAACGGGTTGTCCACGAATTTCTCCGCCGTCAGCTCCGGGTTGTTCAAGTACCCCCGCGCCAGACCTTCTCCCGCAATGCACAGCTCGCCTGCGACGCCGACCGGCTGCAGCTGCTGTCCGTCACCAAGAATATAGGCCCGCAGCGTCGGAAGCGGCTTGCCGATGTTGCTGATGCCGCTTGTAATCTCCGCCTCTCCCAGCTTCTTGTATGTCACGTGCACTGTCGTTTCCGTGATCCCGTACATATTGATCAAATCCGTATCCGGATACTTCCGCTGCCATGACCGCAACCGCCCCGGCGCCAGCGCTTCCCCGCCAAAGATAACGGTCCGCACGCACAGCTCCGCGTCCGCCTCTTCCATTTCACGTTGCGACAACGCATAAAACGCGCTCGGCGTCTGGTTCAGCACCGTCACCCGTTCCTGCCTCAGCAGCCGCACCATCTGCTCCGGATCCCTCGCCGTCATCAATGGCACAACGACCAGCTTGCCTCCATAGAGCAGTGCGCCGTACATTTCCCAGACCGAGAAATCGAAGCAATAGGAGTGGAACAGCGTCCACACATCCCGCTCATTGAAATCAAACGCCATGCGGTCATTGAACAGCAGCCGCACCACGTTCCGGTGCGTAATCATCGTCCCTTTCGGCTTTCCGGTTGTCCCTGAAGTATAGATCACGTAGGCCAGCTGCTCCGGCGTTGCCGTCTGCGGCGGATTCCCCGTCTGCTCCGGCACTGATTCCCCTGCATACACCCGGCAGCCCGCAAACGGAAGCGCCGGCGTCCGAAGCTCGGCAGCCCGGTTTGTCACCAGCCACTCCGCCCCGCTGTCCCTCAATGTATAAGCAATCCGCTCGGCCGGATAATCCGGATCGATCGGCACGTACGCCCCGCCGGCCTTCAGGATGCCGAGCATCCCGACGACCATCTCCAGCGAGCGCTCCATCAAAATTGCCACGATACGCTCCGGACCTACGCCATGGCCGCGCAGCGTCCACGCCAGCTGATTCGCCTGCGCGTTCAGCTCCGCGTAGGTCAGCTGCTGGTCGCCATACACGACCGCCACCGCACCCGGCGTCTTCTCCACCTGCGCTTCGAACAGTCCGTGGATTGTCGCTTCCCGCGGATACGCCGCCGCTGTGTCGTTAAATCCGTACACCAGTTGCTCCTTCTCCGCTGGTGTTACAAGCTCGTACGCGCCAATGCTTGCTTCCGGCTGTCCTGCTATTTGGGACAAGAGCTGTTCAAAGTGCAGCAGGTACCGTTCGGCCGTCTCCCCGTTGAACAGCGCGCGGCTGTATTCCAGCGTCAGCTGGAGGCCTTGATCCTGCTCCACAGCATTCAGCGTTAAGTCAAACTTCGTCGCCGAATGACTCAGCTCAACCCCACGAACGTCAACGTCCGCCAGACGGAACCCCGCCTGCTCCATGTTCTGCAGCACCAGCATCGTGTCAAACAACGGGTTGTGCCCCATATCGCGCCGCACGTTCAGCTTCTCCACCAGTTCCTCAAACGGGTAGTCCTGATGCTCAAACGCCGACAATGTCCGCTCCTTCACCTCGCGTACGAAGTCGATAAACCGCTTCTCCCCGGACGGGGCATTGCGCAGCGCCAGCGTGTTCACGAACATCCCGATCATAGCTTCTGTATCCCCATGCGTCCGGCCCGACACCGGCGTCCCGACCACAATGTCATTCTGGCCCGTGTACTTGTGCAGCCACACGTTATACGCTGCCAGCAGCACCATGTACAGCGTTGCTCCCGTCTCTGCCGCAATCCGTTCCAGCCCCTCGGCTACGTCCGCACGGATCTGTGCATGAACCTTCCCGCCTTCGCTGCCCTGGACGGCCGGACGCAGCCGGTCAGCCGGCAGCTCCAGCACCGGCGCTTCCTCCGCATAAGCCGATAGCCAGTACGCCTCATGTGCCTGCATCCGCTCCACTTCGAGCACGCTCTGCTGCCACACCGCATAGTCCTTGTACTGGATCCGCAGCGGCGCCAGCTCCTCACCGGCATACGCCGCCATGAAGTCCGACACCAAAATATTCATCGACACGCCGTCTGACACGATATGATGCATGTCCCACACCAGCCAATAACGCTCCTCCGCCAGCCGTAGCAATCCGGCCCGCAGCAGTGGGGCCTCATCCAGCGCGAACGGCCGGACGAAGCTCCGGGTGAACTCTTGTGCCCGCGACTCTTCCGCTTCCTGAAGCACTAATTCAAACGGGGCTTCTCCGTGTATGTGTTGTCTCGGTTCGCCGTCTGCCCATGTGAACGACGTGCGCAGCGACTCATGGCGGGCAATAACCGCACGAATCGCTTGCTCCAGACGTTCCATATCCACCTGACCGGCCAGTTCCACAACGCCAGGCATGTTGTAGCGCGTGCTCTCCGGCTCCAGCTCATGCAACACATACAGCCGCCGCTGCGCCGAAGACAGCGGGTACGAGGCCTGTACCGCCGCCGGCTCAATCCGGCCGTAGCCGCTTTGTTCGGCGCTGCGCACATGGGCCGCCAATGCCTTCACTGTCGGCCGTGCGAACAGCTCCCGCAGCGGCAGCTCGACGCCCAGCTGCTGATGAATCCGCGATACCAGCGCCACCGCTTTCAGCGAGTGGCCGCCGCGCTCGAAGAACGAATCGTTGATCCCGACCTCATTGACCCCGAGCACCACAGCGAACAACGCCGCCAATTGCGTCTCCAGCACATCCCGCGGCGCTTCGCAGCCTTCGGTGTACGCTTCCCGGTCCGGCGCTGGAAGTGCCTTACGGTCTACCTTGCCGTTGTTGTTCAGCGGAATTCTTTCCAGCTCCACAAAATAAGACGGAATCATGTAATCCGGCAGCTGTATTGCCAAATGTGCACGCAGTTCCGGCACAGCAACCGCCGCGTCGCTCACAAGATATGCACATAAATACGCATGCCCCTGCTCATCCTCACGGGCCATCACTACCGCTTCGCGGACAGACGCATGCGCCAGAAGCCGCGCCTCGATCTCCCCGCACTCAATCCGGTAGCCCCGAATCTTCACTTGGTGGTCAATCCGCCCCAAGTACTCCAGGCTGCCGTCCGGCAGCCATCTTGCCAGATCGCCCGTCCGGTACATGCGCATTCCCGGCCCAAACGGGTTATCTAAGAATTTCTCCGCCGTCAGCTCCGGCCGGTTGTAGTACCCTCGTGCCAAGCCGTCCCCTGCAATACACAGTTCACCCGCGACACCCACCGGCTGCAGCTGCCGCTTGTCATTTACAATGTACAGCTGCGTATTGGCCATCGGCCCCCCGACGGTCACGGTCTGCTCAGCGGTGACTTCCCGCACTGCGGACCAAATCGTCGTCTCCGTCGGACCGTACATATTGAATAGTGCGGCCTTTGACTTGCTTTGCAGCTCCGTCAGCAGCTCGCCCGTCCAGGCCTCTCCACCAATCAGGATTTCGGTTACGCCTTCCAGCCACGCGTCACAGCCCGCCGATAACAGCATCTTCACCCGTGATGGCGTCATCTGCACCATGCCGATGCGCTGGCGCCCGATCAGCTCCGCCAGCTGCTGAGGGTCCTTCTGCTGCTCTTTGCTCGCTGCCACGACCCGCATGCCTTGTGTCAACGCCAGCAGCGTCTCCACCACTGAGATGTCAAACGACAGTGTCGTCGCAAATAAAATCGACTTCGCCGGGGCAAAGGGAATCACTTGCGCCATCCCGGTGATGAAGTTAACTACCGAGCGGTGCTCTATCATGACCCCTTTGGGATTTCCCGTCGTGCCTGAAGTGTAGATCATATACGCCAAACGCCGGGAATCCAGCTCTAGCGGCAGGTCGGCCCCCGATTGCCCTTGTTCACCAGGCGTCAGCTCGACTACCGCGCCCTCAAAACCGCCGACATCCAGACCAGGCCCCAGCAGCAGCACTGCCGCTCCGCTGTCGCTGAGCATATACCGGACCCGCTCAGCGGGCAGCGACGGATCGATCGGCAGATATGCCCCGCCGGCTTTCAGAATGCCGAGCATTCCGGCAATCAGCTCCAGCGAGGGTTCCGCCATCATCGCCACAATGCCGTCCGGCCCCACGCCCTGACCGCGCAGCATCCGCGCCAGTTGATTCGCCCGCGTGTTCAGCTCCGCGTAGGTCAGCTGCTGATCCAGGTACACGACCGCCACTGCATCAGGCGTCCTGGCCGCTTGTTCCTCAACCAGCTGGTGGAGCGTCTTCTCTGTGGCGTATGGCACATCCGTCCGGTTCCATTCATACGCCAGATCTTGCCGTTCCCCAGCCGTCATCAGATGCTCCATCGACAAGAGATCACTCTCCTCGTCGCACAAAGCCTCTAAGATTCGTTCGTACCAGGCAAACGCCGTTTCGATCTCCCGGTCATCAAAATACCCCGGCGCGTATTTGATCTGCATATACAGCTTCTGTAGGGCTTGAAAAATCTCCAGATCAAACAATGTATTCGTCATTTCGTTTGCGTCCAAACTTAGTGACGCCGTCTCCCATGCCCTCTCTTGGCCCGTCCGCATTTCCTCCAGCACATGGAAATCAGTATAGTTAAACAGCGTATCAAAGACCGGGTTGACCGACAGGTTTGACACTTCACCGATTAAATGGGCGATTTCGGCTAGAGACAATTCATACGCCTTCATTTGTGCAAGCTGCTGTTTCGTCCGGCTCACCAGTTCCGACTTCGACACCTGACCTGTCACTTCTGTGCGGAGCGGCACCGTATTGAGGAAGCAGCCCAACACCTTGTCTGCATCCTCCATGGCCGGCCGGTCGTGGCTGACCACACCTGTAACAATCTCTTCCTCCGTCGTCAGAATGCCCAGCAAATAGACGTAAGCGCTTAAGCACAGCTCCTTGACCGTACATCTGTACCGCTTCGCCTGCCGCTCCAAGGATTCAAGCAGCGTACGGCTCAGGGGTCTGCGGTATATTTTGCTGACCCCTCCCCGCTCCCTCTTCTTGCCCGCGTAGTTGAACGGCAGCTTGTTCCGGGTATACCCCGCCAGTTCCCTGATCCAATATTGCCGGCTCTCCTCGTCACTCTCCCGGAACCGGTTGATCGCCACATAATCCCTGTAGCTGCTTTGCAGCGCCTGCATCTTGGCCGGCTTTCCCTGCAGCAGCTGCCGATAAAGGTCCACAGCCTCCTGCTGGAGGGATGCCAGGCTCCATCCGTCCAGCATTGCATGGTGGATTGTAGCCACCATGCAATAATTATCCTGGGGATCCAGCCGGAACAAGTGAACCCGCCACAGCACCTCTTCGTCAAACCGGAACAAGCTTTGCTTGTCTTGTTCAATGTATGCCTGGATCACACGCTCCTGCGCCTCATGGCTGAGTGAGGAGATATCTTCCGACAAAAGATTCGGCGTGATCCGGGTATGCACGATCTGGACTTCTTCCTCAAAATGTGTGAGATCAAAGGTGGTGCGCAGGATCGGATGCTTATCGGATAACCGCTGCAGCGTTTCCGCCAACCGGTCCGTCGACACGATCTTGAAATGGTACAAAAACTGATCGTGGTATATCGGCTCCTCCGGCCGCAGTCTCGAGTAGAACACCATGCTCTGCTGAATTTTGCTCAGCGGATACACATCCTCGTAATCCTCCGGCAGATGCTTCGCCTGTTCCGGATCCTCCATGATGCGCCGCTTCATCTGCTCCAGCATCTCCCGCCCTGACTCCAGCTGCCGGTTCGGCTTATGCTCCTGCACTAGAAGCCCGGCCAGCTCGCCGATGGTCTGATGCAGGTACAGCTCTTTTAACGGAAGAGTAACGTCCAGGTCACGGTTGATCCGGCTGACCAGGCGGATCGCCTTGATCGAGTCGCCGCCCAGCATAAAAAAGTTATCGTGGATGCCGACCTGCTCCGCCCCCAGCACGTCCTGCCAAATCTCCACCAGCTGCAGCTGCGCCGGCGTGCCCGGTGCTTCGTAGACGCTGCCGGTTTGCGCCGCTTCCGGCACCGGCAGCGCCTTACGGTCCACCTTGCCGTTAGTGCTCAGCGGCAGCTGCTCCAGCTCCACAAAGTAGGACGGAATCATGTAATCCGGCAGCTGTCCCGCCAAGTGTGAACGCAGCTCCGGTACAGCAACCACCTCATCGCTCACATAATATGCGCATAAGTACGCCTGTCCCTGCTCATCCTCACGGGCCAGCACCACCGCTTCGCGGATGGACGCATGCGCCAGAAGCCGCGCCTCAATCTCCCCGCACTCGATCCGGTAGCCCCGGATCTTCACCTGATGGTCGATCCGCCCCAGATACTCCAGGTTTCCGTCCGGTAGCCATCTCGCCAGATCCCCGGTCCGGTACATCCGTGCCCCCGGTTCAAACGGGTTGTCCACGAATTTCTCCGCCGTCAGCTCCGGGTTGTTCAAGTACCCCCGCGCCAGACCTTCTCCCGCAATGCACAGCTCGCCTGCGACGCCGACCGGCTGCAGCTGCTGTCCGTCACCAAGAATATAGGCCCGCAGCGTCGGAAGCGGCTTGCCGATGTTGCTGATGCCGCTTGTAATCTCCGCCTCTCCCAGCTTCTTGTATGTCACGTGCACTGTCGTTTCCGTGATCCCGTACATATTGATCAAATCCGTATCCGGATACTTCCGCTGCCATGACCGCAACCGCCCCGGCGCCAGCGCTTCCCCGCCAAAGATAACGGTCCGCACGCACAGCTCCGCGTCCGCCTCTTCCATTTCACGTTGCGACAACGCATAAAACGCGCTCGGCGTCTGGTTCAGCACCGTCACCCGTTCCTGCCTCAGCAGCCGCACCATCTGCTCCGGATCCCTCGCCGTCATCAATGGCACAACGACCAGCTTGCCTCCATAGAGCAGTGCGCCGTACATTTCCCAGACCGAGAAATCGAAGCAATAGGAGTGGAACAGCGTCCACACATCCCGCTCATTGAAATCAAACGCCATGCGGTCATTGAACAGCAGCCGCACCACGTTCCGGTGCGTAATCATCGTCCCTTTCGGCTTTCCGGTTGTCCCTGAAGTATAGATCACGTAGGCCAGCTGCTCCGGCGTTGCCGTCTGCGGCGGATTCCCCGTCTGCTCCGGCACTGATTCCCCTGCATACACCCGGCAGCCCGCAAACGGAAGCGCCGGCGTCCGAAGCTCGGCAGCCCGGTTTGTCACCAGCCACTCCGCCCCGCTGTCCCTCAATGTATAAGCAATCCGCTCGGCCGGATAATCCGGATCGATCGGCACGTACGCCCCGCCGGCCTTCAGGATGCCGAGCATCCCGACGACCATCTCCAGCGAGCGCTCCATCAAAATTGCCACGATACGCTCCGGACCTACGCCATGGCCGCGCAGCGTCCACGCCAGCTGATTCGCCTGCGCGTTCAGCTCCGCGTAGGTCAGCTGCTGGTCGCCATACACGACCGCCACCGCACCCGGCGTCTTCTCCACCTGCGCTTCGAACAGTCCGTGGATTGTCGCTTCCCGCGGATACGCTGCTGCCGTGTCATTGAATCCAACTGTAAGCTGACGGGTTCCCCCTTCATCTAATAGTCGGATATCTTGAATCATGAGGCCAGGTTCTTGAATGATATCCTGAAGCATGACATTAAAAGAGCTATATATTTGCTCTACGATTCCATCCGAATGGTCGGCTTTATAATCAAACGCCAATTCAAGCTCACCAGTCTCAAACCAATCTCTAACAATAAACTGGAATGGATAATATTGATGTCCGCTATAAACCTCGTTTGCGCTTACAGTAAGATTTTCTAAATTTGTTACCAGTCTGGTGCCATAATTATTTACAACAACAGAAAATAGCTGATCTGTTCCTTTTTTCCGCAGCTCTAATTCTTGCACCAGATTATCGTAAGGATATTTTTGATGAAAATAACATGACATCAGTTCCCGCTGTACTTCCCTGCTAAATGAATCGAAGCTCTGTATAGCGTTCATTTGCACCCGCAGCGGCATTGTGCTTACAAACATGCCTATTGCAGATTTTTCTTTGGGTCCCGAGCGGTTTACGACCGGAGTTCCGATTACTAAATCACTTTGTCCCGTAGTCCGGTACAAATAGACAAGCATTAACGATACAAACCATGCATTAAGTGAAACCCGGTTCTCACTAAGCTTTTCTCTGACTTGGTCAGAAAGCACTTTGTTCAGCCGAAATGATCTCCGTGTTCCAGCCGAATCGTTGGTACCGGCTTTAGAAGTTCCCATAGTCGTAGGGGACTCAAAGTCATGATAACGCTGTAACCAAAACTGCTTGTCTTTTATGTATCGATTAGAAGCTAAATAATGTTCTTCATCATCAGCAAAATCCAGAAAATTGCTGGACCTCCCCGCTGGACGTTCTTCACCTTTTGCCAGCTTTTCATAAATCTCAAGAGTGTCCTGATGCAACACGTACCCTGACCATCCATCGGCAATAATATGATGCGCCTTGATTAAGTAACCGCATTCATTTTCTCTGATTTTAAATAAGGCCACGTAATATAAAGGGCCATTTTCTAATTGGAAGGGGGTAGCCGCCTGCTCTTGTGTCCAGAGCTGAAATGCTTCATCAGGATTATCTAAAGGACTGAAATCAATCATCGGCAACGGGGTTTTGCGGTGGGGTATATAATATTGATACGGCTCACCGTCCTGGCTGCGGGTGAATCGCAATCCAAACCCGGTGTGGTTACTGAGGTTACAGTGGATGGCTGTTTCAATCCATTCTAAATTCGCTTCCCCTTTAAAAATAAAATACAGTGTCACATTATTGAGTGAAGTATCGGGATAATGCTGCTCCATCATCCAGATTCTTCGCTGTGCGTGTGATAATGAGAATACAGATTCGCTCCCGCTTAACTGTCTCATACAAGTAAGTCCCCCTAATTAATTGTGCTGATCGGAATGAACCGGCTAGTAAATAGATTCTGAATAATACCTCCGCCTTTCGCTGGTTTCCCGGCGAGCCGCTGACTAGCGGAGATGGAGACCTTTAATAAGAGCCTTTATAACAGATTGCGATTGACTATGGATAAAAAAATGATCTCCATCAAATTCAGCATACTTGCAATCCTTCTCAGTTACTTGATCCCACTCTCCGATAGCTCCTGACAAGGTATCATCCTGATTACCGTAGAATATATTGACATCACACCCGAGCTTACTGCTTTTCTCTTTGAAAATATAAGTCTCTGATAACCGGAAATCTGATCTGATAATAGGCAAAAAAAGATTCATTAATTCAGTATTTTCAAAAAACTGCGGCGGAGTTCCTCCTAATTCCATTAAGTGCGATATAAACTCTTCATCCGCAAGCAGGTGAACGATTCTGTCATCCTTGGCTCGTACATGCGGAGCAGATCTGCCAGAGAAAAATGCGGCGTCAGGCTCCTTAACCCCCCTGCTTTTCAATTGATAAATCGTTTCATATGCAAGAATGGCTCCCAGGCTATGCCCGAAAACCGCATATGGATCTCCGCTTAATTGCTGCATAATAATCGACGTAATATCTTCAACTGCTTCTTCCAAAGACAGATAAGGCGGTTCGGGCATTCTCCTGCCTCTACCAGCTAGCTCCACAGGTATAACTTCAGCGATTCCGCTTAATTTGCTTGACCATTGGCTGTAAACAGAGGCTGAACCACCGGCATAAGGTAAACAGAATAATTTCATAACCCATCTCTCTCATCGTTTATTTAATTTTAATGCAATTATTATTTAATCAGTTTAAATAAAGAAATTAACGGTTACAAACCCACATTTTCCAGTTAAAGGATAGGTATAATATCCATGGTATCCCTCTATCTACCAGTCGTCAAGTTGATTTTGGCCCCAGGTTTGGAAGTATCGAACCCTTAAATTAGTCACTTGTTTATGATCGTCCGCTACCTCATTCTGTGCGCTAAATAATGAACAAAGACGCAGCCCCGAAAAGCAGGAAGACAGGGCGAGTAAGGCTTTTAATTTCAGTCGGTTTGTCCTAAACCTGTAAATTAAATCGGGAAAAATTTTAAATTTTAGCGGGTTCAGGGCTCTGCCCTTTTGTTTTTCACAGCTGAAATGATGTAAAATGCGGATAAAGACTACGGTATTGTACCGTTTGAAGGGGAGCTTAACGTATGAAGATCACATTTATTGAACCGACTCCAAGTCCAAATACGATGAAGCTTCATCTGGACGAAAGCCTGGAGCCCGGCATACGCCGGACATACACTCCGGAAAGCCAGCGGACCGCTCCTGCCTGGGCACGCGATATGCTGGGCATTCCGGGCGTTATCAGCATATATCACGCTGCCGACTTTGCCGCCTTGGAGCGTAAGGGTAGCGCCGACTGGGCGGCGATTCTGCGGGAGGTGCAGAGCCGTTTCGGCGCAGACGGATTAAATGCGGACTTTGACCCCGCCGATGAAAACGCGGGAGCCCATTTCGGGGAGTCGCAGGTATTTGTGCAGATGTTCCGCGGCATCCCGATCCAGATCCGCGTGAAGACCGGCGCGAATGAGGAGCGCATCGCCCTCTCCAGCCGCTTCACGCAGGCTGTGACCGATGTGGCCAGCGCTGTGCTGATCAAGGAGCGCAAGCTTACCGATTACGGCGTGCGCTACGGCGAGCCGCCGGACATTGCCCGCGAGGTCGAGCAGGAGCTGGAGGCGGCGTATCCGCAGGAACGCCTCGACTCCCTCGTGCAGCAGGCCATCGCGCACGGGGCTGCCGGCGAGTTCGTCGAGCAGCGGCAGAAGAAGGGGCAGGACGAGCTGCTGCGAGACCTGCAGGACACCGACTGGCGCGTGCGCTACGCCGCGCTGGAGGACCTGGCGCCGAGTGCGGAGCTCCTGCCGGAGCTGCGCAAGGCGCTGCACGATCCCAAGCTGCAGCTGCGCAGGCTTGCGGTCGTGTACCTGGGCGACATCCGCACGCCGGAGGCGATGGAGCTGCTCTATGAGGCGATGGCTGACAGTGCCCCGGCTGTGCGGCGCACGGCCGGGGACACGCTGTCCGACATCGGCGACCCGGCTGCGACGCCGGTGATGACGGCGTCGCTCAAGGACGCCAGCAAGCTCGTCCGCTGGCGGGCGGCGCGCTTCCTCTATGAGGTCGGCACCTCCGAAGCTCATGATGCACTGGCGGCTGCGGCCGAAGACCCGGAATTCGAGGTGGGCCTGCAGGCACGCATGGCGCTGGAGCGGATCGCTTCCGGCGAAGAAGCAGCCGGGACTGTCTGGCAGCAAATGTCGGAGCGCCGCCGTACCTGACATGCAGCTGCCGTATTTTGTTATTGCATGAGCCTTAGGAGTTGCATTATACTAAATCCTGTTGTGTTCATATTGTATAAAGATAGCCTCATCATACCTAAGATGAGGTAGAGGTCGCGAATATTATCAGTAAGCGTGCAGAGGCGTTAAGAGCCGCCTGTGAAGCCGCCGAAAGGAATATCCGCCGAAGTCTGCGCCGCCGCTCCTAAATGCCGCGCAGACTGGGGCCGTTGCCGAACAGGCACGGAACTGTCACTGTGCACCTCAGGCCGCTACGGCCTGCAGGATTCTGCACGGTGTTGCGCTATCTTAACAGGGAGTATGATGCGGAGCCGTATTTTCAGGAAACCGCAGATCCGTCTGCGGTTTTTTTGCGCCTACAGGATTTGCCGCCCTCTTGCACGGGGGCGGCTTCGTATACCACTCCCCTTCATGAACAGAAACACGAACCTTCAGAAGGAGTGTCCATTTGTATGCAAGCAACACAAGACAACCAGCAGCCGGCACTGCGCAAAACCTTCAAAGCCAGGCACCTGACGATGATCGCCCTGGGCGGATCGATTGGAACAGGGCTATTCCTGGCCAGCGGCGGCGCCATTGCCTCCTCCGGTCCGGGCGGGGCTCTTCTCGCCTATGCCGCAGTCGGACTCATGGTGTACTTCCTGATGACCAGCCTCGGCGAGCTGGCCACCTACCTGCCTGATTCCGGTTCCTTCAGCACCTACGGCACCCGGTTTGTCAGCCCGGCCTTCGGCTTCGCCATCGGCTGGAATTTCTGGTACAACTGGGCGGTAACCATAGCAGCCGAGCTGGCCGCCGCAACGGTCATTATTAAGTACTGGTTCCCTGAGAGCTCCTCCGCTCTTTGGAGCCTGCTGTTCCTGCTGCTGATGTTCGGCCTGAACTTCCTCTCCTCGCGCGGGTACGGGGAATCCGAATACTGGTTCGCGATTATCAAAATCATCACCGTTATTGTCTTCCTGGTTGTCGGCGTGCTGATGATCTTCGGCATTATGGGCGGCGAGAAGATCGGCTTCAGCAACTTCCAGCTTGGCGGAAGCTCGTTCCACGGCGGCTTCTTTGCCTTCGTGGGCGTCTTTATGGCCGCCGGCTTCTCCTTCCAGGGAACCGAGCTGGTCGGCGTTGCTGCCGGTGAGAGCGAGAATCCGCGCCGGAACGTGCCGATTGCCATCCGCCAGGTATTCTGGCGGATTATGATCTTTTATATCTTCGCGATTTTCGTTATCGGCATGGTGATCCCCTATACGAATCCAGACCTGCTGCGCGGGGGCATTGATGACATCGGCGTCAGCCCGTTCACCATTATCTTCAACAAAGCCGGACTGGCGATCGCCGCTTCTGTGATGAATGCCGTTATCCTGAGCTCCGTGCTATCGGCCGGTAACTCCGGCATGTATGCCTCCACCCGCGTCCTGTACGCGATGGCCAAGGACGGCATGGCGCCGCGCGCGCTGGGCAAGCTGAACAGCCGCGGCGTGCCTGTCGGTGCTCTGCTGGTAACGACAGCGGTCGGCATGCTGGCCTTCCTCGCCTCCTTCTTCGGCGACGGGGCCGTCTATAACTGGCTGCTTAACGCCTCCGGGATGTGCGGCTTCATTAACTGGCTGGGCATTGCCGTCTGCCATTACCGGTTCCGCCGCGCTTTTGTGAAGCAGGGCCACTCACTGGATGAGCTGCCGTACCGGGCCAGATGGTTCCCGTTCGGGCCGCTCTTTGCCTTCGCACTCTGTATGATCGCAGTGCTCGGCCAGAACATGGGCGCCTTCACCGGCAGTAGCATCGACTGGTACGGCGTGCTGGTCTCCTACGTCAGCGTGCCGCTATTCCTGCTGATCTGGGCCGGTTACAGCTGGTTCAGACCAAGCCGTCTCATTCCGCTCAAGGATTGTGATCTCAGCACTCCAGCAGATTAAGCCATCATTCAGCTGGTGAACGATTTACTGCATTAAAAATGCTCCGCCGCCAGATAATGGCGCGGAGCATTTTTTTGTTGTATATCCCTTTAGCTTGATTTCAGTAGCCCAACCTCTTCGTTTCTTACATCGAGGGTGCGTAGCCCCTGCTTATTTCCAGGTCACATAGACCTTCAGATCACCGGTATTCTCAAAGGCGGAGCTGGTGTAGGCAAGCTGACTCAGCCCCAGCGCATACAGCGTCTGCAGATCACTCTTAAGCAGCTTCTCGCTCCCCCGGTAGCGGAACAGCAGTGACTGCTTGCCGGAAGCCATAGCCGCGCCCGCAAGCTCCTTCAGCTCTGCAGCGGAGCTGACGACCTCTTTTTCCTCATACAGCCTGTAATCCAGCTGCTCCTGCAGCTGCTCATACACGGACACTGCCGTCCCGCCGCGGCTGACCAGCTCGGACAGTGTCTGGGCATAGGTAACTGATGCGGCAGGGTAGGATTTGGTCCAGCTGTGGTCACGGCGCATCTGCGAGTCCGTTCTCATGTAGTATGCTGTGCTGACCTCGCCCCCGATGGCCGGCACCGGATCATCCCAAGTAGTATCCAGGTGGTACCAGAGCCCGTTCAGCTGAACCAGATTCCAGGCATGCGATTGTCTTGCCCCGCCCGCCGGCTTGGCAGTGCCTTCGACGATTTTATTCGGAATCCCTGCGCCGAGAAGGAGCTTATAGGTAAGCAGAGAATAGCCCTGGCATACGGCGCTGCCGGTTGTCAGCCCTTCGTAGGCAGTATATTTGGTGTACGAATTATCGTATTTCAGGTTCAGCACCACCCAGTCATGAATAGCCTTGATTTTCTGGTGGTTGTTCATGCCCGGCGTAATGATTTTCTGCAAAATCGCCTTTACCTGTTTATTCACATATGCGGTTTGCTGCTGCGTCTCGCGGTATTTCACCTGCACTGTCACATTGGCAGACTGGCCGTTCTGGGTATATGAAAAGGCGTAGCTGTCAACGATGTAATACAGATAAATATCACTGGCCATGGCTTGGTCAATTGCACTCTGCACCTGTGCCTTCAGCTTGTTGGTCTTCCCTGCATATTTAAAGGTGATCGTCTCCCGGCGGTTACTCATTGCCCCTGTCAGCTTCTGCGTCATTTCGCTTACCGATTGAAGCGAGGCGGATGCAGCAGCCGCGTGTACCTGTCCCCAGCCGTAATAAGCCGCCGGCGGTAAAGCTGCAGACAGCAGCATCCCCCCGAGTAGCGCCTTCATCAGCGACATATGTTTCTTTCGCATGTTTCCCCCTTGCCTCCTGCAACCTTCAAATGGCTGTGGCTTACTGCAGAGTATAGTTTGTACTCCACTCTATAGTAGATGCCGGAAATTTATTTTATACGACCATAATCTCATGGATCCCAATTTCTTTAATCTGCTAGGCTGCACTTCGCAGCATTATTCCCATATTATCTCAAATTAAATATATATACTATTATTATCGGCCTGGAATGTCAGTGAAATAAGGCTTTAGGATAGAATAGTACCCTGCTGTATGATGAATCTGGCCACTGCTATAATAAACATGAACGGAAACGGACACAGGGAGGGTTAACGCTGTGACAAATACACCCGGCAAAAAGAGAACCGACGCTGCCTCGCGAGTCATCAAGGCCTCACCGCATCATATTTACAAGGCACTCATAGACCCGGAAGCCCAGGTTGTGTGGCTGCCGCCCAAGGGGATGAAGTGCCATATCTTTGAGTTCGATGTCAGGGAAGGCGGCGCTTACCGGATGTCCTTAACCTATCTTCAGCCGGATTCTGCGACACAAGGCAAAAGCTCGGAGGATACCGATATTGTCCAGGGCAGGTTCCTGGAATGTATTCCGGACGAGCGTCTGGTACAGCTGGCCGAGTTCCAATCTGACGATCCGGCCTATGCCGGAGAAATGATCATGACCTGGAGCTTAGCCGCCGCGCCGGAAGGCACTTTAGTCACCATCGTTTGCGAGAACGTGCCGGAAGGAATACGCAAGGAAGACCACGACGAGGGGTTGCGGTCCAGTCTGGAGAATCTTGCTGAATATGTTGAGTAACTACTGGTGCAGATTATTTCATTGGCTAGGTCCCGCGCCTCTGACAGCCGCCGGCTTTGTTATTCCCGGCAAAAAAACTGCTCCCGTGCAGCTTCATGCTGCACAGAGAGCAGTTTGATATCGCAACTATTTATTGCAGGTCCTTCCTCTTAACCTTTATCCGTAGTTACAAGGTAAACTTCACCGGCTTTAACCTGAAGAGGCTCAGCAGCATCGGCCAAGCTGCCGTCCGGCCGTGTGATCTTCAGCCCGCGATCGTATACAAGACGGCATTCCCCGTCTCTGGATGCGGTAATGCGTGCCGATACCAGCACGCGGTCCCGCCATTCCAGCTCAAGCTCGAAGCCGCCGCGTGCCCTGATTCCCTTAACCCTGCCGCTCTTCCATGCCTCCGGCAGGGCCGGGAGCAGGCGGAGCTCGCCCAGATGGCTCTGCAGCAGCATTTCGGCAATCCCTGCAGCCGCACCGAAGTTCCCGTCAATCTGGAACGGAGGATGGGCGTCGAACAGATTGGGATAAGCCGAGCGCGACAGCAGTGTGCGCACAAAGCCGTGAGCCGCCTCCCCGTCCCGCAGCCTTGCGTACAGGTTGATCAGCCAGGCACAGCTCCAGCCGGTATGCCCGCCTCCTGATGCTATTCGCTTCTCAAGCGTCCGCCGGGAGGCTTCAACCAGCTCCGGGGTATCCTGCTCATTGATCAGCTCCCCCGGGTACAGCCCGTACAGATGAGAGACATGGCGGTGCCCCGGCTCTGCTTCAGTGAAATCTTCGAACCACTCCTGTAAGCGGCCGTCCGCAGTGATAACAAGCGGAGCCAGCTGCGGCAGCGTCTGCTCCAGCTGCTGCCGGAAGTCCTCATCCGTGTCCAGAATCCGCGCAGCCTCCACGCAGTGTCCAAACAGCTCCCGGATCAGGCTCATGTCCATTGCCGACCCCATAGAGACGCTGCAGGGCTCTCCTTCAGCGGTAACAAAGCGGTTCTCCGGCGAGGTCGACGGATTGGTGACGAGCAGGCCGTCCGGCCCTTCGACCAGCCAGTCCAGCGCGAACAGCGCTGCCCCCTTCATTAGCGGATAGGCCGTCTCCTGCAGAAAGGCAGGCTCGGGGTTATACGCGTAATGCTCCCACAGATGGCGGCTCAGCCACACGCCGCCCATCGGCCAGAACGCCCAGCTGGCATCGCCGCCGGACGGCACCGAGCTTCGCCACAAATCCACGTTGTGGTGGGCGGTCCAGCCGCGTGCCCCGTAATGGACCGCGGCCGTTCTGGCTCCGGTCTTGCTCAGCTCGCCGATCAGATCAATCAGCGGCCCGTGAAGCTCACTCAGATTGCCGGCCTCAGCCAGCCAGTAATTCATCTGCGTATTGATGTTCGTCGTATAGTTGCTGTTCCACGGCGGTGTAACATGCTCATTCCAGATCCCCTGCAGATTGGCGGCCTGCGAGCCGGGACGCGAGCTGCCGATCAGCAGATAACGTCCGTACTGGAAGAGCAGCGCTTCCAGCGCCGGATCCTCCCCGCCGCTCTTGTAGGCGGCCAGCCGCTCATCCGTCGGCAGCTCAGCAGCCTCGCTCCAGCCGAGGTCCAGCTCCATCCGGCGGAACAGCGCCTGATGGTCTGCTGTGTGCCGCTGCTTGAGCACCTCATACGGTACTTCGGCAGCCGCCGCCAGCCTCCGTCCGCAGCTCTCAGCCGGGCTAAGCTGCTCTATGCCCGTTCTGCCGCTCTTCACCTCTGCCGCCTCAGCCTTCAAATGCGCAGCCCTGCTCTTCACCTGCTCATAATCCGTTGCCGCAGCAAGCACCAGCTGCACCTGATCCGCGCCGGTGATAATCAGCCGCCCGTCTGCCGCTTCGATGCTGCCCCCCGTGGCAATAACCTGCAAATGCAGCTCGAAGGCGATTCCCAGCCCGTCCTCGTATTGGATCGCATACGGATGATCCTGGTGATAGTTATCAGCAATATGGGCCGGACAGCGCCCTTCCAGCACAAGCCCGGTCTCTCCCGCCTGCTTCACCGTATGCCGCAGAGGACTCGAAAGCGCCAGCACAAGGTTCAGTCCTCCGCTTGCCTCGCTCAAAGCCCGGACCACCATCACTCCATCCGGCGCACTGATCCATGCTTCACGGGTGAACAGGCCTGCTTCCGTCCGGAAGGATACAGAAGCGGTCCCGCTGTCCAGATCGAGCTCCCGGCTGTAATCCGTGCAGCCCTCTGCACCCGGCTGGCTCAGCAGCAGATCACCAAGCGGCATATAAGCCTGGCAGTTTACGCCAAGCATCCGGCTGTTAATCAGCTTCTCAGCCTCGGTATAGCTTCCCTCCGTGACCAGCTCACGCGCCTTTTTCAGATAGCGTAGTGCCTCATAGTTGTTCGTATCCCGGGGGAATCCTGACCATAAGGTGTCTTCATTTAACTGGAACCGCTCCTCGGCTGTGCCGCCGAATACCATCGCGCCCATATGCCCGTTGCCGAGCGGCAGCGCCTCTTCCCAGACAGCCGCCGGCTGCTTGTACTGTAATTTCCATATTTGCCTCTGGCTCACGTTCCTCATCCTCCCGCACATTTCGTATAGACGCAGTATACAGCAAAAGACCCGGACTAACACCGGGTCCCTGCTGCTTGCATTAAGTTAGCTATCTGACAGTATCCTTTAGATTAAAATTCTTTACCAGTCCACAGGGATACTCTCTTCTTCACGAGCTCAGTGAATTCTTTTTCCATATCCTGAGCGCCGGCTTTGTCCAGCTCGGCCAGGAATGCATCGTATACCTTGTCGAAGTCACCCGGTTTGGACAGGATTGCTTCCGGAATACGCTTGCGGATGATATCTGTAGTCTTCTTGAAGATTACCTGATATTGACCGTCAGTTGGAACAGGCAGGTTGTACAGGGCGCCGGTTTCCTTGATTGGGAACTCATCTTCTTTAGGGAACAGGTCCTTCCAGGTTGTAGCGCCATAAGCCGCGAGTGATTCTTTCTCAGCATCGGAGTAAGCAGCTACAATTTCATCAGGGAAGGTTGCAGTATAGTAGTTGTCGGTCGGATCTTTTACTCCGTCTCCGTAACGTGCACCGAAGATCAGATACTGGCCGACACCCGTTTCTTTAGCGAAGTTTGCGGAATCATTGGCTTTTCTGTTGGAAATTTCAGCCGGAACTTCACGTTTGCCGTCTGCATTTACAGTGTAATGCTTGCCTTCTACACCCCAGCTTCTCAGGATCTGGCCTTCATCGGAGGACATCCAGTCCAGCCATTTGATGATGCGCTCAGGGTCCTTAGCAGCAGTTGTGATTGCCAGGCCGTAGCCGTCGATACCAGTCTGCATGAAGGAGTGGTCTTTATACTCTTCGCTCATGGTTACAGGGAAGTGGGCATAGGTATACTCATCTTTACCTGCTGCCTTGAGGGCATTTTCGCCGTCAGCATATTCCCATTCCTGGGAGATCAGACCGAGTACACGTCCGCTTGCCACTTTGGCTTTGTATTGGTCATCTTTCTGGACGAAAGTATCTTTATCCAGCAAGCCTTGGTTATACATGCCGTTCAGCCAGCGGAAATATTCTTTTTCTTCAGGGCGCTTGTAGTGAAGCTTCGCTTCGTAGGTTTCCGGATCAACATAGTATTCACCATCATCCGGTGCACCCGTTGTAATGAAGGCTGGATTCGTAACAGTAATCATGATCTTCCAGTCATCGGCATTCAGCGTAAGCGGAATTGTAGGCTGGCCGTCCGTTTCCGGATGCAGAGCTACGTAATCCTTCAGTACCTTTTCATAATCGGCCAACGTTTTTACTTCAGGATAGCCAAGCTCTTTCAGTACACGGTGCTGGATTTCGAAGCCGCCGGTTGCGTCAAAGGAGGACTGGCCGACACCCATGTTAGTAGGGATCTGATAGATACTCTGATCATCCAGGCTGTATTTCAGACGGTTCATGTTTTCGCCGTACACTTTTTTGAGGTTCGGAGCATGCTTGTCAATCAGATCAGTCAAATCGATAATCAGTCCGGCATCCACCAGGAGGCTCAGGTTACCTTTTGCAAAGATCAGATCGGGTACCTCGCCGCTGGCAGCCATCATAGGAATCTTCTGGTCACCGCCGCCGCTGCCGACATCAAATTCAGCATCAATAGTTACACCGGTCTTTTCAGTAATGACTTTACCTACATCATCCTGCATATTGTTCCAGTTCGGACTTGCATCCCCACCGAAGAATGAAATTGTAAAAGGGCTAGTATCCATTGCATCATCTGCCGGCTGGTTCGTTGCTGTGTTGTTACCGGTATTCTCTGGCGTATTGTTTGCAGTATTGTTGGCAGCGTTGTTGCCGCCACAGCCTGCGATCAGCATAGAGCTCATAAGCATGAGTGTAAAAGCAGTTTTAATGCCTTTGCTTTTCATTTAATATCCCCCTCAAATATTTTGTATGTTCCTGTATGCATATCAGGCTTAACCTGAGTATACCGTTGTTAGCGCTTGCAAAATCAATATAATAATAAATCCTGCAAGCGGTAAAGCTTGGGGAGTGTAATCCGGCAGATGTATCCGCTCAGCATTCACACTCCCCGGCTATCATAACCGGAATTTAGGCTTTAACAGCTCCAAGTGTCATACCGCCGACAAAATACTTTTGCAGGAACGGATAAACAACGAGGATCGGTACAGTTACGACAATTGTGATTGCCATCTTGATCGACTCAGGTGAGATTTGCGCCATCTGCCGGGCCATATCATTGGCATTTACCATGCCGCTGCCCTGGTTAGTTGTTGCAAGCACCTTCATCAGCTCATACTGCAGTGTTGTAAGCTCGGGCTTGTTACCGTTGTACAGATAGGTCGTGAACCATTCATTCCATTGTCCTACAGCGAGGAACAGGGCAATGGTGGCAAGTACCGGCTTACAGAGCGGCAGGATGATCTTGTAAAAAATCATAAAGTCATTCGCACCGTCCAGCTTTGCTGATTCCTGCAGGGCAAATGGCAGACCGTCCATAAAGGAGCGGATAATGAAGACATTGAAGGCGGAGACCATTCCCGGCAGGACATAAATCCAGAACGTTCCGATCAGGTTCAAGTCCTTCATCAGAATATACATCGGCACCATACCGCCGGTGAAATACATCGTCAGGGCCAGGAATGTGGAGATAAATTTTCTGGCTCTGAATTCCGGACGGCTGAGCGTAAAGGCCAGCATGGAAGCACTGATCAAACCGAACAATGTACCTAACAGGGTACGTAAAAGCGAAATCTTGAAGCCTTGAATCAGGCCGGTATAGCTGAAGATCCGTTCGTAGTTTTCAAGCGTGAAGGCTCTCGGCCAGATGTAAATGCCGCCGCGGACGGTATCTGTAGATTCGTTGAAAGAAATCGCCAGCACGTTGAGGAAGGGATATAACGTTACGATCATTACAAGGGTAAGAAAAACATACAGGAATATATCGAATGCACGTTCAGACTTTGTCATTTGAAAAGCCTTGCTAGCCATTTATGAACCCCTCCTTACATAATGCTTTCTTTAGTGAATTTCTTCATAAGACCGTTAGCTGTAAACAGCAGGATTACACTGACTACGGAGGTGAACATGCTTATCGCAGTACCATAGGAGAACCGCATAATTTGAATACCGTATTTAAGCGCATACAAATCCAGCACTTCCGAATAATCGGTAACCAGGTTGTTCTGCAGCTGGAATTGCTTTTCAAAGCCGATACCGACCAGGTGGCCGATGTTCATAATCAGCAGGACCATAACGGTTGAACGGATACCGGGTAACGTAATATTGAACATCTGCTTGACTCTTCCTGCACCGTCCACTTTTGCCGCTTCATACAGCTCTTTGTCGATACCTGTAATCGCTGCCAGATAGATGATCGCATTCCAGCCGGTTTCTTTCCAGATGTCGGCTCCCGTTACAATTCCCCAGAAATACTTCCCTTGGGCCATGAACTGAATCGGCTCATCGATAACATTCAGCCAGAGCAGCAAGTCATTCACGATCCCTCCGTCGATGGAGAGGGTCTTGTAGACAATCCCGCCGACAACAACCCAGGATACAAAGTGAGGCAGGTAGGATACGGTCTGAACCGTTCTCTTGAATACACTCCCGCGCAGCTCATTAAGCAGAACCGCAAACAGGATAGGAACCACGAAGCCGACGATCAATCCGAGAATACTCATTGCCAGTGTATTTCTTAGTACGAGGTAGAAGCGTTCATCCTGGAACAGCTCTTTGAAGTTGTCCAATCCGACCCATTTCTGCTCGCCAAAGGATTTGGCAGGCTTATAATTCTGAAAAGCCATTATCCATCCCCATAAGGGCAGGTAGCTGAAGATAAAAGCCCAGATTACGAATGGAATAGACATTAGGTACAAGTACTTTTGCTGCAGTACACTACTCCAAAATCCACTATTTTTCCGCTTCGTAGGTGGGTGGGGGGTTACGCTTTCATTTG
Organism: Paenibacillus sp. FSL R7-0273; assembly: GCF_000758625.1. Classification (NCBI taxonomy): domain Bacteria; kingdom Bacillati; phylum Bacillota; class Bacilli; order Caryophanales; family Paenibacillaceae; genus Paenibacillus; species Paenibacillus sp. FSL R7-0273. The sequence continues at coordinate 6,429,733 of NZ_CP009283.1, forward strand.
CTGTAACACCGTTTTCAGTGAGCGCTTTCACGATCATTATTCCCCCTTCGTTTTTATATTCATATCATACCGTACCAAAATGTAAGCGAATACCCGACATATTTTATCTAAAATCATATACTAATTAGACATTGAAACAGCAGACCGGGAACTAATGCTTGTAATCGCTATCATTGGGGATAGTAAAGGAAATTTCCGTACCCTTCCCTTCTTCGCTGGCAATCCTCAGTCCATGCTGCTCCCCGTAATACAGCACCAGCCTCTGATGCACATTGCGCATCCCGATCCGGCCTCCCTGCTCTTCCTCCGCTTTGGCAATAACCTCCTGCAGCTCCGCAAGGCGTTTCTCCGACATCCCCACGCCATCATCGGTAACCCGGACCCGTATTTCCTGCTCCCGCATCGTCACGCTCACATGAACATGCACAGTCCCCTCTTTATTCTCCAGCCCATGCACCACGGAATTTTCGACCAGCGGCTGGATAATCAGCGGCGGAATCAGTACCTCTGCAGCCTTCGCCTCAAAGTTAATCTCATACATCAGCCTGTCCTCGTAGCGAAATTTCTGAATTTCCAGGTAGGAGCGGATCATTTCGATTTCTTCCTTAAGCGGGGCCCGTTCCCGGCCGACCTCCAGATTCTTGCGCATCAGCTTGCCGAGCAGCCGGACAATGTTGGCAATTTCCTTCTCACCTCGGAGATGGGCGTTCATCCGGATCGACTCCAGTGCATTAAACAGAAAATGAGGATGAATCTGGCTGGCCATCATCTTCAGCTTGATCTCACGCTGGGCAATCTCCAGCCTGCTGTTCTTCTCATTAGATTCAATTACCTGGCTAATCAGCTGATTGATGCTGGATACCATATAATTGAACTGGCGGGAGAGCTGGCCAATTTCATCCGTACCGTCGATGTGGGAGACAGTATTCAGATTGCCCAGCGCTACCTGGTTCAGCTGGCGGCTTAGCCGCAGCAGACGGTTCGTCGTAAGCAGAGAGATGATATACACCATCACCAGCGCAACCAGCAGCACGCCGCTGACAATCAGCAGACCGAGCACGCTGACCTTATTGGCTTCGCTTAGAATGCTCTTGGTTTCAAACACAGAAATAATCTTCAGCTTGCTGATGCTAAGCTCGGGTTTCATTTCATCCAGAATGACATAGGAGTCCTTATCCTTAACCTGAGTTTGGATTACCTTTTCCGTCTGGCTCTCCAGATTGACACCAATATCGAAGGAGGCAAGTGTCGTGCCGACCAGCTGCGGGTTTTTGGCTGCTACAATATAGCCCTGCTCATCGGTAATAATGGTCTCGAACGGCTCCTGGGAGAGCATATTGTTCAGCTCATCCTGATTAACCTGGACCATAATGACTCCAGTACTGTTGTATTCAGGATAGGACACCTGGCGGATCAGGCTCAGCTTGTTAATACTGCCCTTGGTCTTGCTCAAAAAATCCTCCTTGTCGTCAATGTAGAGCCAGTAAATACCTTTGGTCTCCTTTACCTTCTTGAACCAGGGTCTTTCCTCTGTCTCCCGGGTCAGCGGGGTAATAGCAAGGTTGTTAACAAGCGTCGGATTGTCGATAAAAAAGCGGATATTGGCAATTTCCCGGTACTGGAACATATACGCCTGAAAATCGGTATATTCCATATAAGCCTTTGTCAGCTCAAGGATATTCGGGTACTTCGTATTCACAAACACTTTAAGCGTTTCATCAAAAAACAGCAGGTTGGAGATATCCGTAGGCACCCGGAGCTTGCTGGACATCTGGCTTTTAATTTTTTCCACATTATTGGTTGCCTGGTCAATGGCCCGCTCCAGCGCTGCGTTCCGGAAATAGCTGATCAGAATAATCCCGACAATCAGCACCGGAATCATAACGACCACCACATAAAACATCATCAGCTTATACTTCAGCTTCATATTATTAATCAGGCTAACAAGCTGCTTCATCTTCATCCTCCCCCGGATATGTCAAACAGGCCGCCCCGCTCATCCGCTGCGGATGGGGAACAGCCCGTCTATCATAAACCTGTGCTTCACGTTCGGCAAGCCCTGCGGCAGCTTAATGCTCCTTGCGGAAGGCGCTCGGTGACACACCGACATATTTACGGAATTTCGCGTTAAAGTAATCAGCATTCATATAACCGACCCGTTCTGCAACCTCATAGACCTTCATGCCCTGGGAAAGAAACTGCTTCGCCTTCTCGATTCTCACTTTATCCAGATAGGTGTTGAAGTGCTCACCGATCTGATTCTTGAACATTTTACCCAGATAAGCGCTGTTATAATTAAAAATCTGCGCCAGCATCCCAAGCTTCAGGTTCTCGTTATAGCGGCGCTGGATGAGATCTGTGATCCGCTTGATTTCATCCCCGCGTCCCCCGCTGTTCAGCTGAACCGCCAGCTGCTCCAGATAATCTGCAACCATACGGTGAATGTCACTCAGGAAAAAGCTGTTGTACACGTCGCTCGCCGGGGACGGATTATCGCTGACCAGAGCACGCACCTCCGGGTTGGCTGCCTCGAGCCGGGCAATGATGCTGCTGATGCTCCGGATCAGATTATTTTTGATATAAGCCTCATCATGTCTGCCTTCCACCAGCTTGCCGATCATCTGCTTCACCAGCGGTGACAGGATTTCAGTGCTGCCCGTCTCAACTGCCAGCAGCAGCTCCATCTCTTCATCACGCTCAGCTTCGCCGTGCTCTCCCTGCTCCTCCTCGGGCTCCTCCGCAGCCTCAGCCCAATGCTTCATGAAGCCGCCGGACAAGATTTCCCTGTCTCCGAAAAAAGCCTGCTCCAGCAGCAGCTTCGCTGTGCTGTACGAAGCAGCAAGCTGGTCCGGATCTGCAGCCGTTCCTCCGGCTGCGGCGTAAAAGTCCAGCCCCTCCCTGGAGATGACCCGGTTAAGCTCCTGCCAAAGTGCAATGCGTGCTGCGTCATCATTGAGCGGCTCCTTCAGCAGCAGGCCGGCATAGGGAGGCAGACTGAAAAACTCGGCCTCCTCCGGCTGCCAATGCCGCTCCAATTCACTGCGGACACGTTCTTCCTTTCCTTCTTCCCCCTTGGCAGGATTCAGCAGCTTGAGCAGCACAACCTCGCTGCTGCCCTGCAGCTTAAGCTTGGCTGCCGCCTCGGAAGCATCGAGATCCCCGGGACCGGGCTGGAGCAGTCCGCGCAGCCACACCTCCCGGCTGTTTTCCTCCACCACATTCTGCAGAACGCTCAGCATCTCCTCCTGCCCGATCGTCACGCGCATGTCCCGCAGATAGGAGATCAGCTCATCCTCATCGACCGGCTTCAGCAGGTATCCGTCAATGCGGTTTGAAATGGCCCGCTTGGCATATTCAAAATCGGCATAGCCGCTTAGAATCAGCACATGGCATCTGGCATTCTGCCTGCGAAGCTCCGTAATCAGCTCCAGGCCGTCCATTCCCGGCATCCGGATATCGGCGACAACCAGCTTGGGAGCAAACGTATGGTACTTCTCGAGCGCCTCGAATCCGTTCGCCGCAGTCGCTACAACCGTATAGCCCTCATCCTCCCATGGAATCAGGCTGCGCAGTCCCTCCCTCAGCTTGGGCTCATCATCTACAATCAGTACTTTTATCATCAGCTCTCAACCCCCTCTAACACAAATCCGGAAACAAGTAGAAACGGCTTTGCCGTCCTTCAGAGAAGGCGGCAACCGTTTCTGCGGGAAATATAAGGATTACCGGCAGCAGTATGATCAGCCTTTATCCGTTTAACACTGCAGCAATTCAGCTGTTATTTGCGGTATGCCGCCAGCTTGTCGTTCAACTCACGGGTCTGTCCGTATACTTCCTGGTAAAGAGCGAACAATCCGTCGTAGACTGCCGCCTCTTCCTCATTCGGTTTGAATACTTCTGCAGGCCGGATGAAGGCTTCGGCGCATTCACCCAGTGAATTGAACCAGCCGCTGCCGTAGGCAGCCAGCATAGCTGCGCCCATCGCCGGACCCTGCTCGCTTTCCAGCTTAATAATGGAAGCATTAAAGATATCAGCCTGCATCTGCAGCCAGGCCTCATTCTTGGCGCCGCCGCCGATCGCGATGATTTCTGTAATCTCTTTACCCGATTCACGCACGATTTCAATGGATTCACGCAGCGAGAACGTGATGCCTTCAAGCACCGAGCGTGTAAAGTGGGCCAGCGTATGGCCGGAGTCCATGCCGATGAAGCTGCCGCGGATATTGGCATCCGGATGCGGAGTACGCTCACCGCTGATGTAAGGCGTGAACAGCAGGCCGCCGCTGCCTGCCGGGATGGAAGGCACGCCGGACAGGAGCTCATCAAAGCTCTTCTCGGCAGCAAAGGTTTCCTTGAACCAGGTAAGGCTGTGACCTGCCGCAAGCGTTACACCCATGATATAGAAGGCATCCTTCTCACTGTGGTTAAAGAAATGGACCTTGCCTTCCAGGTTGAGATCTTTGTTGGTTTCATAGGACAGTACAACACCGGAGGTGCCGATACTGCACATCGTCCGGCCTTCACCAAGGATACCCGCACCTAATGCGCCGCAGGCATTGTCGGCACCGCCGGCGAACACCTTCGTCGAAGCCAGCAGCCCGGAGGCTTCGGCAATTTCAGGCAGCAGCGTGCCGGTCTGCTCGAAGGATTCCACCAGTCTCGGGCACAGGGACAGCGGCAGGGAGAACGCTTCGGCAATCTCCGGGCTCCACTGCTTTGCACCAACATCCAGCAGCAGCGTGCCGGCCGCATCGGAGTAGTCCATCGCATAATCGCCGGTCAGGCGAAGACGCACATAATCCTTAGGCAGCAGGAACTGATGAGCCTGCTCCAGCACCTCCGGCTCGTTCTCCTGAACCCAGAGAATCTTCGGCAGGGTGAAGCCTTCCAGCGCCTTGTTCCGGGCGATGTCGATCAGCTTCGTGCCAAGCGTCTTCTCGATCTTGCGGCACTGGGCTGTAGTACGTGTATCATTCCAGAGAATGGCCGGACGCAGAACCTTGCCTTCATTGTCCACGAGCACCAGCCCGTGCATCTGGCCGGAGAAGCTTAGTCCGTCTACCTGTGACGGATCAACCCCGGACGTTTCGATCAGCCTGCGCAGGCTGACCAGTGTTCCCTGCACCCAGTCCTCCGGATTCTGCTCGCTCCAGTTCGGCTGCGGTCTGCTCAGCGGATAAGCTTCCGAATGCTCAAACGCTACCTTTCCCTGCGGATCAACAAGCACCGTTTTTACTGCACTCGTTCCGAGATCGACACCGATTACATATTTCATGGTTGGCCCTCCTAAAAATGTGCTTCTTATTAATTACTCCGGCAAAACTAACTGCGTAAGCGTTCTCTTTCGTTATATGTAGCATATCTGATTCATGTAAACAAGAAAAGGGGCTGCCGAAGAATGCTTTCTTCAGCAACCCCCGTTGCATTAGTGATTAGCCGACCGGAAGTCTGCAGGCAGTCCCCCGGGTCCTGCCAGTACTGCTTACTCTACAGTAAGAATGTACTGGTTCAACGTAGCTCTGAGCAGCTCCTGACGTCCGGACTGGTTCGGACGCGGATTTTCGTTGTTCAGCGCGTAGTCAGCCAGGGAAGCCAGAGTAGCCTTACCGGATACGATGTCTGCGCCTACGCCTTCATTGAAGCTGCTGTAGCGTTTAGCGATAAAGTCATCGAATACACGGTCTTCGATCAGCTTGGCAGCAACCTTAAGGCCCTTGGCATAAACGTCCATACCGGAGATATGTGCCAGGAAGAGATCCTCAGGCTCGAAGGAAGGACGGCGTACCTTGGAGTCGAAGTTGATTCCGCCTTTGCCGAGTCCATCGTTCTTCAATACTTCATACAGGGTCAATGTAGAATCATAAATGCTTGCAGGGAATTCATCTGTATCCCAGCCCAGCAGCGGATCGCCCTGGTTCGCATCCAGCGATCCCAGCATACCGTTGATGCGTGCTACACGCAGCTCGTGCTCGAAGGTGTGTCCTGCCAGTGTGGCATGGTTGGCTTCAAGGTTGAGCTTGAAGTGCTTGTCGAGATTGTATTTCTGCAGGAACGCGATACAGGTTGCCGCATCAAAGTCATATTGGTGTTTAGTAGGCTCTTTTGGCTTAGGCTCGATCAGGAACTGGCCGTCGAAGCCGATTTCCTTAGCGTAATCCACTGCCATGCTGAACAGACGGGCAATGTTGTCCTGCTCCAGAGACATATCTGTGTTCAGCAGGGTTTCGTAGCCTTCACGGCCGCCCCAGAATACATAGTTGTCAGCGCCCAGACGTTTACCGACTTCCAGGCCTTTCTTCACCTGTGCAGCTGCATGTGCGAACACATCAGCATTGCAGGTGGAGCCTGCACCGTGCATGAAGCGCGGGTTGGTGAACATGTTGGCTGTGTTCCACAGCAGTTTTTTGCCGGAAGCCTTCATGCCTTGCTCAAGAATATCTACGATAGTATCGATGTTGCTGTAGAACTCACGCAGGGATGCGCCTTCAGGAGCGATATCCACGTCGTGGAAGCAATAGTATTGCAGGTCCATCTTCTCCATGAATTCAAAAGCTGCTTCTGCACGTGCCTTAGCCTTATCCAGCGTGGACAGCTTATCCCATGAACGGACTGCAGTTTCTGCGCCAAACGGATCGGAGCCGCCTGCTGTTAATGTATGCCAGTAAGCCATTGCAAATTTCAGATGCTCTTCCATCGTTTTGCCGGCTACGATTTCTTTAGGATTGTAGAATTTAAATGCATAAGGATTAGTGGAACGGCTGCCCTCGTACGAGATTTTGCCCACTGTTTCAAAATACGCCATTATTAAAATCCTCCTCTGTTATGCTACGCCCGCAAGCGTTTACAGCATCATCTTAACATATCTTTTTGACTTTGTATATTGGTTAAACAAAGTTTTTTTCGAATTTTTTGACTATTGGCATGAACATAAAATCCCCGCCTGCAGCAGCTGCTATGCATCCCCCGGCGAAACCTTTCTGCAGCTGTATATTGACGGTTTCCGGACTGCCGGCTGTTGCTTTTTAACGGACATCGCTCTAGACTAAAGGTCATATGTTAATGAGAACGTTGTCAAAAAGGAAGTGTGCTGTGTGAAGGTTACCGCCGACCAGGCGCTGGTCAAAAAGATTAATAAGTCGCTTATTCTACATACCATCCGCATGAATGCCCCGGTCTCACGGGCCAGAGTCTCTGAGATGACCGGTCTTAATAAAGCTACTGTATCCAATCTGGTTGCCGAGCTGTGCGGCCAGGAGCTCGTCACCGAGGCCGGACCCGGCGAGTCCAGCGGCGGACGCAAACCGCTGATTCTGCATTTCAATGCTACAGCCGGCAGCGTAATCGGCATCGAGCTGCGGGTGAAGCAGCTGACTGCAGTGCTGTGCGATCTGGACGGAGGCGTCCTGCAGGAGGTGGATTACCCGCTAACTGCCCATGATTTCCCCTATGTGCTGGAGCAGATGAAGAGCATTATCACCGGATTAATCGCCCAGGCTCCCCCCTCTCCCTATGGGATCGTAGGCATCGGCGTCGGTGTTCCGGGCATGGTGGATGACGGGGTTGTACTGTTCGCACCCAACCTTGGCTGGGAGATGGTCGGGCTGAGGGACCTTCTGGAGAGCAGCTTCGGCGTGCCGGTTACCATCGACAATGAGGCAAATGCCGGAGCGCAGGGCGAGCTGAATTTTGGCGCAGCACGTAATGTACGTCATCTGCTGTATATCAGTGCGGGATCAGGGATCGGGTCCGGAATTATCATCGGCGGTGAGCTGTATAAAGGTGCACGCGGCTATGCCGGGGAGACCGGGCATATGACGATTGAAGCAGAAGGCAAGCCCTGCAGCTGCGGCAGCCGCGGGTGCTGGGAGCTGTACGCCTCAGAGAAAACCTATGACAATCCGGGTCTCTCCCTGCCTGCACGCACAACAAGCGAGCTTGTCCGGCACGCTATCCAGGGACAGGAGGATGTCCTTAACCACTTCACTTCAATCGGGGAATATCTCGGAATCGGCGTAACCAATCTGATCAACAGCTTTAATCCGGAGCTGATCGTCATCGGCGGTGCCCTTTCGGAGGCTGAGCCGTGGCTGGGCGGGCCGCTGCGCCGTGTAGTTGCCGAGCGCACGCTTCCCTACCACAAGCAGCAGCTGGAGATTACTTTTTCGCGACTGGGAAGCCGCGGAACCGTGATTGGCGCCGGCTTTTCGGCTGTGATGCACTTTCTCGGCAATATCCGGGTAACCCTCTAAAGTAAATTGACGTAAAATCGCCGCAATTAGAGCCGCTGGAGTGCAGCAAAAATAACAGGAATGTTTTATAATTAAACTCATATAAGTGTGATATATGTCACACTGGTTTCCCCTGAACGGAGAGTGAGTTTATGACCTATGTTGATACATCTGACATTTCGCCGCAGATGTTCATCACTGTGCTGCTGCTTCTACTCATTATCGCTCCTTTGATCAGCCTCGGTGTACTGCGACTGTTTCAATCGAAGAAAAAATCAGGCATTATGCTGATCATCAGCGGTGCCGCTGTCTACGGTGTTTTCCAGGTTGTCATGTCAATCACCCACATGTTTGCTTAACGAATAGTACCGGATGATCTATCATGCGGGCCAAGGACAAAGGCCACACTGCCCAATAGGGCGGCGTGGCCTTTTTTTGTATAACTGTACTTTATGAAACTTTATGAATATATTACATTCTACTCTGGGCCAGCGCATTTACGGACAATACGCAGGCAAAGCGTTCGACTCCGGGGTATTTTTCACCTAGGCTGGTAACGGCAAACCCCGCGCTTCTGTAAAATCCGGCCGCCTCATGATCAGTCTCCGCAGTAATCGTCTCCATTCCGGCAGCCCTGCTGATCTCGGCAATCATCCCCCGGCCGATTCCCTTGCCCTGCCACTCCCGCTTTACCGAAATATGCCTGATCTCTGCCGTATGCCCGTTCTGCTGCTGCAGCCCGATTATTCCGCTCAGCTCACCATTTACAAAGCAGCCGAACAGCTCCCTGGATTCTTCGGTAAAATACCGATTCATCTCCTGTTCCGCAGCCCCGGTCCCGGCTCCGGCCGCCATGCACAGGGCAAGCAGCTCCTTCACCGCATCCTGGTTCCAGTAATCCCTTAAGCATATTAACAAAGCAAACCGCCCCCCCCTTGTGCAGCAAAAATTGCGAAAGTAAAGACCGCCTCCAAAAAGGAAGCGGCCAGTCATTATTTTATATATGGATAAGCCGTAATTATACCGTTGCCAGCGCTTTGGCAAATTGGGTTTTATTCATGCCGACAATTTTGAAATCGCCGATAACCGTTACAGGCACTGCTCTCATTCCCATATCCCAAACCTGCTGGGCAAAGTCATCGTTCTGTTCAATGTTGCGCTCCTCGTAGGCCACGCCCTTTTCGCTCAGGAAGCTCTTCACCTGGCGGCAGTGCGGGCAATTGGTCGAAGTGTACACAATTACATTCTCCATCGCATAATTCCCCCTAAAAGATTAAATATCAATCCCTATTGTAGCACCGGAGTGGCTTTTGACCAAGCTGAATGCCAGAAAAGCTATTAGAGCATTACAGCGCTGTGCTCCAGGCTCTCGATATATTTCTCGGCATCCATAGCTGCCATACATCCGCTGCCTGCTGCTGTAATGGCCTGTCTGTAGCGGGTATCCTGCACGTCGCCGCAAGCGAAAACGCCCGGAATATTAGTCTCGGAGGTGCCCGGATTGGTCACGATATAGCCGTTCGCATCGGTCGTGATCTGTCCGCCCAGGAAAGAGGTGTTCGGATGATGGCCAATCGCTACAAATACGCCGCTCGCTTCAATTATTTCTTCTTCACCGGTTACATTGTTAAGCACCTTAAGTCCGCTCACGCCTCGATCGCCGGCCACTACCTCCAGCGGGGTGCGGTTCAGCCCCCAGGTTACCTTAGCGTTGTCGCGCACACGCTCCTGCATAATCTTAGAGCCGCGCAGCTCTTCACGGCGGTGAACCAGGGTTACTTTGGAGGCAAAACGGGTCAGGAAGCCTGCTTCCTCAAGCGCGGAATCTCCGCCGCCGACAACAACAATCTCTTTACCGCGGAAAAAGAATCCGTCACAAGTAGCACATGTGCTGACACCACGGCCGATATTATCCTGCTCACCGGGAATACCCAGGTATTTAGCTGTTGCGCCGGTGGAAATAATCAGGGTATCTGTAACCAGCTCACCCATTCCTTCGACATGCAGCTTGAACGGGCGGTCACCCAGCTCAACGCTGTTCACCCAGCCTGTAATAAATTTCGCACCGAAGCGTTCAGCCTGCTGGCGCATATTATCCATAAGCTCCGGTCCCATAATGCCTTCAGGGAATCCCGGAAAATTCTCAATTTCAGTTGTAGTTGTAAGCTGTCCACCCGGCTGCGGTCCTTCGATTACCAGCGGATTCAGGTTGGCACGGGCCAGATAAATAGCAGCAGTCAGTCCGGCCGGTCCGGTACCAACGATAATGGATTTGTACATAATGATATCCTCCTTGAGATGGACGGCTGAGCGCCGGATCTGCAGTTGCTTAATTAAAATAATTATAATGTAGTATTTATTATGATGATCTCAAGGGAATATGTCAATATGCCAGACTCGTGCGAATGGTCCTTTTTTGTGAACAATTCAATTTTAAACAACTCATTTTCCGGAGCGAACCGGATAACGCTAATTGCACATTATCTTAACAGCCTCAGACCGTTCAAAATAACCAGAATCGTGCTCCCTTCATGACCCACCACGCCGAATGGAAGGGCAATCCCCTGCAAAAAGTTACTCAGCATCAGTGTCACAATTACCGTCACCGCAAATATCATATTTTGCTTCACAATCCGCTGTGTCCGGCGGGCCAGTTCAATTGTCGAAGCGATCTCTTCTATATTATCATTCATCAGTACAACATCAGCGATTTCCAGTGCCGCACCGCTGCCCTTCATTCCCATACCAATGCCCACTGTTGCCGTTGCGAGTGCAGGTGCATCATTGACGCCATCGCCGACCATCACTACCTGCCCGTATTGCTCACGCAGCTCTTTGATCCGGGTAACCTTATCCTCCGGCAAAAGATCGGCAAATACCAGATCCACACCCGTCTTGCCGGCCATCACACCTGCCGCGGCCTTCCGGTCGCCCGTCAGCATCGCCACCTTAACTCCGAGCTTCTGCAATCTCTGCACAGCTGCTGCTGCCTGAGGACGCACCGTATCCTGCAAAGCGATCATCCCGGCAATATGCTCTCCGTCAAGAATCAGCGAAACAGTCTTTCCTTCGCTCTCCAGCCGCTCCCGCACCGCTTTCCATTCTGCTTGGCTCCCGGCATCTGCCGCTGCCGGCTCATCCAGCCTATCCGATCTGCCGATCCGCCACAATCTGCCGTCAATACGGCCTTCTATGCCCCAGCCAGTTACCGATCTGTTCTCTTCCGTGCTGTACAGCTCCACCTGCTCCTCTTCAGCCAGACGCACAACCGCCTCAGCCAGCGGATGACGCGACAGCTGCTCAATGGAAGCACTGACTGCAAGCAGCTCTTTGCGGCTGTAGCCGTCTCCGGCAACCAGATCAGTAACCTGCGGTACTCCTTCGGTCAATGTCCCTGTTTTGTCAAAAGCGACCACCTGTACCTTAGCCATATTCTCCAGATGGACGCCGCCTTTGAACAGAATGCCTTTGCGTGCGCTTTTGGAGATGGCTGACAGCATGGCAGGCATAATGGATGAAACAAGCGCGCACGGGGATGCGACCACCAGAAACACCATCGCCTTATAAAAGGTATCGCTCCAGCTCCAACCCAGTACAAACGGCGGCAGAGCAATCAATGCTATCGTGGCAACAACCACAACGCGGGCATAAACCGACTCCAGACGCTTGATGAACCGCTGCGAATCCGGAACTTCCGTTTCAGCCTCCTCAACCATCCGGATAATCTTTGCAAAAAGCGTATCCTCAGCAGCAGTCGTAACCTCGATATATAGCGGGCCTTCCCCGTTGACCGTACCCGCGAACACTTCGCTGCCGGCCGCCTTCTCAACCGGCAGCGATTCGCCGGTAATTGAGGCCTGATTGACGGACGATTCTCCCCGGCACACCTTGCCGTCTGCCGGAATCAGCTCACCCGGACGCACCAGCAGCAGATCGCCTACCGCCAGCTGGTCGATCGGCACCTCGCTCATCGCCCCCTGCTCAATGCGGACCGCCGTTGCCGGCTTGAGCGCCATCAGCGCGGAGATGTCTTTTTTGCTGCGTTCCATTGTATAGCTTTCCAGCGCTCCGCTCATGGCAAAGATGAAGATCAGCATCGCCCCTTCATTCCAGTAGCCAATCGCTGCTGCGCCCAGGGCAGCGGCAATCATCAGCAGGTTAACATCAAGGTCGCGCTCTTTAACTAGTGTCTCCACGCCTTCCTTCGCCTTGATCCAGCCGCCTACTGTATAAGAGATCACATAGAGCACTACGGACAGCACCTCCGACCAGCCGCTCGCCGCCCAGGCAATAAGCATCAGCAGTCCGCTGCCGAGCGCAGCCTGCATCTCCTGATTGCTGAGCATAGCCACCGGATCAAAACGCCGCGGCTTAGGTGCCCGGGGCTGGTGCCCGGTCCCCTGGCGGGCTGTTGATTTGGGGAGTTGTTTGGATGTTGCTTGCATAGATAATCACCTTCCTGATTGTAATGGGATGCACACTTGAGAATGAGAGCCATTCTTACAGCCCTTAAAATGACACATGCTGCCCCGGCTTAGCCGGGACAGCATGGTAAATGAGAATGATAATCATTTTTGTACTACTGCAAATATATTTCCTTAGCGCAACTTATAGCCTTATAATACCACTTTATGCGCGAAAGTAAACCCCGGGATAAGCCCGAAATAAATGGCGCCAGCGGCCGGGCACTTCCCTCGGGCTATATTAGCTGGTTAATGGTAGTTGTGGAAGCGTTGGCGGGGAACGGGAGGAATTTAGGGGATTGCGTTGGGGCTGACAGCGAGAGGGGCGGGATGTTGCTCGGGGAGCTCAGGGAGGGGATTTGGCGGGGGTTTGGGGGTTCAGCGAGTAGATTCGGCGGGGGCTGGGGGTTCAGTGAGCAGATTCGGCGAGGGCTGGGGGCTGCTGCGAGCAGATTCGCGGGGGGCTGGGGGTTCAGCGAGCAGATTCGGCGGGGGCTGGGAGCTGCTGCGAGCTGAATCGGCGGGGGCTGGGGGCTGCTGCGAGCAGATTCGGCGTGGGCTTGAGTTGAGGGAGCAGATTCGCGGGGGGCTTGGGGCTGCTGCGAGTAGATTCGGCGGGGGCTGGGGGCTTCAGCGAGCAGGAAGTTTGTGGTTGACTCTACAGCAGCAATGGAACTGGGCATAGGCCAGATTCTTGCGCCAACCGATCTGACACTGTCCCCTGCCGAACAAGAGATTTGTAAATTAGTTCGATTTCCGCCACCTAATTTCACAATTATCGGGTTTTTGTAAGCATTAATTGGAAATAGGGCATCTAATTAGCTCCTCAACCCCTTTTGACCGCAAAAACAGTAAAATTAAGTGTCGTTTTTCTAACTAACCTCCCCTTCCCGGCGATCAGCCCGCAAATAGATGGCGATTTTCCACTTAGTTTAATCAGCATTCTCTGTAACATCGTTTCCGTTAGCTCATTCCAGGATAGCTGTATTCCGTACACTAAAATTCCGCTACTACGGAGATTCCAGCACTTTATCTGCATTCTCTGCAACTAAAAGTGGCGGTATTCCGCTTTTAAGCAGAATACCGCCAGAATAATTGTATAAAGCGCAGCTATTACTTATTTTCTGGCAAAAGCCGGGTAAATAACTGTACAGAGTGCAGCTATTCATGGGTTCTGGTGAGCGGGCTGCACTAATCCCAGCAGCAGCTTCAGCATCAACCGGCAGGCAGTAGGATAAAAAGTGTCGTCCTGCCCGATGGGCATCTTAAATCTATTCATGCCTTAGTCAAGGCATTCAATTTAAACAATAAATCACATTGCTTTAGTCAGCTGCTTGCACCGTCCGCGTTTTCACGAATCCTGCCATGCCGTTTAAGTAACCTTGTGCGTAGTTTATTCGCTCTTGCGCCGTAGGTGTTCTCCGAGTCAAGGCATTCAATTTAAACAATAAATCACATTGCTTTAGTCAGCTGCTTGCACCGTCCGCGTTTTCACGAATCCTGCCATGCCGTTTAAGTAACCTTGTGCGTAGTTTATTCGCTCATGCGCCGTAGGTGTTCTCCGGGTCCAGCCATTCAGTTTAAACAACAAACCATATTGCTTTAGTCAGCTGCTTGCACCGTCCGCGTCTTCACGAATCCCGCCATGCCGTTTAGGTAACCTTCTGCGAAGTTTAGTCACCCGAATGCGCCGTAGGTGTTCTCCGAGTCCAGCCATATATGCAGTAGATTGTGCACCATTGCTACAACATAGACAGCATAGTGGGACGCCGGAGTTACTTCGGGGATACAGGTTAGTTCATAGACGGTAACATATAGGGCCCACGGACGGCTCCCAGACGGTTAGCGGAAGGCTCACGGACAGCCCTGGGTACAAGCCTACAGCCATCCTCCGGCGGCTGTATCGGGGCTTTCCTGCCGGGCCATCCAGGTCAGGCAGGCCGCCCGCAGCAGCGCTTCGGTCCGCTGGCCGGCGCTGCAAAAGAGCCCGCTCATGCCGATCCGGTACAGATCGGCAAGCGCTGCCGCCGCCGCGGGCCCGGCGGCGAGTACAACTGCCGCCGGCCTTACACGCCGTACGGCGGCAAGTGCGGCTTCCGCCGCCAGGACGAAGTCCGCGGCAGCGGGCTCCTCCGGCGCGGCCAGGTCCGCCGCGCCGTCCAGCACCAGGAAATCGGCGATGCGCGCGATTTCCCCCGCGGCGGCGGGCGGCACACCGGGGGCGATTAGCGCCCCGATGCTGCACGCCGCCGCGTAAGCGTGGCCGAGGGTCTGCTCGGCCACGTCCTCAATGAATTCGCGCTGCGCCGCGAATTCGGCCGCGCTGGCGGGGTACGCCGCCAGCAGATCGATGCGGCTGTCGCTGCCCAGCCGCTGATTCGCCGCCACGGCGGCGAACAGGGCTTCGAGCTGCACATCCTGCAGCTCCGCCAGCTTGGTAGGCCGGGCCGCAAGCTCCGGCGTGTGCAGCAGGGTAACGGCGGCCCAGACGCTGTCCGCCGATTCCAGCAGGGCGGCTGACGCAGCACGCAGCCGGTAATAGATGCGCTGCAGGGCACGCTCGGCCTGCAGCGCATCCCCGCTGTTCAGCCAGCATTCACATAGGCCGGCCAGCTCGGGGGTCTGCATCCATTCCTCACTCCGGATCAGACAGGGACCGGCCGGGAGCGGGCCGGGTTCATCCCGCAGTAAAGGACGGTCGCCGCTTCCTTCACGCAGCACCAGGAAGGCAGGGCGGTCGCCGGTCCGTTTCAGATAAGCACGGCTGGGCGGCTCTGCGCTCCTGCTCCGCTTTTCTCCGGTGATAAACTCTGCTGCAGCGGAAGCCACAGATGCAGCCTGGCTCATCTCGATTCCCAGCGCCCGGTCAGCAGCACTATACTTGAACGGGCGCTCCCCACTATCACGATTGAAATCCTGCTGTCGTTCACCCTTCATCACCGCACCCACCTTTGTTGGCATTGGATTGCTGCCGGCCTAAGCTGTACATACACGCAGCTGCCGGCATGTTGCGTATCTACCTCTTATAGATACGGGAGGAGAACCTGAAATATGCAAGCGGTCTCAATACGAAAATAAACCGCAGCCCGCCATTCAACGAATTACTCCGGACGCCGGTACATATATGCCTGTGCCAGATACCGGATGATTAGCCGTATCCAGCCAAAAAAAGCCTCTACCCTGCGTACTCCTCTCCGGCCCTTAGGCCGAACGGAATAGTATACGGTAGAGGCTTTGTACAGAAAAGGATGAACGATCCCCAATTGCTGGGACAATCCTGTAAAACCATTCAGAGACTACGGAAGTTTAGTAATCTGCTGCAAACGCGGTTCCTGCTGTGCAGCAGGATCATCTCATTAATAGGGTGATCTATTCCGCCTGCTGCTGGCTTGCGGCAATCGCCTGCTGCAGATCATGCAGAATATCATCAATCGCTTCCGTGCCGATGGACAGGCGCAGAAGCTCCGGCTTAACGCCTGCGGCAGCCTGCTCTTCAGCAGATAGCTGCTGGTGGGTCGTACTCGCAGGATGAATAATCAGCGACTTGGAATCACCGACATTTGCCAGGTGGGAGAACAGCTTCACATTCTCGATCAGCTTAACACCGGCGTCAGCCCCGCCCTTAATGCCGAAGGTTAGGATGGCTCCTTGGCCTTTAGGCAGATATTTCTGCGCAAGACTATAGGAAGGATGGCTCGGCAGGCCGGCATAGCTGACCCACTCTACATCTTCATGACTCTCCAGGAACTGCGCCACCTTGAGCGCATTCTGGCTGTGGCGTTCCAGCCGCAGATGCAGAGTTTCCAGCCCCTGCAGCAGCAGCCAGGAGTTGAATGGTGAAATCGCCGCCCCCAGATCACGCAGCAGCTGAACGCGGGCTTTGATAATATAGGCGACCGGTCCCAGCGCTTCGGTATACACAAGACCGTGATAGCTCGGGTCCGGCTCGGTCAGACCGGGAAATTTACCGCTTGCCTTCCAGTCAAATTTACCCCCGTCAACGATAATGCCTCCGATCGAGGTGCCGTGTCCGCCGATAAATTTGGTGGCTGAATGAACCACGATATCCGCGCCGTGCTCAATCGGACGCAGCAGGTACGGACTAGGGAAGGTATTGTCAACAATCAGCGGAATCCCATGCTCATGGGCAATCGCTGCGACAGCCTCAATATCCAGCACATTCCCCTGCGGATTACCGATTGTCTCAGCATAAAGCGCCTTGGTTTTATCCGTAATGGCCGCGCGGAAGTTTTCCGGGTTATCCGAATCTACGAAATTCACTTTAATCCCCAGCTTAGGCAGCGTGGTTGAAAACAGATTATAAGTTCCGCCATACAGACTTGCTGAAGATACAACCTCATCGCCTGCACCGGCAATATTCAAAATCGAGAAAGAAATAGCCGCCTGGCCGGAAGCCGTCGCGAGCGCACCTGCACCGCCTTCAAGCGCAGCAATCCGCTGCTCAAACACATCAGTAGTCGGATTCATCAGACGGGTATAGATATTGCCGAATTCCTTCAGCGCGAACAGATTGGCGGCATGCTCGGCATCCCGGAAGCCATAGGAGGTAGTCTGATACAGCGGTACTGCACGCGATAATGTGGTAGGGTCAATCTCCTGGCCGGCATGAACAGCCAAGGTTTCGAACGACAGCTTGCGGTCTTCTGACATTGGTATTTCCTCCCCTGTTATCATCAATGGCAAACATTAACAATCAAGAATTGTAACTATTCTCTCACAAATGATGTTATTTGGGAAGCAAAAAATCTCATTAATCCGGTGTGTTTTATTATATTTACAAAAACATCCGTTCTAACCCTGCTCTTCACTCCAGATTAGCCTATATCCGCAGAAAAGTACACGCTTACATTTTGAATTTGAAGGATTCCATTCGGCAATCACCAATAGCTGCAGTTTGTACAACTAAAAAGGCTGTTTTTCCTCTTACTTACGGTTTAACTGTATCCGGTACAACTATTTTCGCTCAAAATCATCAAATCAGCCAATTAGGGCTAATTTAACTGCACAAACTGCAGCTATATCCTGCAAAGGTTAAAAATCACCCATTTTAAGTGTACAAAATACAACTATGTGCATTAAGCGAACGGCAATCCATCTCCCGGACATCTTGCCCCACCCACAGCTAATCAGCCAGCTTCCGCTTGCTTACAGCTTACTAGCCGCACCCTGCTCATCTTCTGCCCCATACAGCTCACCAGCCGCTTCCCAGCTCCACATCAGCCTCCAGCGCTACATCCTCCGCGAAGCCGCTGCCGAACCTCCCGCTATTCTCCTTCCGGCGGCCCCGGCAAAAAGTAATACACCAGGCCGTCCACCAGCTCCTCCTTACGCTGAAAACCCAGCCGCTCCAGCAGCCGGGCAGAGCGCACGTTGGCCGGATCGGCGGTGGCCTCAATCAGCTCCAGCCCCATCAGCTCAAAGCCAACCCGGATAACCGGTGTAATCGCCTCTGTCATCAGCCCCTGGCCCCACCAGGCGCTGGACAGATCGTAGCCGATTTCCGCCTTGGACGGTTCTCCCGTTACCCAGCAGTGATAACCGCAGGTTCCTGCCAGCTGTCCGGTTGCCTTATCGAAAAGTCCCCAGCGGCAGCCGGAATCCTCGGTGTGAAACCGGATAATCTCAACAGCCTCTGCGATATCCCTGCATGGAGGAATGTCCATGTACCGCGTAACCTCTTCATCCGCAAAATGCCGGAATACAGCTGTGCTGTCGCTTTCTTTTAACACCCTTATGTATAAACGCTCCGTCTCCAGCTCCGGAAAAGCAAGCTTCCCCTCCATCAGCCTTCCTCCTGTCCTTCCCTGCTTACAATCCCGTATATACAAAAAAGCAGGAGAACACAAATTAATCCTGTTCCCCTGCTTGTCCTGTCTATAAAATCATTCAGTTAGTAGCTGCTCTGGCTTTGCTCGCCTTTGGCAATAGCTACGCCGCCGCTTGTACCGATACGGGTTGCTCCTGCACCGATCATGATCAGCGCGTCTTCGCTGCTGCGTACGCCGCCGGAAGCTTTGACGCCGATGTCAGGGCCTACGGTTGCGCGCATCAGGGCGATATCTTCCTTTGTTGCGCCGCCTGTGGAGAAGCCTGTCGAGGTCTTCACGAAATCTGCGCCGGCTTCTACAGCAAGCTTGCAGGCACGTACTTTCTCCTCATCGCTCAGAAGACAGGTCTCGATGATGACCTTGGTCAGCGCTTTACCGCGGGCCGCTTCTACAACAGCTGCGATATCGCGGCGCACCAGCTCGTTATCGCCGTCTTTTAACGCGCCGATGTTAATCACCATGTCCACCTCTCCGGCACCGTTCTCAATAGCATTCGAGGTTTCAAAAGCCTTGGTTTCCGGAGTGGAGGCGCCCAGCGGGAAGCCGATAACGGTACATACCTTAACTTCAGGGGTATCCTTCAGCACTTCATGGGCTGTTGCTACCCACGCCGGGTTGACGCAGACAGAGGCAAACTTGTAGGCTTTGGCCTCTTCCGCCAGCTTGATAATATCATCCTTACGGGCATCCGCTTTAAGCAGCGTATGATCTATGATCCGGGATATTGTGTTGTCACTCATTGTTAATTCCTCCATGGTTGTAGATGTTCTCATACCTTGTAATCATACCAATAGTAGCCTGCTTTGGAAAGCGGAACGGCTGCCGCCCCGCATTAATACGCTTACCCGCCGGGCAGCGGGGTAACAATCCCTATTTATAAATATCAAAAAGTAAATAGGTTAAATATGAAAAATATCCCTTTTAAAAGCATTCACAACCGTTATAATGGATTCGTATCCTTATTAATGCAATGATTTGCTTTTATTAACATTTATCGAGGAGAAGGAGTGTTTTAGAGAGATGGGAAGCTTTAACTTTGCAACGAATACTGCAGAATCCATTCTGAACGTTCAGGTCGAAGGAACCATGTCAGAGGAGGATGCCGGACGGTTTATCCAGGAATACAATCAGATTGTAAGCAGGTTCAACCCTGCCGAATACGACATTGTACTGGATTGCACCAGACTGAATGTCTCCACGGCTGATGTGCTGCCTATGCTGGAGCAGTGCTATCTTTTGTATCAGCAGTCCGGCTTTAAGAAGGTTGTCTTTACCATCACCAGGAGCCCTATCCTCAAAATGCAGCTCAGCCGGGTGGCCCGCAGCACCAAACTTGAAAACTACGAAATTATCGAAGTGTAGGTGAAGCTCATGGAACATACCGGAGACAATATCAGAATTCGCAATGCCGCCTATTATCATCCGCAGCATGTCGTAGACAATGATTATTACTTGGAGCACTTTGCCGCCCTCGGCAAGGATATCAAGAGGTTTCTGGAAGTGATGGGCCGTGAGCAGCGTTACATTATTAATAACAGCCATGAGAATGCGCTGACCATGGGCTATGAGGCTGCGGCCAAGGCACTTGCGGAGGCCGGACTGCAGGGTGAGGATCTCGATATGATCGTATTCGCTTCGCAGACACCGGAATATACATATCCGACAAATGCACTGCTGCTGCATCACCGGCTCAGCGGCAAGCACCGCACCATCACAATGGACAGCAATGCCAACTGTGCTGGGATGGTGACCGCAGTGGAGCAGGCCAGCCGTTATATGCAGGCCAACCGCAGCGTCCGCTATGCGCTGATTGTCGGCAGCGACTACAGCTCCATTAACTGCAGGACAGACGACGAGATTACATACGCCAACTTCGGTGATGCTGCAGCCGCTGTGATTCTGGAGCGGACACCTGAGGCTTCGGGCTTCATGGACTCGCTGTATTATACCGATTCTGGGCTCTGGGAGGGCATTACTTTTCCGGCGTGCGGGCTGTCGGGCATTTACCGGGACGGCCTAACGCCGGAGGATATCAGGCTCCGCTGGATTCCTTTTGACGGCTCGGTATGTGTCGGTGCAGCCATTCATGATATTAAGGAGCTGCTGGACCGCCACGGTCTTGCTGCCGGGGATATTTCGGCGTTCTGCCTGTCCCAGTTTTCACTAAAGAACATCGAGCTGATCCGTGAAGGGCTTGGCCTGGAAGCAGAAGCATCTGCCGGCAAGTTCATCTATGTAGGCGGAGAGTTTGGCTATACGGCAACGAGCAGCCCGTTTATCGCTTTTCAGCGCGGGGTGGAGGAAGGCAGCATTCAGCGCGGGGATTATGTTATCTTCTGGTCTGTAGGAGCCGGCTGGCAGATCCCTACTATGCTCTATCAGTACTAGCACCGCTTGGCAGACGAGCCTGCCCGGTGAAGTCCGGTATCATTAAGAGCCTTGCCCCGGTGAATGACCGCGGGCAGGGCTCTCTTGTATCTACGGGTGCTGCCGGATCAGGCCTTCCGGTGTAAACCGGTATTCCTGTACGTCTGCATGACCCAAATGAGAGGCTTCAAAGATCAGATCATCCCTCAGCACTACGGAATCCGCCTGCAGAGCAGCATTTATATACGCCTCCTCAGCATGGCCTTCATACAAGCGGTACACATAAGCTGCCGTCGGTGTACCGTGGGCTGACAGCACTTCAGCCGCTCCGTCGCGGTCAATATCGATTTCACGAGCATGGCCGGTGTCCACAAGCAAAACCCCTTCCGGCACCCCCTTCTCATCTATCGTGTAATACCTGCTGAGCGCTGAGTTAGCTCCCAGTCCGCCGGTGATCTTCAGCATCCGACTGTTAAAAACGGATACTGCCTCTGCAATAAGATTCTCCGGCTTACGGTAATTGTAGGTACCGATTGAGCCCAGACTGTAATGGGCTGCAGCTGTACTGAGGTCAGCGTACACATAATCCTCATCCCCCGGAAGGGTATAAAAGGTAACTGTAATTCCGCCGCCGAAATCCTTCAGCCGCTGCACTGAAACGGTCACCGCGTCCGCAGGCATGCCTGGCCGGGCCTCCGCCTGCGGCAGCTGCTTCACTTCCTGCCAATCCGGCGTGATTACTGCCCCCTGAGCTGAAGCAGAGACGGCGGACGAATTAATATGAGAGTCCTCCGCATTATTACTGCTGCCGGAGGAGCCGCAGCCTGCAGTGAGCAGGAGCAGCGAGGCTAGCAACGCTAAAGCTTTTGGATTAACTATGACTTTCATGAAGAGACACCTCTGCTCTACCGGGAATTCATACATTCTGAGTATAAGCAGTTCCGGGTTAATAAAGGTAACTTTCCAGACGCCTGCCGATTAAAATGTTGTTGTATTTCCGGCTGCCATAATCATCGCACTAAAAAACAGCCTTCTCCGAGGAGAAGGCTGTCTGCTGAATATCATTAACCCGCTTAAGCATGCCCGCCGGACACACCGGGCCCGATCCGGTCAATGAGCTGTGTGCTTTGCTCATTTAATCCGGTGATGGTTACTTTTTTGCCGAGCGCCTCATATTTGCTGATTACCTTGGCAATAGCACCTGCGCCGGACTGATCCCATACATGGGAATGGGCAAAGTCGATGACAACCTTCTGGGGGTCGCCCTCATAGTTGAATTCATGGACAAAGTGGCTGGTTGTTCCGAAGAACAGCTGCCCAGTAACGGTATAAGTAACGGTATTCCCCGATGTATGAGTGTTCAGGCTGATCGAGGCGATTTTCCAGGCAAAGGACAATGCGCTGAGCAGAACACCGAACAGAACGCCGATCGACAAATTGTCTGTAGCCACTACTGTTACTACTGTCACAATCATGACCAGTGCATCTGCACGGGGAACCCGGATCAGCGACGTTAAAGAGCTCCACTCAAAGGTGCTGATGCAGACCATAATCATGACGCCGACCAAAGCCCCCATTGGAATCTGCTTGACCACATCCCCCAGCACGAGAATCAGGATCAGCAGGAAAACACCCGATACAAAGGTGGACAGCCGGGTCCGCCCGCCGGATTTCATGTTGACCATTGACTGGCCGATCATCGCACAGCCTGCCATACCGCCGAAGAAGCCGGTGACGATATTCGCCAGCCCCTGGCCCTTGGCCTCGCGGTTCTTGTCACTCGGAGTACCTGTGATATCGTCAATCAGCGTTGCTGTCATCAGTGACTCCAGCAGCCCGACTACGGCCAGGGACAAGGAATACGGCAGAATAGTCAGCAGCATGTCCAGCGTAAGCGGCAGCTGCGGGATATGGAACAGCGGCAGGGCCGAGGTAATCTCGCCCATATCTCCGACCCGGTTAACATCAAGGTCAAGCACGATACTGAGCACCGACACGATAATGATGGCTACAAGTGCTGACGGTACAGCCTTGGTGAAGCGCGGAACGATATAGATAATAACCAGGGTCAACGCTACAAGCGCATACATCACCCAGCCCTGTCCTTCAAAATGCACCAGCTGCGCCATAAAGATCAGAATGGCCAGCGCGTTAACGAAGCCGGTCATGACCGGCTGCGGAAGGAAGGTGATGAATCTGCCGAGCTTCAGCAGGCCCATCAGAATCTGAATGATGCCGCAGAGAACCGTTGCCGCGAACAGATACTCGATGCCGTGATTCAGCACCAGACTGCCGACCAGCAGCGCCATCGCTCCGGTCGCCGCCGAGATCATTCCCGGCCGCCCTCCGGCAATTGCAGTAACCACCGCAATGCAAAAAGAGGCGTAGAGTCCGACCATCGGGCTGACTCCGGCCAGAATCGAAAAAGCGATCGCTTCAGGGATCAGCGCGATCGCCACCGTCATACCGGACAGAACATCACTGCGGGTATTGGAAAACCAGCCGTTATTCAATTGATTGTACTTCAAAATACTGTTTCCTCCTGTGTCTGTTAAGGTTATAGGAGCATCCCTAAGATGCTCCGGTCCGGTGCAACGCCAATGCTATACATTGTACCCGACAGCCTTAACCGCCACAAAAGTTACGCATACGCGTGTAAGCGTTTATTTATAGTTAATCCTCTTCATTACTTCGATTTACTCAGTAATACCATTTATTTAGCTTAACGGAACAGCCCGGAAGCCTTAACCTCACTGTAGAAGGTGTTGAACTCCTCGATGTTCAGCTGCTGCGCCGCATCAGAGAGTGCAGTAGCCGGGTCGGGATGCACCTCGACCATGATGCCGTCAGCGCCGGCAGCCAGTGCAGCCTTTGCACAAGGGATCAGGATGTCCTTGCGTCCGGTCGAGTGGGTCACATCAACCAGCACCGGCAGATGGCTCTCCTGCTTGAGAATCGGTACGGCAGAGATATCAAGCGTATTACGCGTCCACTTCTCGTAGGTGCGGATACCGCGCTCGATCAGCATGACCTGCATGTTGCCGCGTGACATGATGTATTCGGCCGCATGGAGGAATTCCTCCATGGTTGCTGCAAGACCGCGCTTCAGCAGCACCGGCTTGTTCAGCTCGCCGGCAGCTTTGAGCAGCTCGAAATTCTGCATGTTGCGCGCGCCGATCTGGATAATATCCACATAATCCAGCGCCGGCTCCAGATGGGCCGGATCCACGATTTCACTGATCGTCAGCAGGCCGTATTCATCGGCTGCTTCGCGGAGGATACGAAGTCCGTCCATGCCAAGGCCCTGGAAATCATAAGGTGAGGTCCGGGGCTTGAAGGCACCGCCGCGCATAACCTTGATTCCGGCCTTCTGCAGGGCTGCGGCAACCGTGCGGGTCTGCTGCTCACTCTCAACAGAGCAGGGCCCGGCAACCATTACAGACGACAGGCCGCCGATTGCAACATCTCCCGGCAGGACGATTACCGTGTCCTCCTTGTGGGTTTTCCGGCTGACGAGCAGGCTTTTCTTGTGCTCGGCAGACTGCAGATCCAGAGAAGCAGCGAAAATCTGTTTGAAGAGGCTGCGGATCGTTCCCGCGGTGAAAGGTCCTTTATTGCTCGCTACAAGCTTCTCCAGCATCGCTTTTTCACGTTCCGGATCAAATTTCGGCACGCCCTGCTTTTCTTTTACTACTCCAATTTCCTGTACGATCTGCGCACGCTCCGAGATCAGCTCCAGCAGCTGTCCGTTAATTCCGTCCAGGCGTGCTCTCAGCTCATCCAATTCCACGTTAGTCATTTAACCTTCCACTCCCTCTTAATCATATTAAATTTATGAACGCAAAAAGGCCCCCCGCCGCAAGGGACGAGGAGCCGTGGTACCACCCTTATTTAGAGCCTGGCCCAAATGCATGGCAGAGGAAACGGAACTTGCTTTCCCTCAGACCTGAACCAACTCTGTCTTACACCCGGTAACGCGGGGCGCGGACCCTCCTACGCATAAATGCTGCAGCAGATACTTCAGGGGCCGGCTCGGAAGTGAACTTCGGCGCTAAACGTCTCTTGAGGGTGCTCTCAGTCTCCGGCACACCTTCCCTGTTAAGATCCGCTTGCAGCGCTTACTCTCTTCGTCATTGCCTTTATAGCTATTCCGGCGCGTCTTATGCGCTGGTTTCTGCTATCTTAATCAAAAAGCGCTGGCGGCGCAAGGGCTTATTTCACCGTTTTGCAGCTTTAGTGCAACAAAATATAAATGAACCCGTATAAGGAAGCTTTTCCGCCCGCTTATTCCCGTTCAACCAGATATTTCGCTCCCTCTGCATCACTGAAAAATCTGGATATGAGGCTCGTTACAGCCTCACTGCGCAGCGGCTTGCTGATATATTCATCCATCCCCGCCTCAAGGCAATGCTCCCGGTCTCCCTTAAGTGCATTCGCCGTAACCGCTATGATTACCGGCTGCCGCTCCGGAGAAAGCGTCTGTCTGATTACTCTGGTAGCCTCCAGCCCGTTCATACCCGGCATCTGCACATCCATAAAGATCAGATCATATTCCGCTGTACCCGCCATCTGCACCACCTGCAGGCCGTCGCCCACAACCTCGACAGAGTAGCCGCGCTTCTCCAGGATTTTACGGAGGACGATCTGATTAATCTCGTTGTCCTCAGCGACCAGAATCCGCAGAACCCGGTTTACCTGGCCTGAACCTGCAGTTAATGCACTTCCCTGCTCAGCGGGCAGGCCGCTTGGCAAACGCAGCTTAACTGTGAAATCAAACACGGCCCCCTGCTTCACGCTGGTATTCAGACAGATGGAGCCTCCCATCAGCTCAACCAGCTGTCTCGCAATTGCCAGCCCCAGACCCGTTCCTTCATGCCTGTGGCCCATGGAATGATCAAGCTGGACAAACGGCTCGAACAGCCTGCTCCGGGAATGCTCGGGGATGCCTATGCCGGTATCAGCCACGCTGAACTGCAGCCTGACCTGCCCCTCCTGCTGCTCCAGCAGGGAGACCCTCACCGTTACCCCGCCGGTGTAGGTGAATTTCACAGCGTTGCCAACCAGATTGAACAGCACCTGCTTCAGCCGCTCACTGTCCCCGATTACGGTCCCGGGCACATCCGGCTTGATATATACCGCCATGGCCAGGCCCTTGACCTCTGCTTTGCGCAGCAGCAGCTCAAGCACAGAGTCTATGCATTCTTTAAGTACAAATGACTGCTCATGGAGCTCTGTTTTGCCTGCTTCATTCTTGGAGAAATCCAGAATATCGTTAATGATACTCAGAAGAGTGTCGCCGCTCTGCCGGATAATTTCCAGGTACTCCCGCTGCATTGAGCCCGGCTCGCTGATATCAAGCAGCAAGTCTGTCATTCCGAGCACCCCGTTCATCGGAGTCCGGATTTCGTGGCTCATCATGGCCAGGAATTCACTCTTGGCCCGGTTTGTACTCTCCGCCGTCTCCTTGGCAATCAGCAGCTTTTTCTGTTCGGTAATATCCTTAACAATAATATAGAATCCTACCTTGGCTTTGTTAATGATAATTGGAGCAACCGAAGTCAGCACTTCGACACTGTGGCCGTCTTTATGCCAGACAAGGTCGTTATTCCGCTCCCCGCTGTGATTGACTCCGTTGTAGCCGAGTACCTCCTGCAGATGCTGCTCCCCGATAATCCGGCCTGCATTCATGCCTGCCAGTTCAGGAATGGTATAGCCTGTCAGCTGGCAGGCCTGCTCATTGCCGTTGATGATATTGCCTGAAAGATCCAGAGAGATGATCGCATCATGGTTGTATTTTTTTAGTGAGGTATAGCGTTCTATGGATTCCTGCAGCTTCTGCTCAACATTTTTGCGTTCTGTGATGTCCCGGCCCACAGCGAGTATCCCCGGATACCGCTGCTCCTCCAGTGCACGCAGCATAAATTCGATCCATACGTAATGCCCCTCCGCATGAAGAACACGCAGCTGTAATCTCCGTATGTCCTCCGCCTGCGGGGCGCTGAGCATTGTCAGGTCCTCCGGATGCACCAGGCTGTTTATATCCTGCCCTATCAGCTGCGCAGGCTCATAGCCCAGCACCTCCAGGACAGAAGGTGAGCAATACCTGCAGATCCGGTCCGGTGTCGCATAGTACACAATGTCCCTGATATTGAGCGCAATCAGCCGGTACAGCTCGTCCTCTGGAGCAGAGCCGGGGGATACAGCCGGTTCACCTCTTTGCTCCGTCAGATGGATAGCATAAAAAAGCGCAGCGCCTGTGGACGGCTCCCTTACAAGCATGGTCCGCAGCAGCAGCGGGACTTCCTCCCCGCGAGCGTGAAGCACCCGGATTCCGCCTTCAAAAAAGGGAACCCCGCCTGCGTTCAGAGCCCCCGTTACCCCGCTATAAAACTCCACATAATCACTCGATAAAAGCTCCCTGAAATCCTGCCCCAGCAGCTGCTCCTCCATGTACCCCAGCAGTGAGGCTACTTCCGGACTGACGCTTGTCCATTTGTGCTCAAGAGAGAGAAAGGCTGCTCCGACAGTACCCGCCTGATACGCTTGCCCCAGGGAGGAAAGCGCTTCTGGATGATATCTCGCCATCTGATCCACCGCCCGTTTGTGGAGTAATAAAAGCAATGAAATTAATTAAAATCTGTAATATTAATATCTTGCATCTACGGGCGAAAGTCAAATGCTATCCGCAGGAAAAAAACACCACTTTTTAGCGGAAAAAGTCGCTGCACAGCAAATACCATCCTTTTGCTGACAAACCGGCCATCAGACAGAGCTCTCCCCAGTTCTCCACCTTTAATCATCTTGCTTAAATCGCGGCCTAGTCTGTAAAGGGACCTCCGGCCAGCATTTTTTTCACGGTATCAGTAAAGACTTTGACCTGGAAGGGCTTGGTAATGTAGGCGGCAAAGCCGCTTGCCATGGCTTGTTCGATATCCGAACGCAGCGCAAACGCACTGATAGCCATAACCGGTATATGCCGGGTATCCGCATTGCCCTTCAGCCGTTCCATAGCCTCATAGCCGTCCATACCGGGCAGGCCGATATCCAGAATAATCAGATCAGGCAGCTGGCGGACTGCAATCTCCAGTCCCAGTTCCGCTGTTTCAGCTTTCAGCAGCAATACGGAGGGCAGATTTTTTTTGAAGACATGATGCATCAGAGCCATATTCAGCTCATTATCTTCTACGTACAGCACACTCTGCTGAAATTCCTCCATTTGCCTTATCCCCTCCCATATTCACGGTTGCTAAATTCCTGAAAAAAGAAAAAGCCGAAGAAAGGGACCCATCCCCCTTCTTCGGCTCATGTTCGGCTCATTCGCATGTCCGACTCATTTCCGCCCCATATGTTATTTAGTGAAACGTATATGCTATAACACTTGTATCCTTATCAAAGTCCCAATCTACATAAATATCGGACAGCTCCTTGCCCAGCATCGGCGCAATGGTGGTGGTGTCCTCCAGATAGCGTTTTTCCATCTTGCGTTTCGTTGTTTTGAGTGTATTCTCATAGCCGAGGCCAATCAGTTCCTTCTCCAGAGGAATCAGAATGCCTTCGCGCTTAATGATCAGAATACGGGGTCCCAGCCACCAGGAGTCGGTGAACACGGGTTCCTTCTGCACCTTCCGGCTTACTTCGTTGATCTGGGCATGCACATGTTCACGTCCGGCATAATCATCAACAGCCACTTCGTCGTTTTTGATAAGGGCAACAATCATCCCGGAAGCATTATGTATACCCCAATCATAAAATATTTCACTGACCTCAATAGCCATCGCATCCTTCAGGTAGGCCGAGAGCTCGGGAAGCAGAGATTTCATCAGCAGCTCCCGTGTATAACGGAAAGCCTGCTCCTCTTCCTTGTTCAGCAGAAACCTCTCTACAGGCCCGATAAAATTCCGGATGTGCAGCGCAATGCACTGCGGCCCGATGGAAGCATGTATCGATTCGGGACCTTTACCGAAGCGTTCTCTGAGTAATCTACCTGTAAAACTGGAAAGTTGGCTAGTAAGTTCTGTAGTGCTCATTAAATTTCCTCCAGCAATATATTCTTTGTACTACCTGGGGAGAAACTCTGCCTGCTGAAGAAACAGTTCGTTCATCTTAGTATAAGCTTAACAGCCTGCTTCGTACATAAAAAATTCATCAGGCGCGTTTGACAGCAGATATTTAATTTTATACAATTTAATTGTAGGCAAATTATCAAGTGATTTCTGGGAGGCTGAAGCTGCCAATGAGTATCCATCAATATACGGCCCGCAATATCCGCGGGAAAGAAACAAGTCTGGAGCAATACAAGGGAAAAGTACTGCTGATTGTGAACACCGCCAGCAAATGCGGGTTCACTCCGCAATATTCCGACCTGCAGAAGCTGCATGAGAAGTATCAGGACCAGGGCTTCCAGATTCTCGGCTTCCCCAGCAACCAGTTCGGGGAAGAACCCGGCACCAACGAAGAAGTTGATGTGTTCTGCCAGATTAACTATGGGGTCAGCTTTCCCCTTTTTGAGAAGATTGATGTCAAAGGCCCAGATAAACATCCTTTGTTCAGCTACCTGACCTCTGAGGCGGGCTTTGCCGGCTTCGACCAGGACCACTCCGGCAGCCGGCTGCTGCAGAAGATGCTTGAGGAACGCGATCCCGCTTCCCTGGCCGACGATGAAGTGAAATGGAATTTCACCAAGTTTCTGATTGACCGTGACGGCCATGTGGTGAAGCGCTTTGAATCTCCTGTTGATCCGCTGGATATCGAGCCGGCTGTTGAAGCGCTGCTGTAACCCTAGGTTTACCGGAAAAGCTTCAAATGAACATTAATCCTGCGATCAATTTCAAAAAGGGTGTCCCGAAGCCGCAGAACGAACTGGCTTAGGGAACACCCTTTTTTAATTGCCGGACTGCTGCAGCCGAAGCGCACAGCCGGCATTGACCGGACAAGCCTCCGGCCCTGTACTTCTTTTATTTTCCCCGGAAGGTCCCGGTGAACACCTCAAAAAAGGGCGTTGTGTCCCGCTCCGCCATGGTGTCCTCCGCCCCCGGGTTCCAGCCGATCTCGGCCCTCCAGCTGCCAAGCAGCCCTGAGGCGATCAGCTCCTGTTCATCTACCTGAACAGACTCGTCTGCCTGCGGCGCTACGTAAAGCGCGTCCACGGGACAATAGGCCTCGCACATGAAGCAGGTCTGGCAATCCTCCTGGCGGGCAATCACAGCAAGCTTGCCCTGCATAGCAAATACATTCGTCGGACATACCTTGACGCACAGCCTGCACCCGATGCAGCGGTCCGCGCTTACGAGTTCAATCATATGACCCGCTCCTCTCCGGGTACCCGCAGCTCACGGGCATGCGGTACCCTTTCGGTGCTGGTGCCGATCCGGTCAATGCCCGACAGAATCAGCCGGTGGGTCTGGCGCGGGTCCAGCGCCGGATATTCCGCAAGCCGCTGCAGCCCCCGGCTCTCCTTGCGGGCGAGCGCAGCGGTGTAGATCCAGCGGCCGGCCTGCAGCATGGCCGCCGCTTCGCGGGACTGCACGATGCCCTGTACCGTGGCCGGCGGGCGGCCGGTGCTATAGGGCATCAGGCTATCCAGCCGCTGCAGCGCTGCGGCTACCCCGGGCTCGCTGCGGAAGTAATTGATCCGCAGCGGCAGGATTTCCTGCTGGACCGCCGCAATCAGCGGCTTCGGGTCCAGCGTCCCGCTTGCCGAGGCGCCGCCGGCAAGCCCCATGCGGCCGGCGGCGCGGAGCTGCCGGCTGCCGGCCCGGCGCGCCTGCGCCAGCGCGTGCCGGGCCGCTCCAAGGCCAGCCCAGCTGCCGCTGCAGATGGCCCAGGAGGCGTTGTAGGCGCCGCCGCCGGAGATGGCGCCGGTGACCTTCTCGCGGGAGGCGGCATCTCCCGCGGCGTACAGACCCGGCACCGTAGTCCTGCAGTCGGTGTCGATCAGGCGCAGGCCGCCCGTGCCGCGCATCGTGCCTTCATAGCGGAGCGTGAGCGGGAATTTATCCGTGAACGGATTAATGCCCGCCCGCTCCAGCGGCATGAAAAACACCGGATGGGCGTTCCGCAGGAACTGCTGCTTCGCCTCCGTATCCGCCAGGTCCAGCGAGGCATAGACCGGCCCCTGCAGCATCAGCTCCGGAATGCTACCGAAGGTGCGGTCGCCGCGGTGCAGCGGATTTCCCGCCGCATCGTACAGCGTTGCCCAGGCCAGCATCCGCCCGCGGGTCACTGTGCCGTCAGCAAAGCTCGGGGCATACTGCCGGGTGAACTCCATTCCTGACAGATCGGCTCCTATTTCAGCCGACATCAGCAGCCCTTCTCCGGTCAGCACGTTGCAGCCCAGGCCTTTGCTGAGAAAAGCACAGCCGCCGGTAGCGATAACCACCGCATTCGCCCGCACCTCCCAGGCTTCACCGGTCAGCCGGTTTATGCCGCGGGCCCCTCCGGCGCCATGCTCATCATGCAGCAGCTCCAGCGCCGGAGACTGGTCCCAGATCTTCACTCCCGCCTTGCGTACAACACGCCGCATGATCTTCATATACTCCGGGCCGTGCAGATGGGTCCGCAGCGGAGTGCCGTCCTGATCCTTCGGAAAAGGATAGCCCCACTCCTCAATCTGCTTCAGATTCTGCTCCACCTGATCCAGCACCCGGTGAATCCAGCTGTTCTCCGACAGGTAGCCGCCTGCCTGCAGCCTGGACCGGACTGCCGCATCACGCAGCTCGGCTACCGGCGGAATCACCAGCAGCGTAGTCCCGCCAGGTGCTGTAGCGCCGCTTGTTCCCAGGTAGCCTTTGTCGGCAAGAATGACCTTGGCGCCCTGTGAGGCAGCATTCCATGCCGCCCACGCCCCGGCCGGCCCGCCTCCCAGCACAAGCACATCTGTTGTTGTCTGCTGCTGCGGCATTTGTATTCCTCCTCCAATGTATACTAGCTCTCGCTGTAT
Source organism: Paenibacillus sp. FSL R7-0273 (assembly GCF_000758625.1). NCBI lineage: Bacteria > Bacillati > Bacillota > Bacilli > Caryophanales > Paenibacillaceae > Paenibacillus > Paenibacillus sp. FSL R7-0273. The sequence goes on from NZ_CP009283.1 coordinate 6,461,576, forward strand.
GGCGTTCGCAGCCTTAGGTATGCATACTCTCATGCGCAATTGGTATGCGGGTGAATACACACAAAAGTTGAAGCACGGGCAATCTTAGGATTACACGCACCAGTTGATATAGAAGCAGACAGCTGAATACACACACAAGTTGATCTACGGGCAAACTGCTGCGTAACAAAGTGAGGCTACCGAGAGTTAGTTTAAGATTGTGTTAATAAGCTCCCATGGTTGAAATTTGCAACGCCATAAGCCTGCTTACTCACAACAAATCGCTTTGCAGGACGTATGCTCATCAATTTAAGTGGAAATGTGACACCTAATTTCCCTCCAAGCCAAGAGGCACGAGGATTAATTGAAAAAAGGTCACTTAATTCCGCCTAATTTGCTCCGAAGGGGCCCTGCGGCTAAATTAGTTATACTTTTTCAAGCTAATCCTCTATTTTTCCTATAATTACGGGAATTAGGCGACTAAAATCCATCTAAATATGAACACATCCGTTTCGCAGAAGCCAATAAGCGCCTCCCTCCGCCTGAACGTTATTGCAGCTGCCAGTCGGTGATGCTGAAGTCTTTTTTGGCCAGCTTTTCTTCGACCAGGAAGTTCTTGGTGCCCTCCAGCAGCTTGGTGCCTTCCTCCGTAAATGCGGTATCCTTGATGTCGCTGATCGGATTCACCTGTTTGGCCAGCTCCGGCGTGGTATCGCCGATTTCAGCCAGGAATTCGTAGTATTCATCTTCATGCTGCTTGAGATCAGCCAGCGCTTTTTCACGCGCCTCGTTCCATACCTTAGGGAAGTCCGGGAACTTCTCCAGGTACTCCTCGGAGACAACAGTGGCACTGGAGCCCAGCAGATCCGGGTGCTTCGAGGCATCATCAAGGTGCGTATAGCCATCAGCAATCAGCTTCAATGCCGGAACGCCGAGGTTGGTGGTAGCATCCACATCCCCTCTGGCGAGTGCTGCCGTAGCATCAGGAATCAGCATGTGCACCAGCTTGTAGTCGGTTACCCCCTCCTGCTGCAGCAATCCTGCCACATAACGGTGCATGAAGGAGCCTTTCTGGATGGCAATGGTCTTGCCCTGCAGATCCTTAACGGTCTTCGGGCCGTCCTTTTTACCGATCAGATAGCCTACGGTGTGAGCCGAGGATTGAGAGATCAGCCGGGTCTTGGCGCCGGAAGCGTAAGCGATAATAGCGGGTGTATCCCCAAGGCTGCCGAAATCAAGCCGGCCGCTGATCAGCGATTCCGTCTGGTCGGGGCCGTTCGGGAAGCCGGTCAGCTTTACTTCGGTGATGCCGTATTTTTTCAGCTCCTCCTGAATGATTCCCTTATAAAAGCCCCAGCCCTCCGCGCCGCCCGGCACGTTCAGCTTATTGGAGCCGATAAAGCCGAAATTCAGTACAGCAGGCGCCGCGGCTACTGTTGTTTCACTGCCTGCAGCCTCCGCAGTATTATCGCCCCCTGCTGCTGAAGATGCACCGTTGCCGGAGCCGGCGTTATTGCCGCAGGCCTGCAGCACCAGCATAATCATGACCAGGCTTGCGAGCAGCAGCCCGCGGGCACCCTTTTTCCGTCCGCCTTGAATCTCTCTGTACGTTTTCATTAATGTTGTTCTCCCCTCGGTCTGATGTCTGATGATTGCTATTTCTAGAACCCGGCTCTGGCTGCCAGCTTATACATAAAGTCATGACTTGCCACCGGCTGTCTGCCTCTGCCCCAGCCTACCTTTTCCCTGTACCCGCCGAGCAGCCCCTGCTCTTCCAGCTCCGCTTCAGTCACACCGATAACCGTTTCAGAGTCAGGTGCAACATATAGTGCATCAACAGGGCAATACAGCTCGCACATGAAGCAGGTCTGGCAATCGCTCTGCCGGGCGATGACGGGGATTCCGTCTTCTACCCGGTCGAACACATTCGTCGGGCAGACGGATACACACTGGTTACACTCTACACACCTGGCAGCGCTGATGACTTCAATCACAGTAGTACACTCTCCTTCGCAACTTCTTCTGTTTTGACCCATACCTGATCCAGCCCGCCGCTGATCAGCCGGTGATGCTGGCCGTTGTCCGTTTCCTTGTAATCCTCGCGTTTATGCATGCCTCTGGTTTCGGTGCGGGCCAGTGCCGAGCTGTACATCCAGCGGGCAGTTGCCGTCATGGCTTCCGCTTCGCGGGCCTTTACTCCTTCCGGTGCGCGCTGAATTTCCCGGCTGCGCTGCTCTCTCCACAGTCCGTCCAGGCGGCTGAGTGAGGAGGTCAGCCCCTGCTCCGTACGGAACAGGTTGATGTCGTACGGCTTGACTTCGTCCTGCACAGCCGAGACAAACTCCGCTGCACGCGCCGCCGTTCCCGGCTTCACTTGCTGGTCAACCAGCGGGGAAGAGGACAGCCCGCGCGGCTTGCGGTCAGCGGCATGCTGCCCCAGTCCGGCGGCATAGGCGGCTGCGCCTTCTCCGGCAAAGGAGCCGGAGGACATCGCCCAGGCGGCATTGTGGCTGCCGCCGCCGGTGAAGCCGCCGCAGATCAGCTCGCGGGTTGCCGCATCGCCTGCGGCATACAGCCCCGGAACGCCGGTGCCGCAGTCTTCATCCGTTATCCGGATGCCGCCGGTGCCGCGTACCGTACCTTCCAGCCGCAGGGTAACCGGAAAGGCATCTTTGAACGGATTAATGCCCCGGCGGTCGAACGGCAGAAAGAAATTCGTCTGGGCAACCCGCAGCAGCGGCTGCAGATCCTCAGAAGCACCGTCAAGCTTGGCATAGACCTGGCGGCCGGCCAGCAGATTACGGGCGATGATTGAGCGGCCCTTTTTGGAGCCTGCACCTTCCACCACACTTCCGTCTTCATAATAGAAGCTGGCATAGCTGTAATAGGCTGTCTTGGTAACCGAGGAAAAGGTCGGGCAGATCGCATAGGCATTGGAGAATTCCATGCCTGACAGGCTGGCCCCGGCCTCGGCGGCGAATAGATAGCCGTCACCGGTCAGTACGTTGCAGCCCAGCGCCTTACTGAGGAAGGCGCACCCGCCGGTCGCAATGACGACTGCACCCGCCTGGACGCTCCATCCTTCTCCGCTCTGGGTCTGTACACCGGTTGCCCCGGCGACACCGTGTTCATCGGCCAGCAGCTCAAGCGCCGGACTGTGATCCAGGATCTTCACTCCCGCCTTCTTGACCAGCTTACGCATCAGCCGCATATATTCCGGACCCTGCAGGCTCCGGCGATACTGGTTGCCGTGCTCATCCAGCGGGAACGGGTAGCCGGAGACGCCCAGCCGGTTCATATTCTCATAGGTGCGGTCCAGCACCCGGTCCATCCAGCGGTGCTCCGCCAGCTTGCCGCCCATCGAGTAACGGCTGGCCTTGGCTTCTTCACGCAGCTTGTCGTCCGGCTGCACGTACCACACTCCTGTACCTGACGGAGCAGTAGCTCCGCTGGAGCCGCAGTAGCCTTTATCGGCCAGAATAACCTTTGCGCCTCTGGCCGCTGCCGTGAGTGCCGCCCATGTGCCTGCCGGACCTCCGCCGATTACCAGCACATCCGCCTGCAGATTCAGTACTCCTGTATATCCGATGGAAAGATTCATCTACCTTCAGCCCCCTTGGTTTAATTAGCCCTGATAGCTGTCCCGCCAGTGCAGCAGCTTGCGTTCGATGACGCGGAATAAGGAATCAATCAGCTTGCCTACAATAGCGAAAATAATAATGCCTACAAAAATAACCTCCGTATTGGAATTCTGCTTTGCCTCATTAATCAGAAACCCTACTCCGGAAGAAGAGCCGATAAGTTCGGCAACAACCAGGCCGATCCAGGCCACGGCCATTGAAAGACGCAGCCCGAGCAAAATGCCGGGAAGCGCAGCCGGCAGAATCAGCCGGCGCAGCCTCTGCAGCGGTCCGAAGCCAAGCACTCTGGCTACCTCAAACAGCTTGTTGTCCACACTACGGATCCCCATAAAGGTATTGATATACAGCGGGAAAAAAGCACCGCTCAGAATAATAGCGATCTTCGACACCTCACCGAAGCCAAACCAGAGAATAATCAGCGGGGCAATCGCCAGATGGGGAACCAGCCGCAGCACCTGGACACTGGGGTCAAGTAGATATTCCGCTTTGCGGAACAGCCCGGTCAGTACGCCAAGCAGCAGGCCGAGGACCCCGCCTATCACATATCCGAGCCCTGCCCGGCCGATGCTGACGCCGAGGTGATGGAGCAGCTCGCCGCTGGCCGCAAGTCCGGCAAAGGCCGACAGAATGGACCAGGGCGCCGGCAAAAACTCCGGCGAAATCCAGCCTGCACTCCCGCCAAGCTGCCATAGCGCAATGACTGCCGCCGGTATGGCAGCACCGGCGGCCCAATCGGACAGAAGATTCTTTGTCCGGCCAGAATATGTCTTTTTTTGCTTGTTAGAAGCAGAAATAGGTGCTGTTCCAGTGTAATCATGTGCCTCCCTTACCGCTTTTGCTGACTTCACAATCATTTCTGCCCCGTTGCTCATGCTGTACATTCCTCCTATCCTTGATAGCTGTCCTTCCATCTCAGCAGCCGCCGTTCAATCAGGCGGACAACCGAATCGCTAAGCAGCCCGGCTGCGGCAAAGACAATGATTCCGACGAAGACTACAGGCGTATCGGCAAACTGGCGGGCATCCGACATCATGTAGCCGATACCGGAGGTCGATGCAATAAGCTCTGCCACGACCAGCCCCAGCCAGGACAACCCCAGCGACAGGCGTACACCGAGCATAATGTTCGGGACCGCTGCCGGCAGCACCAGCCGCAGAACCTGCTGTACCCGGCTGAAGCCGAGCACTCTGGATACCTCGAACAGCTTGTTGTCCGTGCCGCGGATACCCATGAAGGTGTTGATATACAGCGGGAAGAACGCGCCCTTTGCGATTAGCAGGACCTTTGACTCCTCACCGATTCCGAACCACAGGATGAACAGCGGCACGACCGCCAGGCTCGGAATCATCCGGATCATCTGCAGCGACGGGTCCAGCAGCCGCTCCGATCTGCGGAACAGCCCGACCAGAATGCCGAGCAGCAGCCCAAGCCCCCCGCCGAGCAGAAATCCGGAGAAGGCCCGCACTGCACTGACCCGGAAATGGCTCCACAAATCTCCGCTTGCAGCCAGCGCGATAAAAGCTTGGGCTATAGTGTAAGGGGTCGGAAACAGCATCTCCGACAACATTCCGTAATGACCGAGCAGCTGCCACGAGACCAGCAGGCTTACCGGCAGCAGCAGGCCGAGCCCGGCAATAACCGCTTTTCCGGGTTTACCGGCACCTGCGGCCACAGCCTGATTACTCATATAAATGCCCCCTCAAATTATTTTTACAATTCACATGGTTTAAGTCGGATATATAGCGGCAAGAATACACCTTAGTATAGTCTTTAACTACCAGCTCAAGTCCGCTGCTCTCTTCTGCTTACACGCCGGTTAGATCCCCGCTCCGTCCGTCAATTCCAGCTCCTCCACCTTCTCAAAATAATTGAGCACTCTGAGCCGCAGCTCCTGAAAGGAGGTGGTTGTCTTTTTGCGCGGATACGGCAGGTCAACCGGCACGATTTTGCGGATTTTGCCCGGCCGCGGCTCCAGAATAACTACCCTGCCCCCCAGAAACACCGCTTCATCAATATCATGCGTTACAAAAATCATCGTTGTCCGGTTCTTCCGCCAGATATCCAGCAGCACCGTCTGCATATGGGCCCGGGTAAAAGCGTCCAGCGCACCAAACGGCTCATCCAGCAACAGAATCTTCGGATTCCGCAGCAGTGCCCGGGCAATGGCTACCCGCTGGGCCATCCCTCCCGAGAGCTCACGGGGATAGGCCTTTTCAAAGCCGGTCAGCTTCACCAGCTCAATCAGCTCATCCACCTTCCGGCGGATATCCGGCCGGCTGAGCGGCAGATCCGAGGCGATATTCTTCTCAACGGTAAGCCATGGAAACAGCCGGTGCTCCTGAAAAATAAACCCTTTGTCGATCCCGGGACCGCCGATTGCCTTCCCTTCCAGCGTTACACTTCCGGTATAGCCGGTGTCCAGGCCGGCGACAATGCGCAGCAGCGTGCTTTTGCCGCACCCGCTCGGGCCGATTACGGTGATGAACTCCCCCTGCTGCACATCAAGATTCACCTCATGCAAAGCCTTAACCTGGCCTCCGGCGGTGTCAAAGCTTTTGTTCAGCTGTGCGATGGACAGCATGACCTCTCCCATCTCTGCTCCTCCTTCTGGTTCTGCTGGTATACAAACTGGTATACAAAAAAAACAGAGGGACCTCGCGCTGGATAGCACGGGCACCTCTGTCTGTACAGTCGGCCAATGTAATTCAAAGTAAAACAATTTGAATTTGTGCATTTAAAATATCACCTATCTGCAGGTCTGTCAACAAAAAGACACAATAATTTTTTCAGGAGTGACCTCAACAGCCTGCCACAGCGGTTCACTGTAATTATCCTTTCATTGCAGCTTGCCTGTCTGCAGATTATAAGCCAGAATATCACTATTGACGGCAAAAAGCTGACCCTGGTCTATCAGCAGCTACTGCAGGTTTTTGCTTGGGGCCGAGGACCTCCCCCCACAGCAGATCCGCTATTTCCACATTCCCTTTTTTTCCGTATGAATCTTGTAAAAATCAACACACTAAAATCAAATGTCCATGCATCTGACTTGGCAAAATATTGACTCTAATGCGCTTACACAAAGAAACATTTACTCATAAACTTACATTTTGTAAGTTGTTGTGTTATAATAATTACTAGCCTATTCCTATGTTCAACGGACAAGCACGACAACTATTTTGAGATATAAGGAGTCTCCACTTTATGAATAATACTAATCATGTGAAGCCGGAAGCTGCCCCGGCATTTGAGTTCGGCATTTATACCTTGGGCGACCTGGTGACAGACTGCCATACCGGACAGCGGATCAGCCCGCAGCAGCGGCTGCAGGAGGTAATTGAAGCGGCCAAGCTTGCCGACGAGGCGGGCCTTGATGTGTTCGGCGTGGGTGAGCACCACCGGCTGGATTTTGTCATCTCTTCCATGCCGGTGGTGCTTGCTGCCATTGCCCAGGTGACCAAGCGGATCAAGCTGACCAGTGCAACTACTGTGCTGAGCACCTCTGATCCGGTGCGGATCTTTGAGGACTTCGCGACACTGGATCTGCTGTCCGGCGGACGGGCAGAAATTATTAACGGACGCGGCGCTTTTCTGGAATCCTTCCCGCTGTTCGGATATGATCTGGAGGACTACAAGAAGCTGTTCGCCGAGAATCTGGAGCTGCTGCTGGAGCTGAACAAGCATGAGGTCGTAAGCTGGAACGGCTCCTTCCGCTCACCGCTGAAGAATGCGGAGATTGCCCCGCGTCCCCTGCAGCCGAAGCTCCCGCTCTGGGTCGGCATCGGCGGCTCTCCTGAAAGCGCCGAGCAGGCCGGACGGCTGGGCATCGGCATGGCCATTGCCATTCTCAGCGGCAGCCCGGAGCCGTTCCAGAACCTTGCTGCCACCTACCGCCGCAGCGGGGCAGAAGCCGGGCATGCAGCTGAAGACCTGAAAATTGCCATCACCAGCCACGGCTACATCGCCAAAACCTCACAGCAGGCGGTCGATGAATACTATCCTTACTATTACAGCTACCGCAACGCCATCAGCCCGCATGCCGGGCAGGAATACCGGGTGTCCCGCAGCGATTTCGGCCGCTTCGTCTCCCCGGTCAATACGCTGGCTGTCGGCAGCCCGCAGCAGATTATCGAGAAGATCCTCTATCAGCATGAGCTGTTCGGCCATAACCGGTTCATGACCCAGCTCGATATCGGCGGCCTCCCATACAGCAAGGTGGCTACTGCAATCGAGTTGCTCGCGACAGAGGTCGCTCCGGTTGTCCGCCGGGAGATCGCCAAGAAGAACAACGTTACGCCATCGTCCGCTGAGCATTAATTTCCGGCTCACCACAATAACACAGCACAAAAGCCGCACTGTCCAATTCGCTTGGAGGCTGCGGCTTTTTTGTGTATACAGCACATCATAAAGTGACGGTTCCCCGCTCCTACAGCCCTTTTCCCAGATGCCCGCGGCATACCTTCAGCAGAGCCTGGCGGCTGTCCTCAAAATCCAGCTGCTTGAGAATATTCAGATAAGCCTTTAATTCAGCCGTACTCTCCTTCCGCTTCAGGCAAAGCAGTGTGAGCTCATAGTAGATCAGCGTAATGATTTTATCGTACAGCAGGTGGGTTTTGTCGGCTAACGGGAGCGCTTGTTCAAGAAATTGCAGGCTCTGCTCATAGCTGCGCTCCTTCAGGCACAGGATCGAGAGGTTCTGCAGCAGATGCTGCTGGACCGTTCTGCTCTCGGGAAAAGAGCGGTACCTGTCAAACTCCTTCGCGCCCCTGAGGCCAAAAAACACCGCATCGCTGCTGCTCAGCGTAAACAAAAAATTGTTCAGCAGCTTGAACTCATACAGGTACCAGCGGTCCACGCCCAGCAGATACGGTTTGATATAGGCAGCAATCTCAGGCAGAGTCCTGATTTCATCCGCCTGCTGATGCTGGATCAGCACACCCTGGCCGAGCAGATACAGATGGTAATAGGCCTCAGTCTGTGTGGACTCGTACATGAAGCGGCACTCCCGGCTGACTGCCCTGAGCCGATCAAAATCGTAGCGGTTTCCGGCTTCCGTCAGGCTCAAATGCAGCGTCCGCTTTACCTGCGGGGCATTGTCCTGATGCAGAAACAGCAGCTCCTCCAGCGACATCTCCAGCTTGTCCAGCAGCAGAATCAGCTTGTCGTAGCCAGGGTAATAATGCCCGCCTTCAAAGCGCGACAGGTTGGAGCGGCTCATGATGCCGCCTGCCAGCACGGCCTGATTGATTCCCTTTGACCTGCGGATCTGTCCGATGGTTTTTCCGAGAAGCATGGCTTATCTCCCCCGTTCCTGTGTGAGTATCCGGCACATTTTTTAAGAATATTTTCCATTATATGCTACACTCGGCGCAATGAAAATACACATTCCAGGGGGAAAGTAACGATGAATTTGCGCATAGCACGGCAGCTGAACATGAGAGTGTGGAATATTCTGGCGGGGACTCTGTTTACGAGAACGGCCCTGTTCATGAGCGTCCCTTATCTGTCTATCTTTCTGATGAGTCAAAAACACATTCCGCTGCTGCCCGCCAGTCTGATCCTCGCAGTTAATCCGCTGGCGGGTGTAGCCTTCAGCTGGCTTGGCGGCGCGCTAGCCGATAAACTGCCGGTCCATAGGATCCTCCTCTACACGCCTCTTGTCTGGGGAACCGTGTTCATCCTGTTTTATTTTGCCGGCGGCTTCTGGAGCTTCCTGGTGCTGAATGCCCTTAACGGCATGTGTTACTCCCTTTTTGAGCCTGCCAGCAAAAAGGTGCTGTCCGCTGAGTCCCTACCGGAGCACCGTCTGCTCGTCTTTAACCTGAGGTACATGGCGATTAACATCGGCTGCTTTGCCGGACCCTTGCTCAGCCTGCTGTTCAATATGAAAATGACCCTGTTTCCCTATATCATCCTAGGTGTCATGTATATTCTGTATGGTGCTTCCACGAAGCTGTTTTTCCGAATAGAGCTTACTTCAGCTGCTAATGCCCCCGTTCCTGCTCACGTTAAAGGCGTCCTCAGCCTGCAGGCCCTCTCCGCGATCCGCAAAGACCATGTCTACCTGCTGCTGGTGGCGGGCATGAGCTTTTCCTACTTTGGCTATTCGCAGCTGAACGGAACCGTCTCCCAGTTTCTGTCGAACACTGCTATGCTCGCGGACGGTACCCGGCTATATTCCATCCTGCTGTCGGCTAACGCCATTGTGATTCTGGCTGCCCAGTTCGCCGTGCTGCGCCTGATTTCCGGCTGGAATCCGTTCAACGTAGTGCTGCTCAGCAATCTGCTGATTGGACTCAGCTTTCTGTTCTTCCTCTTTCCTGCCGCTTACCTGCCGCTGCTGCTATTCATTGTTGTATTTAGTCTCGGTGAGCTGCTGATCGGCGCGCGGTTTGATGCCCTGGTCGATGAGCTGTCTTCTGCAGATAACAAGGGGCTGTACTTCGGCTGCACAGAGTTTGTGAAGGCGGGAGCGATCAGCGGTCCGGTTGTCGGAGGGGGGCTGCTGGGGCTGTTCGGCTTTCAGGCAGCCTGGCCCGTGTTCGGGCTGCTGGCAATGATTACGCTGGCCGGCAGCGGGCTGATCCGGGCGGCGGGGTGGAAGCACCTGCGTACGCGAAATAGGGGAAAAGCGGGTGCAGCACCGGATACTGCTGCTGATAGTTAAACGCCGTGCGTTCGGAAGAGCCGCAGCGGTTGGGCCGATTCAAAGGCATAAAGGCCTTTGATTTTGGCTATTCCGGCCTGACTGGCCCATTCAAAGGCATAAAGGCCTTTGATTTTGGCCATTTCGGCCTGAAGGGCCGATTCAAAGGCAAAAAGGCCTTTGATTTCGGCCATTCCGGCGTGCCGAGCCATTTCAAAGGCAAAAAGGCCTTTGCTTTTGGCCATTCCGGCCTACCGGGCCGATTCAAAGGCATAAAGGCCTTTGATTTTGGCCATTCCGGCCTGACGGGCCCATTCAAAGGCATAAAGGCCTTTGATTTCGGCCATTCCGGCGTGCCGAGCCATTTCAAAGGCATAAATGCCTTTGCTTTCGGCCATTCCAGCCTGACGGGCCCATTCAAAGGCAAAAAGGCCTTTGATTTCGGCCATTCCAGCCTGACGGGCCGATCCAAAGGCAAAAGGGCCTTTGATTTCGGCTGTTTCGGCCAGGCCATTCCGGCCCACCAATCCAATTCATTCCGGTTATCCCGTCCGGCCAAGAACAGCCCTACCCCGCAAATCAAAAAAAGCCCCCGGATCTCCGGGAGCCTGAACGGGCCAAATAAGCTGTAACTGACCTGAATTTATGCGAATGATGGCTTCTTGTTATCGACCTTGCCGCTGACCAGCTTCTTGTATTCCTCATCTCCGCCGTTAACCGACGGTGCGAGATAGACGTGATCGGATGATGCGGACGGCTTGGCGGTACGGCCGGCGTTCTTCCTGCCTTTGCTGCGGCTTGTGCCTGAGCTCCCGCCTGCGGACCGGCGGACAGCACCTGAAAGACTGACGACACCCTTCATATTCTTCATGCTCTAGTCCCCTCCCACTAAATGATTGACGGTACGGAACAAATCGCGGTTATCCCTGACGGCTGCCTTCAAATCCTCGGCCGACAGCCCGTCGTTGCCCGAAAAATGGACAGAAAGGACATGCTTTTCACCTAAAGGATAGCATAGGATATAGACCTCCGCAACTTCCGTCCGCTGAAAAAAGGTCCATTCCCGGCTTAAAAAGGCATCCATTACACCCGGCCGCTTATCCTGATCTCCGCCTTCCGGCGCAAACGGGTAAACATGCCCGCGGCCTACATTGCCGCCGACCTGCTTCAGCCCTTCTTCTCCGCACGCCCGCCACAAGGCTGCGCCAATCACCCTGCACTGCTCCGGCGGCACGAAGGAGTTGCGGACAGCCTCGCTGAGCGCCTGATATTTCTCTGCTGCCTCAGGTCCGGCCACATTACTATTATATTGCCAAAAGAAATGAAGGATACTTTCTTTCCGCCTGAGTTCAAGCTTCAGCTCTGCTAATTCCTTGTGCGGGTCGTTGTAGACCCCCTGCTCATGAATCCTGTCAATGATTTTCCCGCAGCTGACATCAACTGCCGCCACCGGATTCTCATGCTGCCATTCGTATTCCAGCGGCGTAAGCCCGGCCAGGTCGGACAGCAGATGATATTCCTCCACATTGGCGCCGGGAATGAGGTCACTGCGTGGCTCAATTCGGTCCGGCAGCAGGCAGAACACGCGGCTGCGGCGCAGCCGGGCCCAGAACAGCCCCATCTCAAACTGGGTGTTATCCCGGGTCACATAATAATACTTGCCGCGGATCCGGGCCACATCATCCGGCGAGAAGACAAAGACGGCATAATCACTTTCGTCGAGATGCCGCTCCAGCGACTCCATTGTGTATTCGTTCGCCCGGAAGGCATTGGCATACCAGGGGGTTACCTGGACCTCCCGCTTCAGCTGCTCATGTATCGCCCTTGCATAACGGATGGATTCCCTGGATGATCCAATGAAACATTTTGGTCTGCTCACAGATGATCTCCTTTATCAGTTTCCGATCTGTAATAATTATACAGTCGTTTAGCATCTAGGAACAGAGTCTCATTTTCTTAAAATATTAAATAAAAACCTGTTCCTCTGCCGGCAGAGCGGGTAATATCAGTTTATTACCCGGGGAAACGAGGCTTCCTATTCATATGATCAAAAGCATACATAAGGCACTGCTTCTGGCCGGCATCGTAACGGGTGCCCTGCTTACAGGCAGCCAGGCTGACGCTTTGGCGTCTTACACCGCAAAGGTATACGCCAGTTCACTTACCGTAAGGAGCGAGCCGGCCGCAGGGGCGTCTGCTGTCGGCTCCTTGAAGAACGGGGCCACAGTTACAGTAACGGACGAACAGCACGGCTGGATGAAGGTGCGCTCCGGTTCGCTCACCGGCTGGGTAGCCGGATATTATCTGAAGAAAGAGAGCGGTTCAGCTTTACCGGCAGCGTCCTCCTCTGTCTCACAGTCCAAAGCCTCCTCCGGCACCGGCTCAGCAACAGTAACCGCGGATTCCCTGCGGATCAGAGGCGGCCCGGGAACCGGCTATGCCGTGGTGGGCTCCCTGAAGGCTAAAGATAAAGTAACCATACTGAGCCGCCAGGACGGCTGGGCGCGTATCAAGACAGCCGCTGGGGAAATCGGCTGGGTATCCGCGCAGTATCTTTCCGGCGGCGGCTCCTCAGGCGGAGTGACTACTGCATCCGCCACAAGCACAAGCTCCAAGGGAGCAAGCAAGATCGGCAGCAAGCTGATCGTGATAGATGCCGGGCATGGGGGCAGCGATCCCGGCATGCTTGGTACCACTTACAATACCATGGAGAAGGATCTGACCCTGCAGACCGCCTTTTACTTAAGGGATTACTTAACTGCCAAGGGAGCAACGGTCCAGATGACGCGGACTACAGCAAGCCAGAAGCCGACGCTTGCCCGGAGGGTGCAGATCGGCCATTCGGCGGGAGCAGATGCCTTTGTCAGCGTTCATTATAATTCTTCGCCAAAGAATGTATCGGGGACACTTACCTTCTTCTACTCCGAATCGGATGATCTGCGGCTGGCCCGGGCAATTGAGAACCGGCTGGGGCAGGGAATCGGCCTTAAGAGCAACGGGCTGTCCTACGGCAATTATCATATTCTGCGGGAGAACAGGATTCCTGCCGCGCTGGTGGAGCTCGGGTTCTTGAGCAATCCTTACGATGAGGCGATTGTACGCACCTCCAGCTATCAGAAAAAGGCCGCCAAGGCGATTGCCGAAGGGCTGGCCGATTATTTCAGATAATACCTGGCACAGCAATACACGCAAGCAGCCTACTGCTTGCGGTATTCGCGCGGCGTCAGGCCGGTGGCTTTTTTGAATACACGGCTGAAATATTTCTCATCCTCATAGCCGACCAGCCCGGCAATCTGCGACAGCCGCAGGCCCGTATTGTGCAGCAGCGTCTTGGCCTTGCCGATCCGCAGGGAAGTTAAATAATCCGACAGGTTCTCGCCGCTGATCTGCTTGAATTTGCGTGATACATTCTCGCGGCTGATGAAGAAGCGCTCGGCAATATGCTGCAGCGTCATATCACTGGCATAATTCGCCTCCAGATATTCGCGGATGTCCTGGACAAGCCGGCTGTCCGGGGATGACGGGCCTCCCCGGGACAGGCGCTGCAGCAACAGCTTCAGCTGATTCTGCCAGCTGCTGACCGAGAACAGCCCTTCTGCGTCATGGCAGGGTCCGATCACCATTTCCGCTTCCGGCCGCCAGCGCTGCAGGACGGCACAAATCTGCTCCTGCTGGTGCATGAGGCTGCCCTCTGTCAGCACAGGCAGCCCGCCGAGCCGTTCACCCCATTCACCGATAACCTGCTCCATCCGCTCCACATCTCCCGATAACACAGCCACTCCGAGCTTCTCCGGCAATGCCTCCAGGACGTAGTCTTTTTCAGATCCACTACCCTCCTGCTGTTCCCTGTACAGGTGAATCCGCCCTTCCCGCTGCAGCAGATTGCGTTCGCTCAGCCCTTCCAGTGCCTGGCGGAAAGCAGACTGCAGGCCTTCCGGGAAAGGGCATACCCCGCTAAGTCCGATATCCATTTGTACTCCATAAACCGCGCTGACTGACTCGTTGATACGCTGCAGCTGTGCCTCCGCCTCCGGTACATCCGCCCAGAACAGCATTACAATATCTGCACCAGCCTGCCAGCTTCGGAAGGCGTATCCGCTCTGCTGTGCGGCGATAGCCTCATTGCAGACATTAGCCAGCACAAAGGCGGTCAGCCCGACATCGCCATGGAACCGCTGGAGCAGCCGGCCGTCACTTTGCTGCAGTGAGATAACGGCAGCCCGGCAGCCGGCAGCCTGCTCCGGCATGCCGAGCTCCTCATGCAGCGCAGGCTTCAGCTCTTTAAAGGATGCATGGCCCGCCACAAGATCCGAGAGCATTTTATCCCAGTAGAGCGGCCGCAGCACATTCAGCTGTATATTCCGGCTGCAGGTCTGCTGCCGCTCTGCCTCCTCTTCACGCCACAGCCTGAAGGCATGCTCCGCAGCGGCGATCAGCTGCTTGCTGTTAAGCGGCTTGAGCAGATAATCCGTCCCGCCGTAGACGATTGCCGGCTTCACATAGTTGAAATCCTGATAGCCGCTGATGACAATCGTCTTCGTCCCGGGATAATGCCCGTGCAGCCATTCCAGCAGCTCTGCACCGTCCATCAGCGGCATCCGCATATCGGTGAACACAACCGCCGGCTGCTCCTCCTGCATAATCTGCATCGCTTCCTGCCCGTTCGTCGCCTCAAAGATGCCGGTAATCTGATGCTTCTCCCACGGCACAAAATAGCGGATTGCCTCCCGCACATGCTTCTCATCATCTACGATCAGTACCTTCATCGTCACCCGCTCCTTTGTGTATGTGGTGATTTCAGCTCTCCAGGGGAATCAGCAGCGTAACCGTCACTCCCTGCCCCTCTTCACTGTGCAAATGCAGCTCTGTCCCGCTGCTCATCTGCAGCCGCAGCCGGGCCAGCACATTGGACAGGCCGATCGCTTCACGCTCATTACTGCCGCTATACTCAAGTCCGGCGGCGATTTCCGTCAGCCTCGACTCAGAAATTCCCTTGCCGTTATCCTTGACGACAAGCATCAGCCTGCCCTGCTTATCAAGCGTGCAGGAAATCGTAATCACCGCCTCGCGGATTCCATCCGCGAACCCGTGCTTGAAGATATTTTCGACAAGCGGCTGCAGGATCATCTTCGGCACGGTAATGTCTAAAGCAGCCTCGCCGGTCTCGATATAGAGCCGCAGATTCTCGTCGCCGAAGCGTTCAGTCTGCAGAATAACATAGTTCTGCACATGCTCCAGCTCATCCCGCAGCGGAACCCGAGTCCGCTCCGTATTCATCGAATACCGCATCATGCTGCCGAGTGAGTAGATGAGGTCGTACACCTTCGGCGCATTATAGCGTAAGGACAGGCTGGCAATCGACTGCAGGGCATTGTACAGGAAATGCGGATTCACCTGGGCCTGCAGCGCCTTCAGCTGATTGGTTTTATTAGCCAGCTCCAGCTTATATTCCTTGAGAATCAGATCATTGATGGTGCGGGTCATCCCGTTGATTTTGCGGGTCAACAGACCGAATTCATCCTCACTCTCGGCTTCCACATGAGCGTCCAGCTGGCCGATCTGCACCTTCTGGGTGAAGGCAATCAGCTTCTTGATCGGTCTGGTGAAGCCGATGGAGATAATGACGGCAACAATCCCGCCGAGAATCAGAAACAGCACGCCTATTCCGGCGTTGAACCGGGTGATCACCTTCGCATCCGCATGTAAATCACCGTAGGGCACCAGCTTGATAATACTCCCCTTGAATAAGGGTGCGTCGATCTGCCGGTACATCACAATCCCCGCAAAACCCTCCTTGTTCCAGCTGAAATGGCCGCTTTCACTGTCCGCCGGCAGCCGGCTCCAGCCTGCTGATACCTGCTTCCCGATCCATTCCGGATCAGATGAAAATAAGGCCTGCCCCTGCTCATTAAGCACATACAGGCGCTCCGTATCCGAATTGTACATCGACCTCACGATCCCCTCCAGCTCATGCAGCCGGAAGTCGACCGACAGATCAGCAAGCACCTCGGCGCTTGGCGCCCGGTAGACCGGAAAATGAGCCGTAAAAACCGGCACGGTCCCTGATTTGAAATTCGGAAAGCCGGATTTCATCCCGTACTGGTGATCCAGATGGGTCACCTCGATAAACGGCCGGTAGGTTCCTCCCGGAACGGCCGAGGGGACATAGTTGTCCGTTTCACGGCGGAAAAATCCTCCAAGCAGCAGGTTGGACTGCTTCGGCGCCCTTACGTATAAATGAATCTGAAACGTATTCTGGTCCGAGAGAAACAGATTGTACAGCTGGGTCGAAATCACGGCCCGGGTGTCCGGCGCAGCTGTACCGGCAGGCAGATCATCCGGGTTCTTGGCCGTAAGCAGCGTTGTATAAAAGGAGCTGGGCACATTGATTCCGCTGTAGAGTGACATCGCCCGCTGGTTCATTCCGCTGAAATAGCTGCGGAGATTGGCTTCGCCGAGCGTGAGCAGCTTCGTATTCTGTTTTACAGACTGCTCTGTTACGGACTGCTTGGTATAGAGATAGGAGAACGTAACCGAGATTCCCGACGGAATCACGGAGGCCAGCAGCACAAGCGCCATCAGCCGGGTGCGGATACTGTTTTTCAAGTAGAAACGGCTACGCCGTCCTAAACAGGACGGTATCCGTTTCTGCAGGAAAGATAAGGATAAAGGATTGCGTGAAAAATATACTTTCTTATCTTTGAACATAAAGGGCCTCCCGGTAAGTGTTAGGACATCCGTTTTCTTTTGTGAACGCTGTCATTTCAATCCCTTCAACCTTCGCAACGACAGCATACACCGAGTTTCGTGCGCAGCGCTACTATGAATTTTTTCCGCCCCTGAAAGGGCGTGCTGCAATATAATCCACTTTTCTAAGCATCAAATTGAGTGTTGGACCCGCCGGGGGCTTTCTATAATGAAGTCGTGAACCTGTAGAATAACTATACAAAAGGAGACTCCATATGAGAAAAGCTCTGCGGCTTCAAAGAGGCTGGGGCCAGCAAATTGTGTTCCTCGGACCGTGCCTGCTTTTTTTCCTGACCATTGTGGTTACGCCTTTCTTCCTTGGCTTCTATTACTCCTCCACGGACTGGAACGGGCTCGATCTGGACAAAGCGGTCTGGACCGGCGCGGCCAACTGGAAACGGATTTTTCTGAATGACGATAAGTTCTGGGAATCCCTGCTCTTCACCCTGCGCTTCACGGTTGTATCTGTTGTAGCGGCCAATGCGCTGGCGCTGCTGCTGGCTTTTCTGCTGATGACCGCGCTGAAGACCAAAAAGGTGCTGCGGACGATTTTTTTCATGCCTAACGTGATCGGCGGTATTCTGCTCGGGTACATCTGGCAGTTTATTTTCACCAAAGGCTTCGCCACGATCGGAGAAATTACCGGCATTTCGTTCTTTCAGCTTCCTTGGCTGGGGACACCGGGCACCGGATTCTGGGGACTCGTTATCGTATTTGTCTGGCAGACTGCAGGCTATATGATGGTTATCTATATCGCGGCCCTGGCCGGAATCCCGAAGGATCTGATTGAAGCAGCCCGGATTGACGGCGCCCGCGCCCCGCAGCTGTTCAGAAGTGTCTATGTGCCTTTGATCATGCCTGCTATCACGATCTGTCTGTTCCTGACCACCTCTAATGCCTTCAAAATGTTCGATCTCAACCTGTCGCTTACCAAAGGCGGACCGGGAACCTCTACCCAGTCGCTGGCCTATAACATTTATGCGGAAGCGCTGATCAACAACCGTTACGGGCTGGGCACCGCAAAGGCACTGCTGTTCTTCGTAGCTGTGTCGCTGATTACCGTTACCCAGGTATGGATCACTAAACGGAAAGAGGTGTCGGCCTAATGGACACAAGCAGATACCGTCCGAAGCATTTTGTACTGGAGATTGCGGCTATTCTTCTGGCCCTCGTCTTCCTGTCGCCGTTCTATCTGGTGCTGAGCAACTCTGTCAAAAGCCTTAAGGAAATCCTGCTCGATGCCGCCTCCTTCCCGCTGGTCTACCATTGGGATAATTACGCCAAGGTGTGGGATGCGATTGATTTTCCGCAGGCGTTCTGGAATTCTTTATCGATTACGGTGCTGAGCGTTATCTTTATCGTGCTGTTCAGCTCTATGGCGGCATACCAGATAGTCAGAAAACCGTCGCGGTTCAACAGCTTTGTGTTCCTGCTGCTGGTGTCGGCGATGATTATTCCCTTTCAGTCCCTGATGCTGCAGCTGGTCCGGGTAACCAGCATGCTGGAGCTGCGAGGTGAGCTGTACGGCATTGTGGCCTGTTATCTCGGCTTCGGTATGCCGCTGTCAGTCTTTCTGTTCCACGGTTTTATCAAAAGCGTGCCTTATGAGCTTGAGGAGGCTGCCCGGGTCGACGGCTCCAACCCTTACGGTGTGTTCTTCCGGATTGTATTCCCGCTCCTGCTGCCGATCATTGTGACTGTCATCATTCTCAATACGCTATGGATCTGGAACGACTACCTGCTGCCGGTGCTGGTAATCGGGGGCAATAAGGACCTGACCACCCTGCCGGTGGCGGTTACGAAATTCTTCGGGCAATACACGAAAAAGTGGGACCTTGCGCTTGCGGGACTGGTCATGGCGATTACGCCGATTCTGCTGTTCTTCCTGGCGCTGCAGCGTTATATTGTGGAAGGTGTAACCGCCGGCTCCGTTAAGGGATAACGTGGTGCATAATCACAGGCTGCAACAATATCCACTTTTTCGAGCAAAATATTAAGTGTAAGTGAACATCCGGATGCTATACGATCTAGTTGCAGGAACCACAGACCAGGGAGGTTATTCTATGAAAAGAAAGCTTGCGTTGATTATGGCAACCGTTTGCACTCTGATTGTAGCAGGCTGCGGCAACAACGGCGGCAATAATGCGGGCAATGGCGGAGCTGCAACCAACGCTCCAAAAGAGAATGCTGCTGAAGCAACGGCGGCTCCCGCCAAAGATGTGACGATCAAAATGTTCCAGTTCAAGGTTGAAATCGCCGAGCAGCTGAATGCACTGGCCGAAGAATATGAGAAGGAAACCGGCGTGAAGGTTGAAGTGGAAACGCACGGCGGCGGTGAAGACTACGGCGCGCTGCTGAAGGCTGAAATTGCTTCCGGCTCTGAACCGGAAATCTTCAACAACGGCGGCTATACCGCACTGGTTCCTTACATGGACCGCGCCACCGACTTGTCCGACCAGCCCTGGGCGGCCAAGCTGATTCCAACCTCCAAAGCTCCGGCTACGGTTGACGGCAAGCTATATGGGATGCCGATGAACGTTGAAGGCTACGGACTTATTTATAACAAGGATTTGTTTGAACAGGCCGGCATTACTGAAGAGCCTAAAACCCTGACTCAGCTCAAGGACGCTGCCGCCAAGCTCAAAGCCGCCGGCATCACTCCTTTTGAGGCAACCAATGAATGGTGGTCAATGGGGATTCACCTCGTTAACGTAGGCCTGGCCCACCAGCCTGATCCGAAGCAGTTCATCGAGGATGTCAAAGCAGGCACGCAAACGATTAAGGGCAATGCCGTATTCGAGCAGTGGCTGGATCTCGTGGATGTGATCTTCGACAACGCCCAGGACAACAAAATGACCACCGACTACGCTACACAGGTTGCCGAATTCGCCTCCGGCAAAGCAGCCATGATGCTGCAGGGCAACTGGACCCAGGGCGATATCGATAAAATCGATCCGGCGCTGAACCTCGGCCTCCTCCCGCTGCCGATCAATGATGAAGAAGGCACCATCCTCGTCGGCGTGCCGAACAACTATATCGTGAACAGCAAATCCGCACATCCCGAGGAAGCAAAAGCCTTCCTGAACTGGCTTGTCACCTCGGAAACCGGCCAGAAGTATCTGACCAAGGAATTCAAATTCATTCCGGCGGAAACAGACATCGCTGCTGACGCTGCTGACATCGGCCAGGTCGCTGTTGCCGTGCAGGAGAAATCGGCTACCGCACTCGGCTGGAACTGGGATATGTTCCCTGACGGCGTAACCCAGGGCTTCGGCGCTGCGATGCAGGAATACCTCGGTGAGCAGATCGACCGCGGCCAGCTGCTGGAGAAGCTGGATAAAGCGGTGCAGGATATTGTGAAGCAATAGATCATCGGGTTATGCAAAAGCACCTTCAAAACCGCCCAGGCGGGATTGAAGGTGCTTTTTTTGAGCAGGCTGTATTTAAACGAACATTTCTACGATCAGGAACAGGTTCAGCGCGACTACCAGCGCGGAGATCAACCAGCCGAGTATAGTCGTAATCCGGCGGTTAACCAGCCCATGCATAATCTTGCGGTTGCTGGTGAAGATGACCAGCGGAATAAGTGCAAAGGCAATCCCGAACGACAGCACGACCTGGCTCATGACCAGCGCGCTTGTGGCGTTGATGCCGAAGGCGATGATCGCCAGCGGTGGAATAATCGTAATCGCCCGCCGCAGATACAGGTTGATTCTCTTGTTGATGAAGCCCTGCATGACCACATCTCCGGCCATTGTGCCCACAGAGGAGCTGGATAAGCCGGCAATCAGCAGGCCCAGGCCAAAGGCAACCGCCGTAACCGGTCCGGCCAGGCTGCTAAATTGTGCGAAGGCGACATCGAGGTCCTCGACTACCAGCCCGTTTTTGAAGAACAAGGCAGCAGCTACAATAACCATTGCCATATTCACAGCCCCTGCGATCACCATCGCAATGACAATATCAATCATTTCCCATTTAAAAATCTGCTTCTTCTGCTTCTCGTCTACTCCGACCACCCGGCTCTGGGTCAGCGAGGAATGAAGATAAATCGCATGCGGCATAACGGTTGCCCCGAGAATACCTGCGGCCAGCAGCACGCTGTCTACCCCCTGAAATGCCGGAGTGAAGATTCCGGCGACTACCGCCCCGGCATCCGGCTTCGCCATTATGACCTGGAAGGCAAAAGCCAAGACGACGACCATTACCATCGAGGCAATCCCTGCCTCCAGACTCCGGTAACCCCGGCGCTGCAGCTCCAGTATAGCGAATGAGCCTGCAGCTGTAATGAGTGCAGCCGGCAGCATCGGAATGCCAAACAGCAGGTATAAGCCGAGTGCCGCTCCTATAAACTCCGCCAAATCTGTAGCTATTATGACAAGCTCACTTTGAATCCATAAAAAGATGGCTGCCCCCTTCGGAAACTGCTCCCGTGCCACCTCAGGCAGGTTCTTGCCGGTAGCGATGCCGAGCTTGGCGGATAATGCCTGAATCAGCACAGCCATCAGGTTCGAGGCGGCAATGACCCAGAGGAGCAGATAACCGTATTTCGAGCCGGCCGTAATATTCGTGGCGAAGTTCCCCGGGTCGAGGTACGCTACTGAAGCAATAAAAGCCGGACCCAGGAACGGCAGCAGCCGCTTCAGCCCTTTTACATCCCCGTTTAATACGGCCTGTGCTGTAACTTTATTCTGTTTAGCCTTTATGATCTTGGGTGCCTCCACCGCTGTCTGCTCGATCATGTTAATCCCTCCTTGTGCCTGGAAAATTGTCTATATCAACGAAATGTTGTCTCAACACCGAAAATTTGTCTTCGTGCACTAAAGTTTCCCTCAGGCAACTTTTACTTTACAATTATTATATTCCTCCTTTTGAAAAATGTAAATGTAATTTTCATGGTTCGCCTTCCGTTTGCATACATAAGTACAATTACCGCGATTACGGGTTTGGCAATCAGCAAAAAAAAAGACAGAAACCGGGGATCTCCCGTTTTCCGTCCCAAGTCTCACCAGGTGTCATTCTTCCGCTTAGGCAGCGCTTATCCGGTAAAAGCTTATCCCCGTCCTACTTCTTCCCCTTCCACCCGTCCTTTAGCGGTACGATCCGGTTGAAGACCAGGCGGTCACGGCTGCATAGCTTGTTGTCAGAGGTGAAATAGCCGTGGCGGATGAACTGGAATCGTTCAAGGCCAAGCGCTTTAAGCACATACGGCTCGGCCAGGCAGTGCTCCAAGGTCCGGATGGAATTGGGATTGATAACATCCTCCCAGGCTTCACTCTCATCCTTCGGCCCATCGTTGTCCATCAGCAGCTGCTCATACACATTCACTTCAGCGGGCACTGCATGGCTGGCGGACACCCAGTGGATTGTCCCTTTGACCTTCCGGCCGCTCATGGCACTGCCGCTCTTTGTTTCCTCATCATAGGTGCAGCGCAGCTCGCTTATCTCCCCGGTGAGCGAATCCTTGATCACTTCGTTGCACTTGATGATATAGGCTCCCTTTAAGCGCACTTCACCGCCTGGAATCAGCCGCCTGAAGCCCGGCACCGGCTGCTCCATAAAGTCATCACGTTCAATATAGAGGACGCTGCTGAAGGGTACCTCTCTTGTACCCAGCTCCGCATTTTCACTGTTGTTATCCAGACACAGCAGCTCTGTCTCAGTTCCGGTATAGTTGGTGATCACTACCTTGAGCGGTTCAAGCACAGCCATCACGGCTGGCACACTGCCCTTCAGATCCTGTCTCAGCACATGCTCCAGCAGCGAAAAGTCCACCATCGACTGGCTTCTGACCATCCCGATCTCTGTAACAAACCGCTTGATGCTTTCCGGGGTAAAGCCCCGTCTGCGCAGCCCGCGCAGTGTCGGCAGCCGCGGATCATCCCAGCCGTCCACATGGCCGCCGGCCACCAGCTGGCGGAGGTATCTTTTACTGGTAACGACTCCGGTCAGGTTGACTCTGCCGAATTCCCTCTGCCGCGGCGGCTCGGAAATGTCCAGTTCATTCAGCACCCATTCGTACAGCGGCCGGTGGTCCTTGAACTCCAGCGAGCACAACGAATGGGTTACTCCTTCTATAGCATCCTGTATCGGATGGGCAAAGTCATACATCGGGTAGACACACCATTCTTCTCCCGTCCGGTAATGCGGCGCATGAATGATTCTATAGAGAACCGGGTCACGGAGGTTGATGTTAGGCGAGCCCATATCGATTTTGGCCCGGAGCACCATCGCCCCATTTGGGTATCCGCCTTGCCGCATTCCGGCAAACAAAGCCAGATTCTCCTCTACGGGGCGGTTACGGTACGGGCTGTTCTTGCCCGGCTGCGTTAATGTGCCCCTGTAGGCGGCAACTTCATCGGGTGCCAGCTCACAGACATAGGCTTTTCCCTTGCGGATCAGGGTCACTGCACTTTCATAGATCTGCTCCGAATAATCGGAGCCGTAATAAATGTGCTCCCCCGGACTACAGCCCAGCCAATCCAGATCCTCAATGATCGCGTTCACGTATTCCATGTCCTCTTTTAACGGATTGGTATCATCAAAACGCAAATGGAACCTACCGCCGAATTTACGGGCCAGATCATAGCTGGTACGGATGGCAAACGCGCTGCCGATATGAAGATAGCCGTTAGGCTCTGGAGGAAACCGGGTGCAGATTTCCCTGCTGAACACTCCGCTCTCCACATCCTCCCTGATCAGCCTTTCCATAAAATTCTCACCGGCTGCTTCTGCGTCCTCCAAAGCCGCACCTGTATCAATAGAAATATCCTTCATCCTGATAACCTCCTGTGGATTGGTACAATCTCCGCTTATTGAATTTCTCTGGTCAACAAAAAAGAACCCCACCCCCAAGACTGCTTAGTCTTGGGGACGAGATTCTCGCGGTACCACCCCAGGTTCATTAATATGTCGCCATATTAATCTCATCAAGTACGGCATTGTCCGCAGACCTGCGGCAGCAAGGCTTATACTCTAGCTCTGTAACAGGAGCTCCTGTCGTACCATCCCGGACTTGCTTAGTTCCGGTACGCCGCTCAGAGGCTTGTTTCAATACAGCAGTCCCTGCCCCTTTTCACCGTCCGGGGCTCTCTGTGAAGGACTGCTCGCATCTACTCTTCTCGTCATCGCGTTTCATTATTGGCTCTAGGATAACAAATCAATCTGCCGCTGTAAAGCCGCCGTCAGCCCTGACTGAGCGCATTCAGCAGATCCAGCGCCTCCTCATGCTCGGGCTCAATAACCAGCGCCTGCCGGGTATATTCCAGCGCTCCCGCGTCATCCTCCAGCTCATAGCAGCAGATCGCCAGACAGTACAGCACCGTTACAACCGGCTCCTCATCGCCCTCGGCCAGCGAGAGCTCCAGATACCTGCGCGACTCCCCGTACTGGTCCATTTCGAACAGCAGCAGTCCGGTGTCCAGCGCCAGATCGTATTTTTGCGGCATCGGATAATATCCGTCCCACATCTTCTGAATTCCCAGCTGAAGGTCGAGCAGCTCCTCGTCATTGGCATCCGGCAGCAGGGCTGAGATCCGCTCCGCGCTCTGGATAAACAGCTCGGCATCATAGCCGCCCAGCCGCCAGAAGGCCAGCATCTGCTGCATACCCATGGAATCATAATTATTGTCGATCCACAGCTTCATGCTGAAAAAATCATCCGGTCCGAACCGCTCCACACTCCGCCGGTAAGCCAGCCGGGTCTGCACATGGGCCTCCGGGTCCTTCAGCATCAGCATGCAGACTACGTTCAGATTCTTATAATGATGCGGAGTGGTCAGCGTCCGTGCACCCTTCTGCTCAAAATAATACTGCATGGCATGATAATTCGCCGTCAGTGAGATGCTCCCGTGATGCATCAGCTGCGGCGGCTCAAGAAATTCCCAGTTCACCAGCCGGTGGTCCCCTTTATCTGCAGTCAGCAGTATGAAGCCCTCTCTGGACAGCTTGTTCAGCCGCTCCATACAGGACAGCGCCGCCGCAGGGAACAAAATATGCGAATCCTCCAGATGATGCTGATAGAAGGATACTACCTCATGAAACGGATAGTCTGATTCTTCATAGGCTGCCGCACGGACATAATGATATTCCGGCACAATATCCCTGAGCACCTCGGAAGTAGTCATGGTGTCAGCCTGCTCCGGATACTTCAGAGATACCTCACAGTCAAAAATCTTGCCCTCATCCACATACAGCAGCTCCTGCTGAATGCTGTCAAAGAAGTAGTTCGCAATAACGAGCAGCGGCTGTGCGAGATCGCCCGGCCGGATGACCGTTCCGCTGTGCACCAGCTTCAATTCTGTGTCCTCCACAGCATCAAAGCGGGCGAAATCGAGAATTCCCTGCTCTACAAAAGGAATCAGCCGCGGATGCTGCTGCCAGCCGGTAATATTCAGGAGCGGAAGATCGCTCATCACGTATTTGAACGGCGGAAGCGGGATGTCCGCGTACTCAATCAGCTCGTTCAGCTTCTGGAGGGTCTGGAAGGCTAGCCGGCCGGCCCCTGCCCCCATCTCCAGGATAATAACCGGCTCATTGATTTCTCCCCGGGCCGCACGGTCCTGGAGGAAGCCAAGAATCATCTCTGCATAGGCCGTTCCGATCATCGGATTGCTGGTAATATACTGCGGAACCTGGTCATTGTGCCAGGCCTGCATGCCAAGCTGTTCATAATAAGAACGCTGCAGCTCCCAGATCGGGGCCTCGCTGAAGCGGTATCGTTGTTGTTCACCTGTTGTCATCTGGTTCTGAACCTGCTCTCTGATATTATTGCAGCCTGCCTGCTGCTGCAGTGTGTTTGTATACGAACGGAATATAGCATCCTCCGCAGCCTACTTCTCCCATCATACATCTCCCCGGCTGCCAATCACAATCATATTTGGTATTTACCGATCATATACAGTAAACATCTATGCCTCGTGATCCGGAAAGGAGCCGATATGAATTCCGAACAATCCCCCTTGAAAAGTACCGCTCCCATCCCCCAGCCCATCAGAAATGACGGTGCCGGCAATGTGGACCTCGGTCCGCGTGATGTGCTGCGCGACCGGGAGAACCCGGATATGTTCGTCCCGCCCGTCACCGATAACGGGCTTATTCCGAACCTGAAGTTTTCTTTTTCGGATGCCCACATGCAGCTTAATTACGGCGGCTGGTCACGGGAGGTGACCGTCAGGGAGCTTCCCGCCGCTACCACGCTCGCCGGAGTCAATATGAGCCTGACACCCGGCGGCGTCCGCGAGCTGCACTGGCACCAGCAGGCGGAATGGTCCTATATGCTGCTCGGAAGTGCCCGGATTACCGCCGTTGACCAGAACGGGCGCAATTTCATCGCCGATGTCGGTCCGGGCGACCTGTGGTATTTTCCCCCGGGGATCCCCCATTCCATCCAGGGACTGGAGCAGGGCTGTGAGTTTCTGCTGGTCTTCGACGACGGAAGCTTCTCCGACCTGAATACCCTGTCTATTTCGGACTGGTTCGCCCATACGCCAAAGGAGGTGCTTGCGGCTAACTTCGGGGTACCTGAGTCTGCCTTTGACTGTATACCGGAGAATCAGGTGTACATCTATCAGGATCAGGTACCCGGGTCACTCGAGCAGCAGAAGGTCCAGTCTCCTTACGGGGAAATTCCGCTGAGCTTCAAGCACCGGCTGCTGGCCCAGCCTCCGCTGAAGACACCGGGCGGCAGCGTGCGGATTGTCGACTCCTCCAATTTCCCCATCTCGCGGAACATTGCTGCGGCGCTGGTCGAGATCGAGCCCGGAGCGATGCGTGAGCTGCACTGGCATCCGAACAACGACGAGTGGCAGTATTACCTGAGCGGCCAGGGCCGGATGACTGTGTTCGGCGGCAACGGCGCAGCACGCACCTTCAATTACAGGGCCGGGGATGTCGGCTATGTACCGTTCGCCATGGGCCATTACATCCAGAATACCGGCACAGAGACGCTATGGTTTCTGGAAATGTTCAAAAGCGACCGGTTCGCCGATGTCTCTCTGAACCAGTGGATGGCGTTAACCCCGCACGAGCTGGTCAGCAGCAACCTGCACATCGGAGCCGGGCTGATGGATGCCCTGCGGAAGGTCAAATGGCCGGTCGTAAAGTACCCGGGATGCGGATCAGAGGCAGACAAGGGCTGAATTGCATAGTAAAAACAGCGGCCCGGACATAGCTTGTCCGGGCCGCTGTTTGGGAATCCGATATCCTTGTTCGTGCGTGTGCTTACTGCCGCCGCTAGAACAGCTTCAGTGTCAGATAAAGCCCTAATAAAGTAAGGAATAAGGTCGGTATAGTAAGGACAATCCCGGTTCTGAAATAGGTGCCCCAGGAAATTTTCACGCCTTTGGAGGACAGGACATGCAGCCACAGCAGCGTAGCCAGTGAACCGATAGGTGTAATCTTCGGCCCGAGATCGGAGCCGATGACATTGGCATACACGAGCGCTTCCTTGACCAGCCCGGCTGTATTTGCTGTATCCACAGCCAGCGCACCTATCAGCACTGTCGGCAGGTTATTCATAATGGAAGAAATAACGGCGGCCAGGAAGCCCATGCCCATTGTAGCCGTGAACAGCCCGTGCCCGGCCAGCCTGCTGATGATGTCAGCCAGCACGTCGGTCAGTCCGGCATTGCGCAGGCCGTAGACTACGACATACATGCCGATCGAGAAGAAAACAATTGCCCAAGGCGCGCCCTTGACCACCTCCATAGTCCTGATTGCCGGACTCCGGCTGGCCATCCACAGGAAGCAGAGTGCGATCACACCCGCAACGATCGAAACCGGAATGCCCAGGAACTCGCTGACAAAATATCCGGCCAGCAGCACCACCAGCACCGCCCAGGACAGCCGGAACATTCGCTGGTCCTTGATCGCTTCACGCGGCGCCCTGACCTGGGAGGCGTCGTAATGCCTGGGTATGCTTTTGCGGAAATACAGATAGAGCACCCCGATGCTGGCCGCCAGCGAGAACAGGGTAGGCAGCAGCATCCGTCCGGCGTACTGCATAAAGGTGATGCCGAAGAAGTCGGCGGACACGATGTTGACCAGATTGCTGACGATCAGCGGCAGCGAGGTCGTATCGGCGATAAAGCCGCTGGCGATGATGAACGGAAATACCTTTTTCTCATCAAAATTCAGCGCCCTTACCATCGCAAGCACAATCGGTGTCAGAATCAGCGCAGCCCCGTCATTGGCAAAAAAAGCCGAAACCACCGCTCCCAGCATGATTACGTAGATGAACATCAGCGTACCGTTGCCGCGGGCCGCCGCCGCCATATGCAGAGCCGCCCATTCAAAGAAGCCGATTTGATCCAGAATAAGTGAGATCAGAATAATGGCTACAAACGCCAGCGTCGCATTCCACACGATCAGCGTTACATCACGCACATCCGTAAAGCTCACTACCCCGGCGATCAGCGCCAGCAGCGCGCCTCCGCAGGCCGACCAGCCAATGGACAAGCCGCGCGGCTGCCAAATGACAAAAAATAATGTAATCACAAAAATAAGACTGGCTAGAACAACCACGATCCAGCCTCCTGCCTGCTCAGGACAACCATGCCCCCAACACTCCCCAACTGAAATTAATCCCATGAAACATAGACATTTCCCTCTATGCTATCCTGCGGACAGGGATTAATCAAGAGGGGACCTGGCTACCGTTTACCCGCTCCCTGCTTATTCAGAATATAACCGGTACCTATTTCCGTCACGCCTACCGCATAACATCCGCTGAAGGGCGAGGATTCCCGCGTATAGATGAGCTTGGTCAGCAGCTTTCCGCTTGTATTGATGTAGCCGTACTGGTCAGCCTTTTTGCCTGTTGAATCGCTGATTCCTACAAGCGCAGCTCCCTCCCGGAACGAAAACGCGTGGTTGTATATCTGATAACCGATGACCAGCTTGCCGGCCTTATTAATGAAGCCCGCCTTGCCGGCACTGTTATAGACATTCACCAGCCCTTCGCTGAAGCTCCCTGTATTTGCATATTTATAATCGATTACGAGCTTTCCCTGCTTGTTGATAAATCCCCATTTCCCTTTTGCATTCTGCACGGCAGCCAGCCCCTCAGAGAACATACCGGCGGACTTATATTGGAACGGGATGACCGTCTGACCAGAGGTTCCGATATAACCGTACAGCCCGGCTTTATTCTGCACCACCGCCAGCCCCTCCGTGAAGCCTCTTGAGCCGGAGTGGTACTGATAGGGAATAGCCAGCCTGCCCGCTGTGTTAATATAACCGATCAGACCGCTGCCTCCGGGAGCATAAGCCGTTGATAGTCCCTCCGTGAAAATAAAATCCGAGCTGAACTTCTCCGTAAGTGCGGCTACTGTTCTGCCATGCCGGTCAATCAGTGCTTCTTCCGATCCGCCCGGCAAGGCTACATGGGCTACTCCTCCGGAGAAATTACCGGCAGAGGCGTACACGCAAGGAACCGCTATATCGCCTTTCGTGTTGATAAACCCGAATAATCCGGTGGCTGTATCCTGCACTACGGCACGCTGTTCTGCGAATTCGGCTTCGGGCACAATATGCTCCGGCAATGTGAATGCCGGTTGTCCCGAGGTATTATAGTATACTTCTGTCCCGTCAGCCTGCAGTCCGAACAACAAGCCTTCATGGAAGGCTGCATCGTTATCCGGCTTGACGGTTTCAAAATCAAGCGGTGTTCCGGAAACCTTAATTGAACCTACAATCGGAGCTGCGGCCTCTGCTATCTGCCCGGTTGCGGCGTGTATGGCAAGCAGACTGACGGCCAGCAGGGTGAAGCCTATTTTTCTCAATCTAATCACGTTCTTTCTCCTCCTCAGCAGTTATATCCTTTAGACCCCTGCCTGCTGGAAAAAGTTTCACAGCGATACGCAGGAATTACCGGTCCGAGCATTTCGCTTGCGGCATTAATTATTTATGCAATGAAGGACTAATGGCACTCAGGGGCTCATATGATGTATCAGGGAAACAAAAGCAGCTTCCGGGGAGGGGAGATGCCGGTCCGAGAGCCATTCTGCAATTCAGATTGGAGGATCGGACCATGAGTGTTGACCAGCTTATCGCCCTGCTTGGCCTTGTCATTATGATCGTACAGCTTGCCGTAAAGAAGGATAAATCCTAATTGCACGCCAACAGGCCGGACGGCTCCCCGACGTAAGTTCGGGAAGCTGTCCGGCTTTGGTGTTTAAACGGATGCCGGAAGGCAATCTGCGTGCTGCTGGCAGTAGTGTGCTGAGGGCTCCAACAACTATATAGTATATTTTTCTGCTAGGGTAAGCAGAGAGAAGGGAGCTGTAAAACCAAATAAAGGCGGCAGTGTCCCCCTTTTCTTCTTCCCGGTGATGCACTTGACCTGTTTTATAGTTAAGGGCACAGAATAAGGAATGAGCCGAGCCGAAATAACTGTACTTTCTGCAACTAAACCCGACTAATTGGCTCCGCTGCAGGTTTTAACTGCACTCTGTACACTTATATTTGCTAAAAACGCCCGAAACCGGCTTTTTCGAGGAAAATAGATGTACAGAATACCATTATTTTCTTATAATGATTCATTTCCACTGTTTTAATTGTACAAAGTACACTTAACCTGATATGACCCTGAACCCGCTGACTGAGGTTAGCGTTTGGCAGGGGCGCTCAATCCGCTGCCCGCCGTTTCTACTAAGTGGGAACAGGTGGAAAATAGTCGCTTCATACGGCCTGCTGTCCCGTTTGAAGCCACTTTCAGCTAATACAGTTCACACCAGTCCTGCCTAAAATCTCGGCCTATCGTACAAAAATACGCACCTGGTCATCCCGGGTACGGCTCATGACCCGGTATCCGGCAGCCGCTGCTGTCGCAATGCCTTCAGCATTCGGCATACAGTAGCCTCCCGGCCGGCAGGTGCCATCATCGCGGACAAGCAGCTTGCCGACTACCCCAACTGCCACCCACTCATCCCGTTGCAGCCGCGGTATATACTCCTCTGCAGCGTTCCAGTCCGGATTCAGGA
This sequence comes from Paenibacillus sp. FSL R7-0273, assembly GCF_000758625.1. Lineage (NCBI taxonomy): Bacteria > Bacillati > Bacillota > Bacilli > Caryophanales > Paenibacillaceae > Paenibacillus > Paenibacillus sp. FSL R7-0273. The sequence continues at coordinate 6,492,565 of NZ_CP009283.1, forward strand.
CCGGCTCGGTTTTGGAGGAGGCTGCGCGCACCACATTGCCTTCCGTATCCCGGACCTCCGGCACCTCTACCTCCTGATACTGGATCCGGTCCCATTCATCTGTCACGAACAGCTTGTGCCAGCGCAAATCGCTGGAATCGGCCAGAATGGCCGGTCTACCGCTGACTACCCCCAGAATGTATGAGTCCCCGGCATGGGCTCTGCGGATCTTCTCACTGCCCCCGTCAAAGGTCACAAAATATCCCGGCTCCAGCGCCTGCCCGTCTGAGGTCTCGAACATCTCCGCATAATCGGCTGCGGCCGGGGAAATAACAGTACCGTCCAGATAAAGATTCCCTGTAGCCCCTTCAATTACCGCTGAATTGAGACTCGGCCCTACCGCCAGCCCGTTAGCCAGATGCCAGGAATAGGCGAACCTAGTTGATCCGTTCTGGCCCATAATATGCGAGCCGGTATGCCCGGGCAGCACGGTTGTATTCTCACCCTCGGCATGGGAATTCGCCCCGAAGGCGTGGGTCATGAAGCCCTCGGCATGCGACGCTTGCCCGTCAGCCGTAGTATCTGCACCTTCGGCATGGGCGTAGGCGCCGCTGGCCAGTGTACCCACGCCTTCGGCATGGCTGAAGGAACCGCTGGCCACCGAGTTAGCGCCCTCCGCATGAGCCGACGGGCCGCTGGCTGTCGTCTGAAAGCCTTCGGCGTGAGTGGCCGTGCCGCTGGCTGTTGTGCTCTGCCCCTCGGCATGCGAGCCGAGATTTCCGCTGGCAATCGTCCGGAAGCCTTCGGCATGGGCCGCCGTACCGCTGGCCGATGTGCTCTGCCCCTCGGCATGGGAGAAGTCGCCCTGTGCCACCGGCCCCGCCGCAGCCGTTACATCTGAGGTTCCGCCTTCCGCATGGGAGGCAAAGCCCAGCGAGGTCGTCCCCACCCCCTCGGCATGGGAGCCGGCGCCGCCGGCAAAGTTAGGTGCAGCATTGCCCAGCGGGTCGGCACCGCCGCCTTCCGCATGGGAGGCCCTTCCGGCTGCCGAGTTTCCCTCCCCTTCGGCATGGGCACTTGCTGCACCGGTCTGAGTCGATGTACGGAGGCCTTCCGTATGCGAATAGTCTCCCCAGGCCTGTGTAGCATTGCCTTCGGCATGGGCCTCTGCTCCGGCTGCCAGCGTCATTGAACCCTCTGTGTGCGTGCTCTCCCCCATTGCATGGGTCATATATCCCTCAGCGTGAGATGCCACTCCGCTGGCCGTTGTTGAAGTGCCTTCGGCATGTGCCGTATCATTCGTTGCCTGTGTAAGGTAGCCTTCGGCATGCGATGCGCTTGCACTCGCTACTGTAGTACTTCCTTCTGCGTGGGAGCTATTCCCGCTTGCAACCGTAGAATAGCCTTCCGAGTGAGCGGCTGCACCGCTCGCAGTCGTGTTCAATCCTTCGGCATGGGCAGCGAAGCCGCTCGCCGTATTACCTATCCCTTCTCCCACTCCTGATCACCGCTTTCGTCCGTAATACAATAAACTATGTCCTGCGGTGTATAGCAGTAACGGCAGAAGGGTCGGGGTTATCCAAATTGGCACATGACACGGACGGGCAGAGCAGCACAAAATAAATCCCGGTTTTTCACTTACTAAAGTTGAGAAACATTAAAAAGTATAGTAAGATAGCAATATGAAAAGGGAGGCGGATGAAGATGGAAATAGGAATTAGCACATTTTTGGAGACGACACCTGATCCGGTGACCGGTGAGGTAATCAGCCATGCGGAAAGACTGCGTGAGGCCGTAGAGGAGATCGTCCTTGCCGACCAGGTCGGACTGGATGTATACGGAATCGGTGAGCATCACCGTGCCGACTATGCGGGAAGTGCGCCTGCAGTTGTGCTGGCGGCTGCGGCAGCAATGACTAAGAACATCCGGCTTACCAGCGCCGTATCCGTACTGTCGTCGGATGATCCGGTCCGGGTCTACCAGCAATTTGCTACACTTGACGGCATTTCGAACGGACGGGCGGAGATTATGGCTGGGCGGGGCTCATTCATCGAATCCTTCCCGCTGTTCGGCTACAGTCTTGACGATTATAACGAATTATTTGAGGAAAATCTCGAGCTGCTGCTGAAAATCCGCGCCTCCGAAAAGGTAACCTGGCGCGGCGGCCACCGCCCGGCTATTGATAACCTGCCGGTCTACCCGCGTGCAGTTCAGGACCCGCTGCCGGTGTGGATTGCCACAGGCGGCAATCCCGAGTCGGCTATCCGGGCAGGCATGCTCGGTCTTCCGGTAGCCTTCGCCATCATTGGCGGCATGCCGGAACGCTTCGCACCGCTGGTGAAGCTGTACAAGGAAGCCGCGGCGCGTGCTGGGCACAATCCTGACAAGCTGCAGATTGCCACCCATTCCCACGGCTTCGTCGGCGAGACAACCGAGCAGGCTGCGGCTCTGTTCTATCCTTCCACCCAGGCTCAGATGAATGTAATCGGACGCGAACGCGGCTGGGGCCAGAGCTACAACCGTGCTACCTACGACGATGCCCGCAGCCTGCGCGGAGCACTGTATGTCGGCGACTCCGAGTATGTAGCAGAGAAGATCATTCTGCTGCACAAAAACCTCGGTGTAACCCGCTTCTTCCTCCACGTCAACGTCGGCACCATGCCGCACCGCGAGGTTATGCGCGCGATCGAGCTGCTCGGCACCAAGGTTGCCCCGATTGTACGGCAGGAGCTGGCCCGGAAATAAACCTGTACCCGCACAAAAGAGATGCTCTGCAGACCGTCCCCCGGCCTGTGAAGCATCTTTTTTCTGTAACAATGTATATCCTGAGCTATACTTAACCGCCGATGGAGTCAAATTTGCTCACCACACCGTTTTTATACACTTGAATGGCATTGTAATCCCTGCTGCTGTTCCCCAGCTCGAAAAATCTTATTTGCCCCAGCCGTTTATCCGAGTACTCCGTCGTTCCAAGCTCGTTCACGTCCAGTCTTAACAAATGATCCTTTAATTCCGTCTTCAGTGACTCCAGATATTTCGCTTCCTCATCTTGGCCGGCAACCAGATGATTAACAATGAGATAGGTCTGCTCGCCAGCAGGTGAATAGAGATACAGTCCGCTTTTATCCTTGATCTGGTCTACAAAGCTTTTAGCCCCACTGCTAAGCTGCTTTAATTCTACCTCTTTGGGCGCTCCTTTAGCTAAGCTGCTGCATCCCGCTATAATAGCAACCATAAAGATACACAGACAGCTTGCTACAGCAGTCATTTTTCTCATTACGCTCCTCCTTAACCCGCGCCGGATTTATTGCGAACCCACTGTATACGTCACGGTCTTCACTTTTCCGTCAGGCAGCGTGGCATAAGTGAAGGTCATCAGATTCCCCTCCCGCTTCTTTAGGACAAGCATTTTACTAAGATAAAAATCATCCGATCCGTCTGCCCGGTCCCACTCTTTACGGTCCCCGGCACTGATCAGTTGCGCACTAAGATTGATGCCTGTCCCGCTTGCAGTATTAATGGCATACAGCTGTGTGTTTGTCATGAATCGTGCCAGGATAATATCCTTTGCCGCATATTCAATAGTGTATTGTCCTTCTATGCCTGTGATGGCTTCCAGATCAAACAGCTTGCCCAGGCTGCCGTCTGCATTAATGTACTGTACGCCGGCACCATCGGTCATGTAGATCTGGGGGGTTTTTAGCAGAGGAGCCTTTATGTATGACTTGATATTATAGTGATAGTCCATCTGCTTTACAATTGTGCCGTCTTGAATCAGCGCCTGGTAGCCGTTGCTTATGTCCTGGAACATTGCATAATGGTTATCGGTGAGCAGCAGAAGCTCCGTACCCTTACCTACATTCTTAACCTCAAGACCATGGGTATAAATCAGATCAGCAAACGGCAGTTCTCCGATCAGCACCGGCTTTCCGGAAGCAGAGATACTATAGAAGACATTGCCGTTCTTTTGTGACACCCAGTAGGTTCTGCCTTGAGCCGAAGCAACCGAATAACGTAGCTCATCCACAATGTTCAAGCTGCCGCTGTCCTTGTCATAAACCGTTTTGCCGCCCAGCAGACTGACTGCTGATACCAGCGGTACATAGATTTTACCTTTGAGAATATGCGGCGCCTTAGTCAGGCTTGCTGCAGTACCGTCTACAGTTGCGCTAACAGTACCGGCAGTCAAAGCAACCTCGCGGCCGGGACGGATCAGCTTAGCCGACCTCGTGCTCTGATTCCAGGTAAGGGCGTAGCCCATCGTCTGTGCCAGCTGCTGCAGCGGAACAAGCGTAGTACCAGAAGTAACTACCTGGCTGCGGCCCAGTGAGGTCTCTTTGTAATTCAGCTGAATAACGCTGGCCGAGGCTGCAGATGCTGCTCCCGGACTTAAAGCAATAGCCGCTGCCAGAATGCCGGCAGCCAGCTTCCAATTTTTCATTATGTAAGTCTCCCCTATAATAGAATAGCTTCTGTACTATTGGACGAGCGTAAATGGAAAAAGTTTCAATATACAAGAGGCTTTCTCCAAATAAAAAACACCCCTCCGTTCCGCAGAGCTACTGCAGACAAACAGGGTGTCGTTGGTGTTCAATGCTACTGGTTAATCAAATATGGAATCACCGGATACGAGATCAGATTACGGTCTCTAGAGGCAGCAGTGATTACGTCGCTGTATGCGCTCAAAACGCCATTTTGCAGCAGAACCGGACGGAAGCCCCGCTCGCTTGCCCCGTTGTAGGTAAACTGCACGCAGTGCTCCATCGAGAAGCCGGCGATGATCAGCAGCTCGACACCATGGTCGTTCAGCAGCTGCTCCAGCCCTGTTTTCCAGAATGCATTAGAGTGCTCCTTGGTTACCTTCAGATCACTGTCCTTCACCTGAATTTCCGGAATGATATTGTAGCGTTCCCTGGTAGCTTCCTCTATGCCCTCAATATCCTGAATGTGAATGACCAGCTGATCCTTCTCCCGGAGCATGTCTGCGACATAATTAATATATTCACAGCCGCGGTCCAGCGTCTTCTGATCGACCGAATCCCGCACATAGATTTCCTGCATATCAATAATCAAATAACCCAGCTTCATCAAGGTCCTCCTTGTTGTAAAAAGATATGCCGATATCGTACAACATAATCAGACGGAATACCAAATAACGTTTAATTAAAACTAAACTGTAAAAAGATAGCCTTGCAGCTGACGCCAACAACTTTGACTTAAGCAAACTTTGCAGGTTATACTTGAACTACGCTTAATTTCCAGCATTTCCAGCTGGAAAGCGGGGGAACCAGTCAATTGGGGCGAATCATTGAGATCAGCAATGTAGGGTACCATCTTACCCGAGTCCGTCAGCTAACCTCGTCAGTAGTGGATGGGTCTGCTTTTTTATGTTTCTAATAACATGAGACCCTTGTGCTAAGGGTCTCTTTTTGTGTTCTTTAGAGACCCTGCTGGCTAACAGTTTGGCTTTTGACATCAAGGCTCCCTATTGTCTCGCCATTCTGAGAACAAAGGAGAGATTCATGTGCAAAAGGTACGATACATAACCGACATTAACAAAATGGAAATACTGCCCGAAGCAGAAAGAGCCCGGCTCAAGGAGGTCACGGACAAATTTGTGTTCCGGGCGAACGACTACTATCTGTCCCTGATAGACTGGGAGGACCCGGATGATCCGATCCGCAGGCTCGTTGTTCCCGGAGAGGGAGAGCTCATGGAGTATGGGCAGTGGGATGCCTCCGATGAGGAAGCCAACTATGTGGTGCCGGGCTGCCAGCATAAGTACCGGACTACCGCCCTGCTGATTGTCTCCGAGGTCTGCGGGGCCTACTGCCGCTATTGCTTCCGCAAACGGCTGTTCCGCAATGATGTCAAAGAAGCCTCCTTCGATGTCACCGCCGGAATTGAGTATATCGCCGCCCATCCGGAGATCAACAACGTTCTGCTGACCGGAGGCGACAGTCTGATCCTCTCGACAACCAAGCTGCGCTTCATCATTGAGAGCCTGCGGGCCATCCCGCATGTTAAAATCATCCGCCTCGGCTCCAAGCTGCCGGTATTCAATCCGATGCGTATCTCCCAGGACCCCGAGCTGCTGGAGCTGATCCGCACCCACTCTACTGTAGAAAAACGAATTTATATTATGGCGCATATTAATCATCCGCGGGAAATCACACCTGAGGCCAAGCGGGCCGTAAGAGCCCTGCATGACGCCGGGGCAATTATCGTCAATCAGACTCCGGTGCTTAAGGGCATTAACGATGACCCTGCTGTTCTGGGTGAGCTGCTGGACCGCCTGTCCTGGGCCGGAATCACGCCCTACTATTTCTTTATTAACCGGCCGATCGCCGGCAACCGTGAATTCGTCCTGCCGCTTGAGCAGGTATACCGGATCGTCGAAGAAGCCAAAGCCCGAACCTCAGGCCTCGGCAAAAGAGTCAGGCTTTCCATGAGCCACTCCTCCGGCAAAATCGAAATTCTGGCCATTGAAGACGGCAAAGCCTATCTTAAATACCATCAGTCCCGTGATCAGGAGTACGGAAAATTCATGATCCTCGACTGCCCGGAGGATGCCGAATGGTTCGATGACCTGCCGGGGAATGAGCAATACTGGAGCAAGCCTGTGAAGAAAAGTACGGGTGTCACTGCATGTAATGCAGCGTTACAGGAGACTGTTATTGCGAAGTAAGACTCACTATTAAAACAACGATAGCCCCGGAGATTGGATTATCCCGGGGCTGTTCAATATTTCCGCTATAAGCTCTACTCCAGCTCAGCCGGTTTAACAATTGCTGGGATCTTATTATTCTTGGAGTATTTCGCTTCAATCTTGGTAGTGTATGTATCCTTCGCTCCGTCAGCTGCTAATACATAGCTCAGGTCAACAGTCAGCTTCTCTGTCTGCCATGTCTTGGTATTGACGAATACCTTCCAGGTTACACTCTTCGGCTGCAGGGTCTCCCCATCCCAAAGATTCTCCTGATCATATAAGGTAATGACCGCCTTAGCTGCCGCCGGATCAGTCAGTGTAAACTGCATAACAGTCTGTGTTCCGGCAGTACTTATTTTCATGGATTTTTTGTAGGCTTTGACGGAATCCAGCATGGCTGCAGGATCATACTGGCCTTTGGAGTAAAAGGTATTCCACTCTGCCTTCTCCAGGTCAATCCAATACTGCGCCTCAGGATCAATCGGCTCTCCGTCGCCGTCCGTTACAGTATCAGTATTGCTAAGCTCTTCACTACTTTCATAGTCTCCTTCAGAATCTGCGATAAGCTCGCTGCCGTCTACCAGATAGTAGGACTCCTTATCATTTGCGTACAGCTCATAAGAAGTCTCCAGCAGGCTGACTTTTACACTTCCTGCTGCAGCAAAGGCAGGCAGGCGGTTAATATCCAGATTGAGCGTGTTGGTATTGCTGATCTTCACGCCTCCGCTTTGTACATCCTGTTTCTTGGTCACATCAATGTGAAAATTCTTAAGTGTCTTTGCTGCTGCAGTTACCTTGCTGATCACCTGATCGGCCGTTAATGCTTTAGCCGCAGGAGCCTTGGCAGCCGCTGCCGACACTGTATCAGAGCCGGACACCCCTTCAGCCGCTCCCGACAGCAGCACAACCCCCGCTACCAGACTTGTGCCGATTGTTTTTAGTACCCTTTTCATCCCGAATCTCCCTCTCGGATTGCAATGCCCGCCACAGCAAACCTCTCCCAAGGCTGCCCCTCCGGCTATCCGATCATAGTATATTTGCCATGGGCACTTGTCCCACCATTAATCTATCATGGAGATAATTTCCTGTAAATGATCAAAAGCCGGCCCCGCTCTGAATACCATCAGAGCGGGGCCGGCTTCATTTCTACAGCATTACATTAATTCTCTCCCAAACCCAAACCGGACAGGAAGAATTCATATTCCAGCGGCTGGTCTGCAGGAATTCTGTATTCCGGATGGACCGGTGCGCCCCAGCTGTCGTCACCGCCGACGCCCATTTGTCTGCCGGCAACAGTTACTACAGTGTAGTGAACCTGCGGAAGCTCAAACGGATGAGCGGCATGCTCCAGCTCGAATGCGGTATATGGCGACAAGGTACATTCTACAGGAGCGCTTGCCGGAGCTGTAATCTGCAGCCCGACTCCTGCTTTATCGGTAATACTCACGCGGCGGACACCCGTGCGGTTGCCTGATTCCTGCGGTACAAGATAGCGGGACGGCAGTTCCTGTACCTTGCGGCTGAACACACCGAGTCTGGCGCCGAACGCACGGTCGATGTAGTTCTCCTCAGGTCCCATTGCGTACCACTCGGACTGCTCATAGTCAGCCGACATCTTGAAGAATAAGGCTACGATCGGCACATCCGGAAGTCCGGCAGCACCGGAATAACGCGTACGAACTCTTACCGTTCCGTTGCCGTACACAGTATAAGCTGTCTTAAACGCCAGCTCCTCATGAATGCTGAACCGGTAATCAAAGCTTACCGTTACTGCGCCTTCCTCCTGCTCAAGGCTTCCCTCTACGCATTTGCGGGCCAGACTGGCAGCGTACCAGGCTCCGCCATGGTATCCGAGCTGGGTTCCCTTGTCGTTGTCAGTAGCTGCACGCCAGAAAAGCGGCGCCGGAGGAGCCTCAATCATCTCATGTCCGTGATAGTTCAGCGACACGAGCGATCCGACCTGCTTGGAGAAGATTACGGTAAAGCCTTCGCCGATTACGCCGATCTGCACATCTCCTTCTACTACGTTCAGTGCGCCTGCAGGCAGTTCAGCCTGCGCAGCCTCCACATTGAAGATATGCTCGCCAAAGGCGATTTCATATCCTGCTTCGGCCCACAGCTCAGCTTCCTTCAGTACCAGAGAAGCCTGGATGCTGTACTCGCCCGGAGTCCCTTCCGTATGCGGAAGCTCAATCGGTACCCGTACTTCGCTTTGCGGAGCTGCGCTGACATCTGTGGTCCACCTGCCAAGCAGCTCGCCCTCACAATACAGGCTGTATTCCAGTGCCAGATGCTCCGTTCCTGCGAACAGGCTTTCATTCGTCACGCGGATGCCTGTCAGGTCTGGCGCAAGCTTGTAGTTCTGATACAGGAATTTAACCTCCTGCATCTTAGGTGTCCACTTCCGGTCAGCGAACACAATGCCGTTCCCGCAGAAGCTGTAATCCGTCGGACGGTCACCGAAATCTCCGCCGTACGCGAAGAATTCATTACCATAGCGGTCCTTCTTGAGAATGGACTGGTCGATGTAATCCCAGATGAAACCGCCCTGGTACATCGGGTATTTGTTCTCAAGCTCAGTATACTTATGCATGCCGCCGACGGAGTTACCCATCGCGTGCATGTATTCGCAGCTGAGATACGGCTTGTCCGGATTACTGTTCAAATATTCCTCAATGTCGGCCGGCTTCGCGTACATCCGGCTCTCCATATCGCTTGTATCATTATAATTGCGGTCATAGAACACGCCTTCATAGTGAACGAGACGGCTGTTGTCCCGGCTGCGGAACCAGTTCGCCACATCCAGAATGACTTGCCCCGCATACGATTCGTTACCGCAGGACCAGATCAGAATGGACGGATGGTTCTTGTCCCGCTCCACCATATTGACCGCACGGTCCAGCACGATGTCATGCCATTTCGGATCATTATGCGGAATATTCCAGGACGGCTCGACCGCGCCCATCTTCTGCCAGGAGCCGTGGGTTTCCAGGTTCATTTCATCGATGACATAAACCCCGTATTCATCGCACAGCTCATACCATAAAGTCTGGTTCGGATAGTGCGAGGTCCGGACGGCATTGATGTTGCTTCTCTTCAGCGTCTCAATATCCCACAGCATATCCTCACGGGTAATGTTGCGGCCTGTGCGGCAGTTGAATTCATGGCGGTTGACGCCCTTGAAGACAATCCGTTTGCCGTTGATGCACATCAGCTTGTTCTTCATCTCGAACCGGCGGAAGCCTGCCTTCTGCACAACAGCTTCGACAACAGCTCCGTCTGCCCCCGTCAAAGTGAGACAAACGGTATAGAGATACGGGGTCTCTGCACTCCAGGTCAGAACATCTGCTACTTCACCCGATAGGGTTAGCTCTTGCCCGTCAAACACACCCCCGCTGCTGAGCCGAACCTCCCCGTCACGGTCCTTCAGCTCAAGCTTGGCACTTACCGTATCCTGCGGCAACTCCAGCAGGCGCATGGTTACATTCAGACTGCCTTGTGTGTAAGTATCGTCCAGCTCAGCCCGTACCTCGAGATCACGGATATGGACCTTTGGAACCGTATATAAGTACACCTCACGGAAAATCCCGGAGAACCGCCAGAAATCCTGATCCTCCAGCCAGCCGCCGGTGCTGCGCTGGTAGACCTCAACAGCCAGCTTGTTTTTGCCTGCCCGCATAAACGGGGTCAGGTCAAATTCTGAGGGAGTGAAGCTGTCCTCGGCATAGCCGACGAATTCACCGTTCAGCCAGACATAGAACGCCGATTCAACACCCTGGAACGAAATGAACAGCGGTCCGTTCTCCATATTTTCCGGCAGGCGGAACTCCTTAACGTAGCTGCCGACCGGATTATGGTCCGGAGAGATGTGCGGCGGACGGAGATCAATCAGCCCATCCCAAGGGTACATTGTATTTACATATTGCGGCCGGCCGTAGCCCTGCAGCTGAATATGTCCGGGAACCTGAATATTGTCCCAGCCTGTGCAATTGAATTCTTCCTTATAAAAAGCTTCCACACGGCTTGCCGGATTCGGCGCATAGCTGAATTTCCAGCTTCCGTTCAGGCTGAAGCGCATATCCATCGGCGCTCCGGCCTCTGCCTCAGCCAGATTTGAATAATAGCGGTGATCCGAATGAGCCTCGACCCGGTTCACCTTAAAGGTGCCCGGATCTTCCAGCCAGCTCAAGCTTGGGTTAACTGCCAATTTCATTTCCTCCTCTGATAGAAAGTGAACTTGTAAATCATTATTTCACTGATCCCACCATACCGGCAACGAATTGCTTCTGCATCAGGAAGAAGACGAGTGCTGTCGGAAGTGTAGAGATAACGACTGCGGCCATTATAACACCGAAATCCGGAGAGTAGCTGGAGCCCAGGTTCGAGATCAGCAGCGGAATCGTCCGTTTTTCCGGAGTCTGCAGCACGATCAGCGGCCAGAGGTAGTTATTCCAGCTGGACATAAACGTGATGATTGCGGCGGCAGAATAGGTCGTCTTCATCGTCGGCATGTAGATTTTGAAGAACAGGCCCAGCTCCGATAATCCGTCAATCCGTCCGGCCTCAAGCAGCTCACGAGGGAACATCTTTGAGCTCTGCCGGAAGAAGAAGATCAGGAAAGCCGTCGTAAAGGTCGGAAGAACGACAGCAGCGACTGTATTAACCCCGATCAGCGGAGCAGCAGCCGACAGCTTGGAGAACATCTGATACAGCGGAACCATCAGCGCGGCAAAAGGGATCATCATGGATAATAATAACAGATTGAAGACCATATCCTTCGCTTTGCTGCGGTAAATTTCAAATCCGTAGCCGGCCAGGGAAGCAACCAGCAGGGCCAGAACCGTTGTTGTCAGAGCGATTTTGAGCGTATTCCAGAGTGCAGGCACCAGGTTGATCGACTCTGTCAGCTTTCTGATATTGTCGAACAGTGCTGTACCGGGCAGCATTCTGCCCTGGGTCACGTCAACCGAAAGGTTAGTGGCGCTGATAATCATCCACAGAAACGGGAAAATCGAAACGAACGCGACAATGGACAGAAAAATATAAATTGGGGCACGGCGTAAGCTTCTCATTATTTATCATCACCTGCCAGTTTGATTTGAAGGAAGGCCAGAACAACAATCATGGCTACGATAGAATACGACACGGTAGCGGCATATCCGAAGTCAGGCGTGTATTTGAACGAAAGATTATAAATATATTGGGAAATGGAGAGCGTCGCGTTGCCGGGACCTCCCTTAGTTATATTCATAATTTCATCGAACAGCTGCAGGGTACCAATAGTCGAGGTAATCGACGTAAACAGAATGATTGGCTTGAGCAGTGGCACGGTAATCGCGAAAAATTGTCTCGGACCCGAAGCACCGTCAATTTTTGCAGCTTCATAAATGGAACTGTCGATGTTTTGCAGCGAGGAGAGGAAGAAAATCATATTGTATCCCGTCCAGCGCCAGGTAATGGCGATAATAATGGTAACCTTTGCCCAGAAGGGATCGGAGATCCACTGGATCGGTTCAGACAGGATGTGCAGGTTCATTAAAGCCAGGTTAATCAGGCCGTCATTGCCAAACAGATATTTGAACACGACGGAGTAAGCTACAAGTGAGGTTACGCAAGGCAGGAAGATCGCTGTACGGAAAAAGCCTTTGAAGCGCAGCTTGCTGTCATTCAGCAGCACCGAAATCATCATCGCAAACACGATCATAACTGGTACCTGTACAATCAGGAACAGGAAGGTATTCTTTACTGCGGTAAAAAAGGTTTTGTCGCTGAGCAGGCGTTTGTAGTTGGTTAATCCGTCAAAATGAAGATTAGCCCCTGCACCCGTTTTGAACGAGAGCAGCAAGGCTTGAATCATCGGATAGAAATAAAACAGACAGATCATGAGGACGGCTGCAGCAATAAACAGCCAGCCGGTAAGCTTAGCGCGGTTGCGCATGGTATGGTTCACAGCTCTCATTCCTTTCTCTATACAGGCGTATATCTTTACATAGGAGAAGCCGCTATCCTCCGTCCTGGCTCTAGACGGCAGGTAGGGAGGACAGCGGAGTAATCAGGTATTACAAGATCTTTTACTGGATTTGGGATTCAGCCTGGGACTGTGCATCGGCAAGCGCTTTGTCCAGGTCCGTACCGTTCAGGAAGTTCTGCATTTCAACCTTGAGAATATCCTCAAGCGCATAAGTGTGCAGACCGTAGTTTACGTTCGGGATTTCAGCAGTCCATTTTGCAAAGTCAGCGATAACCTTTTGTCCGCCGAAGAATTCATCAGCCGCACTGTAAGCTTCGCCTTCAGCAGCCGGTTTGTAAGTACCTACAACGCCTACATCTGTTACAAGCTTCTGGTACAGGTCAGCATCAGAGCCAAGGGTTGCGCCCAGGAATTCAATCGCTGCTTCTTTACCGTCATTGTTCAGCACATACCAGGAGCTGCCGCCGAGGTTAGATGCGTGTACAGAGTTTGCTGCATTCTTGAGTTTAGGGAACGGTACTACCGCCCATTTGCCGGACTGGTCAGCCGATGCTTTTACAGAAGGTGTGATCCAGTTACCTGTAGGAACCGAAGCAACGTCACCGCTGTTGAAGCCTGCCAGGAAGGAGCTCCAGTCGGAGTTGATTTTCACGATATTAGCATTCATCAGCTCTTTGTAGCTTTCGAAGGCTTCCTTCAGAACCGCGTTATCTTTCAGGTCAGGTGTTGTTCCGTCCTCTTTCAGGTACCAGGAGCCGGCGGACTGGATCATCATGCGGATCAGCCCCAGATCGTTAGGGTCCTGTGTCAGCATATCTTTACCTGTTTTTTCTTTAATGGCTTTACCGATTTCAATGTACTGCTGCCAGTCAATATCCTGCAGATCGTCAACCGTGTAGCCGGCTTCCTGCAGATAATCAGTACGTACGTACAGGCCTACAACACCGGAGTCGAACGGTACGCCGTATTGCTTGCCGTCAAAGCTGGTTGGTCCAAGCTTGTATTCAGCGAAATCAGCAGTGTTAATGGCATCGCCGAGTTCCTGAAAAGCGTCTGGATACGTTTGCAAGAAGCTCTGTGCACGGTAATCCTCAATCAGAACAATGTTTGGCAGACCGGAAGCGGAGCCTGAGTTAAGCCCTGTGTTCAGCTTCTGGATGATGTCATCCTGCGCATATTCAACAACGTCGATTTGAGCATCTGCATTCTTTGCCACATAAGCGTCCTTAGCAAGGTTCATTGCAGCGATATTGAAGTTTTTGTCCCAGGCCCAAACGGTAATTTTCTGGTTTCCGCCAGCTGCATTTCCTTCGGCTCCTGTATTGGCTTGGTTATTCGTATTTGCGTTGCTTGAGCATGCTGTCAGAAGTGTAAATCCGGCGAGCATAAGCGCGGTAGCTTTTTTCTTCATGATGTAAGTCCCCCTAACATTTATTTGAAAGTGCTTTCTTTATCAAGAATATCATCCCGGTTCATCATTCCGTTAGAAATGATTTTAGTTAAAATAGTGATAATATTGTCTTCTGTATCCGCTTCCACGGTCCACGGATTAGCATTATTTTTCCCCTTTCGCACTTTTTTTAGGTAAAACAGGCCGCACAGATGCAAGAAGCCGACGCCGTTGTGCGGCGCCGGCTTGCGGCGTAGCTGTCATAGTATGCTGCAAAGGCAGCGGTTCAATGCGTTTTTTTCAGCAAGGAATTCTGATAGAGACCTTTGTCCCCTGGCCGGGGGTACTGGTGATGGTTACGCCGTACGGCTCACCGTACAGCAGCAGCAGACGGTCATGGACATTACGGATGCCGATCCCGCTGAACAGCTGGCGGCTGCTTGTGGAAGCCGGGATTGTCTCCTTGTTGTCCAGATCCATACCGTCTCCTGTATCAACCACCTCGCAGTGCAGTGAATCCCGGTCCTTCATAAGGGTGACATAGATATAGCCCGAGGTCTTAATATTGAAGGCGTGGAAAAAGGCATTCTCAATAAAAGGCTGCAGGATTAGCTTCGGCACCTTGGCGCTCATGCAGTCCGGCGAGACGAAGGTTTCAACCTTGACCCGGCTGCCGTTGCGCACCTGATTAATAAAGACATAATGCTTCAGATTAATCAGCTCGTCCTCCACCGTAATGGTCTCTTTCACATTGCTGATCGTATTCTGCAGCAGGGAGATCAGGGCATGGATCGTCTCCGTCGCCTGCTCCTTGCTGCCCCGCTGCACCAGAATATTGACTGAGGCCAGCGTGTTATACAGAAAATGCGGATTGATCTGCTGCTGCAGTGCAGCCAGCTCGGCATTCCGCTGCTCCTTCTGCGTTTCCACCAGCTGGGCGACATAGTCATTCAGCTCTTTAAGCATATAGTTGAATGCCGTGCTCAGCTGCCTCGTTTCATAGCTTCCGGTGACAGACATATAGTTATGGAAATTCTTTTTGGTTACATTGGACATTTTTTTGACCAGTGTGCGCAGGGATAGCGTAAGCCGCTTCGTCAGGAAATAGATGACCAGCACCGCAACAGCGGCAATGGCTCCCCCGATCAGAAAAAGTGTTCTTTTATCAAGCAGTGTGCCGATGGTTTCCTCTTTATCGATCAGATTCACAATATAAAAGTTGTAAGCCGGCAGATAATCCGCCAGCACAATCACATCCCGACCGCCGATCGTCAGCTCCTCACTGTCCAGATTCCCCTCGTCAATCTGCTTCGCACTGTTCAGGAGGTCGGGAGACAGCTCACCGATCTGCTCTGTGCGGTTACTCGACACAATCCGGCCTGAAGGATCCAGAAACATGACATCATTACCCTGGCTTGTAAAGCTGGCATAGCTCTTACGGAAATCACTTTCCCGCGTGAACATATACAGTGTGCCGTACGGCTCTGCAAGTCCCGGTGCAGTTAGCGCCTTGGCCGCTACCAGCGTGCGGTTCTGTGAATTCAGCGGACCTGCATCCATGAAGCTGTAGATGAGCCGTCCGCCCTGCTCCTGAGCTGCCCTTGAAACCGGATGATCCCTCAGCTCCCCGGCAGAGCCGGACCAATAGGTGACATCGCTGGTATAGCTCCTGCCGTTTCCGCCCAGAATAGACAGGCCCATATTGGCTGCTCCGATGCCGGACTGAATGCGGTCCATCTGGTCACGCATGCTGAAATAACGCCGGAAATTAGCCAGTGAGCTGCCGTCCTGCTCCGTCATAAAGCTGCGGATGACCCCGCTTTGCCCAACATTGATTGCTGTATTGACTGTGGTGTAGTGTGAGTTATCCAGTGCGCTTTTAATCTGGTCGATAATTTTGGAGTTGGTGATGCTGAAGGTCTGCACAAACAGCGTCTGCGACATTTGTACTGTCACTGCGGTAATCATTACGGTGACGAGGACAATGCTGATGACCATAACGACGAAAATTTTACTGAACAGGCTCTGGTTCCTGAGCTTACTGAGCCATCTCTCCATTAGTCCCATTGCGGACTCCTTCCTGCTGCATTATCCTTTCCGGTATTGGCTCGGCGATACCGCCATCAGCTTGCGGAATACTCTGGTGAAATAGCTGTGGTCAGAGTAGCCGACAAGGCTGCTGATTTCAGAAATGGACAGATCCGGGCTCTCCTTAAGCAGCAGACAGGCCTTTTCAATCCGTACCCGGTTCAGATATTCATTGAAGCCCTCTTTATTATGCAGTGCAAAGTAATTAGATAAATAAGACGGGTTAAAATGAAACTCCTTTGCCACCTCGGTCAAGGTAATCTGGCCTGAATAATGCTCGTCGATGTACAGCAGGATCTTCTGCATGGCCGGTGTTCCGCCCCGGTTCTTCATGAAGCATTCTGTCGCATCCTGCAGGAACTGTATCAGCCGCGCCTCTGTCTCGCCGATATGCCGGGCTTCATGAATGGAGCGGAAATACTCATATTTGCTCTCATCCAGCGCTTTGGCTTCATAGTGAAAATGCAGCAGCATCCCGATGACCTGAAAAATGCTGTGGCACAGGAAGGACTTGAACTCGGATACCCCCGTATCGCGGCGGCCGGACATCGAGGATACATAGACACTCAGCCGGGCAAACGCCTGGTCGAACTCCTGCCGGTTAAGCTCTGCCGCAAAGGCCTCCTGGTCAAAAGCCGCCCCCTGCTGAACCCCTCCGCCGTTATCTACCAGCAGCGAACGCTCCGGCAGGAAAAACCGCTGGTCCAGCAGCTTCATCAGCTCCTGCGAGTAGACCGCATGCAGCTCCTTCAGGTCTGTAAAGCTGCGGCTGACCGCCAGACTCTGAAACATATTGGCTCTGATACCGGCAGCAAAAACCTGCTCTGCCGTATGGATCAGCGCTTCACGTCCATCTGTGTTCAGATTAAACAGCAGCCGGATATGCCCCTCCACTGTAGACAGCCGCCGGAAGACCAGCGGATTTCCGCCGCTCTGCAGCAGCGAACGGATACTGTTCTCCAGCCATTCTTCCTTACGGCCTACGGATGCAGACTCCTCTCCGGCATCGGCAATGACCAGCGCGAAGTCCGGATAAGGAAAGACTTCCTCCAGCACCTCAGCTTCATAATCAATAGGGTAGCCGGATACAAGCTTGTCCAGTATATAATCGGCCGACTGCCGCTTGTCATTCCTCCAGTCCACCTGCTGCAGTACGGGAATCCGCTGCGCGGTTTTCTTCAGCACCGCCAGCAGGGAAGCCGCGTCCAGCCTTGGTTTGAGGATATAGTCCGCTACTCCGCTCTGAAACGTCGAGCGCACGTATTCGAACTCGCTGAAGCTGCTCAGCACAATCACTTCAATTTCCGGGTACATGCCCTTGACGAGCCGGATCAGCTCCTCCCCGTCCATTACCGGCATCACAATATCCGTCAGGATAATATGCGGACGCTGGGACTCAATCAGCTCAAACGCCTCTCGTCCGTTCGACGCCTCCCCGGCGATCTGAAAGCCTTCCCCCTCCCAGTCCAGCAGATGAATAATCCCCTGCCGCACCAGCATCTCATCGTCCACCACTACGATTTTGCAGAACGTTGTTTCCATGGCTTCTCCTTTTTGGAACTATACTTTATAGAGATTAAATTAATTTTTATTTTCCAATTTTAATCTATATAAAAAAACAAAATGAAACCCGCTTAAATAAAGGGGTTCCATCTTACATACACAGGTTAGCTATCGAAATGTGAAACAGCTTTCATAATGATCTAAATTATAGGGTTAGGGTGGGGGGCTGTCAATTGGAGAGGAGTTGGCCTGACTCTAAGCAATGTCTTTCTTTTGAAAATGAACCAGGGACACCCCTAACAATAAAATGATATAACCTATAGCTATACCGATACACTGAACTAAAGGATATTGATTAATCTCAGCAAAATTGGCTCTGCTCGGAGAATGGGTCACATCGACAACGGCAGGAAGTAAAAATTTCAGCATGACGGAGCCCTCCTTGATTAAACCGAGTAACTGGGTCCCCAGTAAAGCAATCAGCAATGTAATGCTAAGGCTTAGAGTTGTGGAGCGAAACACGGTTGCGAGTACAAAGGCCAGTGTCATATAGGGGAGATAATAGACCAGGGACAGCAAAATATTGGTGATCACAAAAAGCATGGTGCTTTGTTGAGTAAGCTGCCCGTCATTAAAGCTGTATATAAAAGAATTCCCAAACGGCCGGGTCAACAGGCTAAGCGCTGCATTTGCCAGCAACGTTACAACTAAAAAAATGATCGTGCTGCTGAGAACACTGATATATTTACCGATCAGCACCTGTGTTCTTTTAAAAGGATTCATTACCAGAAATTGAATGGTCCCGCTCTCAAATTCCTTTGCCATCGACACCGCATAGATCACAGGAAATACAATCAGAATGAGACCTAAGGACCGAAGCGATAATACCGAACTAAGATAGCCGGCTGCTGTACCATAACTATAATCGTTAGCCGGAACAATATTATTTTGAAGATAAGCCTCATTTTCTTTCCACTGTTTTATGTATACATTCGTAGTACCGGACTCTGCATTAAGCTGCGCGGCAGTCATATTCAGCTGCTGTTCAATGGAAGTGTTCCCTTGTTCTAATTTGTCTTTCCAATCAGCGGAAGAAGGCAGTGAAAGAAACAGGAAAGCAGAAACAAGCAGCATAATAATTAACGAACTGAACCAGCTCTTACTCCGAAAAAACTTGTACATTTCAGCATTCACAACTTGAGCTACAGCACTCATCTCTTTCCGCCTCCCAGCAAGGTCATAAATGTCTCCTCCAGTGTATTCTTCTCTTCTTTCATATGGATGACCTTAATTCCGTTTGTTTTCAGCAGCAGCAGAATATCCGTAAATACATCAAAATGGATCTGATTCAAGCGGATGACCTGATCCCTTTTCACGTCGACCTTTGTAAAATGAGTTTTAATTAAGGCCATTGCTTTGACATCATCCGACGTCGATAAACTCATGTTGGAGAAATCGCCAGCCTCCTGAATTCTTATATCCTTAATCTGAATTAATCTTCCTTCACTCATCAAAATGGCACGGTCGCAAATGGCCTCCAGCTCGTTAAGCGTATGGCTTGAAAGAAACACGGCGGTTCCTCCTGCAGCCATTTTCTTAAGAATATTCCTCAGCTCCGCTACTCCGTTAGGGTCTAGACCGTTAAAGGGCTCATCCAGAATCAGCAATGCGGGCTCTGCCAATATCGCCTGGGCAATGCCTAAACGCTGTCGCATACCCAGTGAATAGGTTTTTACTTTTTTATGAATGGCATCCGTTAATCCTAATAACGAGACAACCTCCTTGAGCCTGTCATTATGGACGCTGCGCAGTTTGGAGTAATATTTCAGACACTGGAAGCCTGTAAGATACGGATAAAATAGGGGTGTCTCAATGATTGCGCCAATTTCTCTGATGTAACTAACAAATTGCTTATTTATATCCATTTCTTTTATATGTATAGAACCTGCGGAGATCCGGGACAGCCCCGTCATCAGTCTCATCAGAGTCGTTTTTCCAGCCCCGTTGGGCCCTACCAGCCCTACAATTTCACCTGCTTGTATGGAAAAACTAAAGTCTTTTAAGATAGCTTTTCCGTTAATGATTTTGGATACTTGATTGCACTGTAGAACCGTCATTGCGTGCCAGCCTCCTTTAAGTAAAGACCGGATAAACTTACCATATATTCTCAAATAAAAAAAGAGTTTCCACAAAGATTTCAATCCTAAGAATGACTCCGGTAGATAGATGCCAATAAAAAAACCGCGCCTGCGCGCGGTCCTCTACTCCTGCTATTCTGCTCCTACACCAAATCCGCCTTAACAATCCGCCGCCCTTTAAAATAAAACTGCTCATCCTGCTCATTAATCTCACGCAGCACCTTGCACGGATTGCCGATAGCCACAACGTTGGCAGGAATATCCCTTGTAACGATACTCCCTGCACCGATTACCGTATTATCGCCGATTGTAATGCCCGGGAGAATAACGGCCCCTGCGCCGATCCAGCAATTTTTACCGATTGTAACGGCGGCATTATATTGATAGGCCTGCTCACGCAGCTCCGGGAGGATGGGATGGCCGGCTGTAGCAACAGTCACGTTCGGGCCGAACATCGTGTAATCCCCGACGTAAATGTGGGTATCATCCACCATCGTCAGATTAAAGTTCGCATATATATTTTTGCCAAAATGGACATGCTTTCCGCCCCAGTTCGCATGAAACGGCGGTTCGATGTAGCAGTTCTCGCCGATCTCTGCAAACATTTCCCTCAGCATTTCCATTCTTTTGGCATATTCACTTGGCCGGGTGCGGTTGAAATCATACAGCTGTTCGAGACAAAGCGTCTGCTCCTTCATAATCTCCTCGTCACCGGGCAGATACAAACTTACGTCATGGAGCTTGTCTTTCATATTCATTGCATAAATCTCCTTAGTTAAATTTAGGCAGCCAGCTGCCGTGGGCCTCAATCAAATCATCGCATAGCGCCACAATATCATCCAGTGACAGCTCGGCAGCCGTGTGCGGATCAAGCATTGCTGCATGGTAGATATGCTCTTTTTTGCCGGTTATAGCGGCTTCTATCGTCAACAGCTGGGTGTTGATATTCGTTCTGTTCAGTGCAGCCAGCTGCGGCGGAAGGTCTCCGGCATAGGTCGGACTAATCCCGTTTCTGTTAACGAGACACGGAACCTCGACGCAGGCCTCATCCGGAAGATTCGTAATTAATCCGGTATTCAGCACATTCCCGCCGATTGTGTAAGGGATGTCCGTCTCAATGGCCTCAAGGATATAGGATGCGTATTCGTGCGACCGCTGATGCTCCAGATGTACATCCCCTACCAGCTCATCTCTCATCTTCGTCCAGTTACTGATCTGCTCGCGGCAGCGGCGCGGATATTCATCCAGCGGAATGTTCAACTGGTCAATCAGCTCCGGGTAGTTTCTTTTGATAAAATAAGGATGATACTCCGCACTGTGCTCAGAAGATTCTGTAACATAGTAGCCGAATTTATTCATCAGCTCGAACCGGACCATGTCGGAGTGCTTCCCTGCCTGCTGTTTCTCCTTAGCCCGTCTCTTGATCTCAGGATACAAATCTACCCCGTCACGCGAAACCTCCAGCAGCCAGGCCATATGATTAATCCCGGCAATCCTTGATTTAACTCCCGTATCATCCATCCCCAGCGATTTAAAAAGCTCCGGCACACACACCTGCACGCTATGGCATAATCCGACCGTCTGCACTCCGGCATACCGGCTCATATAGTTGGTCAGCACTGCCATCGGATTCGTGTAATTCAGGAATAGCACATCCGGGCACACCTCGCGGATATCCGCTGCGAACTCGTCCAGCACAGGAATGGTCCGCAGATTCCGGAAAATCCCGCCGATCCCGATCGTATCCGCAATAGTCTGACGCAGCCCGTATTTCTTGGGGATTTCAAAATCGGTAATGGTACACGGATCATACCCTCCGACCTGGATCGCATTAATGGCATACTTCGCTCCGCGCAGTGCCTCTTTACGGTCTGTATATGCCTTTATGTTGCATCTGCTTCCAGAGGTTGTACGGATATTGTTAAGCATAATTTCAGAGTCGCGCAGCCGCTCGGGATTAATATCGAACAGGGCAATCTCAAAATCCTGAAGTGCCGGCGTGAGCAGACAGTCACCCAGGACATTTTTAGCGAAAACAGTGCTTCCGGCTCCTAAAAATACAATTTTGCTCATCGATTACACGCTCCTTTTGTTCAATACCCTTTGGGTTGATAATGATTTGTATATCCCTTACTATAAAATCACAGCGGCAAAATAGGCATGGAACATTGCCACCTCTGCATGGAGATTTGTAGTATCATTTATTTTCATACATTTTAACAACCAGGAGCGCTATAATGGAAAACCCGGAGCATTATGAGTACAGGATACAGATTAACCCCTACTTATTGAATACGGATCTGAATATAACCTTTGCCGGTGCTGCCAGGCCCGAGCCAGGTCATAAAATCGGCCCAGCCGTCCATCATTACATCCTGATTCATACAGTAGAAAGCGGGTACGGCACCTTTGTCTGGCAAGGGAAAAGCTACCGGCTTGGCCAGGGCGATACCTTTGTTATTTTTCCCGGTGTATTATTCAGCTACCAGGCAGATCATGCTGAGCCCTGGAGCTACCGCTGGATTGCCGTTCAAGGCCCGCAGGCTCTAGATATGCTGCAAAAAACAGGCATGACCATCACCGATCCCATCGTCAGAGGGGCTGATCCTGAACATCTGGGTGACCTGTTTGAAACCATCGAGCGGGTGCTGGGACAGCAGTCGGGTGAAGCAGTAACTACTTTAGCTACAGACGGCTGGTTCCGCATCCTTCTGGCTGAATTTGCCCGCCTGAATACCCATAAGCTGCGTTACTCCTCGGCCGAAGCCTTAACCGACTCCGAACGAGTAGTGGAGCAGGCGATCCGCTGGTTCCAGACCCAGTACATGCTGCCCGTCTCGATTGAACAATTGGCAGCCTCCTTCAGCTATCACCGGACCCATTTCACTAAAGTGTTCAAGCAGCTGACCAGCCTCTCTCCCAAGCAGTACATCAATCAGGTCCGCATGGAACGGGCCAAGGAGCTATTGAGCACAAACTTAAGCGTGGAACAGGTGGGGAATTCCTGCGGCTTCACCGACCCCCTGTATTTCTCTAAGCAGTTTAAGCACTGGACGGGGGAGTCGCCGAGTCAGTTCCGGGAGGGATTACGGCGGGGATTAGACGGGTGAGCATACACAAATAAGCCCGACTGAGCCGTAGGGCTCTTCAGGCTTGGATCGGGCTTTTGCAGATTGCGGGAGATAATTGATTCCAGTAGCTCTTTTAATTCTACTAACTCTGTCCGCTCCACTCTCTCGTTACCCTGTTTAACTGCAGACCGGAGAACTCCGCCTTATAAAGATCCGGCATGGATGCAGACTGCCAGAAGTCAAAACCATAAAGTCGATCGAAATGATTCAGGAGAAGCGTCATTATATCTCCATGCGTTCCGATTACGATGCTGTCACCGGCATGTTGGCTGAGCAGCTGCTCTACTACCCGGACAGCACGTTTCTGTGCCGTGGCAGAAGACTCGCCGCCTGGAAAAGAAAAGGTGAAGTCCTTATATACTGCGTGTTTAGCTTCATAAAAGCCGGTACCGGCTATATCTCCGATTGTCCTCTCCCTCAAATCATCGATAAGCTGTATATCCTGCCCCCGTTCCTCCGCCAGCGGCCTAATCGTCGAGATTGCCCGTTCGTACGGGCTGGAATAGAAATGATCGCATTTTTCATTATGTAGAATTAGCTTTACTCTTTCAGCATCCTGCTGCCCTTTAGGCGAAAGGCCTCTTTCCAGCTCCATTCCCGCTATATAGGGCGATTCGGCGTGACGGACAAGATAAAGAATGGTGTTCAAGGTTGCTCCTCCCGGTGCCTTAGCGGAATTCGTTAATGTCTGATTGGGCCAGCCAGTTTAGCTGCAGTTTGTGCAATTAAATCCAGTGTAAAATTGAATTCGCACCGTTTAAGTGTATTTCGTGCAACTATAATGAGGCAAATAGCAGCATTCAGCGCTTTTTCTTAAAAATAAGTGTATAGAATACATTTATATTCTATTTATGCAAAAAAACAGGTGTTTTAGTTGTACAAAGTACACTTAAAACACCTTCTACCTATGGAGTACCTGCAGTATCCTGCCAACCTGGCCTTCAGGCTAGCTCTCAGCCAATAGTTTCAACAACCTGGCCGTCCTGATCCTTAATATACGTCTTGTTCACCCGCACGATCAGCCCTTTGCCGGAGGACAGCTTATATTCACCCTCTATTGGCTGGAGTATCGCTGACAGCTCCCGGACAGCAGCCTCGCTTAGGCCAATCCGCACAGTCTGCTCCTCTTCCCCGAACACCGTCTCCGGTGAAGGCTCGAGTATGACCCGCAGCTTCTGGCTGATTAAGGCCAGCTCCTTGCCCTTCGACAGCCGGGCGCTAAGGAGTTTTGCCACCATCTCGGCCTGCTTGGCGCCCATGGTCAGGACAGCTGGCGCTTTGCCGAATAAACGGCTTTTGCCGGGCTCCCATTCCAGCTGGTCCACATAGAAAAAGCCTGTGCTCGATCCGTCCCGCTCAATTCCCGTCCGTAGGGCATCCTTTATACCGGGAACCAGCAGCAACGAATCACGCAAAAGATCGGTAATATAGTAGGGGAGCTCCTCTTCTGCCGCATGCAGAAAAGCATTCGTATTCCACGTGGTCATAGCCTCCAGCTCATCCGCCGTAATTCCGACCATTTGCAGAAACTCCACACGTCCGTTAAGTGTATCGATGGCCGGAAGCTCCGGATCATCCGTAAAGGCAAGCGCCGTCAGCTTGGTATCTGCCCCCAGACAGATCGGGCCGTTCGCATCCAGATAGTGTCCGGACGCAAAAATATTACCGCTCGAAAACACATATCTCGCCATATTTTGCAGAAGATTAAGCGCCCAGGCCGGCGGCTCCTCCTCATCCGCAGCACGCACCAGCCGGAGGGTCAGCTCAAAGCCATAGCCGCTGTATTCCGGATCACTGGACTCTTTGGCATACAGCTCCGAGAAGCCATACGTTACAAAATGCCAATGGGGATAAGGCTTCTCTGCCTTATACGCACTAATTCCCCGAAGTGGGTCCTTGCCTCCCAGGCCATATGGGATGAGGGTACCGTAATGCTTCGGCTCCTGCTCTCCATACAATCTGTTCATCTGCTCATTGATGGCATCCCAGCCGGTTGCTTCAACTTCCTCCTGGCTCATGTTACTCCCTCCCGAAATCAAAAATTTATGTATTTCCAACATTACCCTTATCAAGGCACGCTTAAGCAACCCGGCTTGAGAACCGTTGGCCGACCGATGTATCTCATGGTTGTTACTCCTTCTGCTATCATTCAAGGTCCTGCTTTGCTAAATCCAAGGCTACGCTCTCAGCATGGATTTGTCATTGAATAGATGGTTCTTTGAGGCCTGCAATTCTTTTCTAAAAGCCTGCTCAGTCAGGGTCCCTCTAAGTTTCATATTTTGGCACCTGCCCTCCTTTTCCCGGCATAACATTCAACCCTCCTAAATATTGTATCAGCTTCTCCCAGTATCTTATAGTAGAGGAAGAAGGTATCTCCCATTTCAAAAATAAATTTTCAGCAGGAGCGTGCAATATGCAATTAAAGCAACGATTGATCTTGATAAAAGAAAACGGCTACCAGGCACCTCCCGATGTCTACGGACTGGTACAGGAAATGATACATAACATCGGATCGGCGGATGCTGAGCTGCGGGATGAGCTGATCTATGAAATTTTGTCACAATGGATTCCCGGAAACATCCTGACTGCAGGAGAACTAGGGCAGCTCCTCCCTATTCTTTTAGATGAAGAGCATCTGCTGTTTAAGCTGGGGGAGACCGGCACAGACTCTGTCTTCACCCGTTCTTTCTCTATGCTAGTGATTCCGCTGGTCTTTACCCGGCATAATGAATCCCCCTTTCTCTCAAAAGAGCAAATTCATCACATTAAAGAGAGTGTATTTAACAGCCTGCGCAAGGAACGGGATTACCGCGGGTATGAAGGGGAAAAGGGCTGGGCTCATGCCATAGCGCATGGAGCAGATGCATTAGACGAGCTGGCTCAATGTTCCGTGCTGGATAGGAGCGATCTTTCAACGATCCTTAGCCTCGTCCACGAAAAGGTGACCCTAACAGACCAGATTTACGCCGACGGGGAGGATGAGCGGTTAGTACGGCCTGTTGTTAGTGTGCTAAACCGGAAACTGCTCAGCCGGGCAGCTGTGGAGCAATGGATTCGCAGCTTCGCTGATGTAGAGAAAAGCCCCGAGTTCCTGCCTGCCTTCAGGCAAAGGGTTAATATCAAGAATTTTCTGAAAAGCTTATACTTCCGCGTTAAATACTACAAGGTGCATGATGATCTCTGCCCGGCTATTGAGCAGACCTTGTATAAAGCGGAACCAGTCTACTATACCCGATAAGCAACTCCTGGCCCCGGCTAAATAGAATAGGGCTCCCTCACGGGAACCCTTATTGCATTTTATCCCCCATATCTGGGTCAAAATCAGCGACTATCAGCATATCCATATGACGGGCATTCCGGAGCAGATAATGAACGGCACTTTCTTTAAAAAGTCTGTACCAGAGCGGCTTGCGCGAGTATCCGACGATAAGCTGTGTGGTCTGGACCTCATTCATTCTTGTGAGCAAATCGTGATGGACTCTGCGCCGGCCGTTCGTTTCAGCAACCTCCATTTTGCCGCCGAGCCGTTCAGTCAGATGGCGCAGCGCATCCAGCCGCTTCTGCTCCTGCTGCGTCTTATGCGTGCCGCAATGCACATAATGCACGAACCAGTCCGCCTTCAGGCGGTAGGCAATACGGAAGCCCCGGCGGATCAGCCTCTCAGAACGGGGACCCAGGTCCACACAGACAAAAATCACCTCACGCCTGCTCCAGGCCCCCCGCAAGGAACCGTCACGGTCCCATGCCTCCAGCCTTTCATCTACATCATCTGCTATTTCCCGCAGTGCCAGCTCTCTTAAGGCAATCAAATTCCCTATTTTGAAAAAAGAGGCCAGCGCCTGCTTCACCTTTTCCAGCGCATATATCTTTCCTTCACGCATGCGCTCCTGCAGCATCTTGGGCGTCACGTCAATGAGCTCCACCTCATCCGCCATTTTCAACACTGCATCCGGAACGGTCTCTCTCACCCGGACGCCGGTCAGCTGCTCCACCGAGTCGTTCAAGCTTTCAAGATGCTGGACATTAACAGTGGTTATAACAGAAATACCGCTGTCCAGTAACCGGAGCACATCCTCATACCTCTTCTTCGTGCGGCTTCCCGGCACGTTCGTGTGCGCCAATTCGTCGACAAGCACCACCTCAGGATGACGTTCAATAATAGCATCGGTATCCATTTCCTCCAGTTGGGTGCTCTGGTAGCTGACCCTGGCCCGCGGAAAAACAGGCAGCTCTCCAACCTGCTGAATAGTCTCCTTCCTCCCGTGTGTCTCCAGAAGGCCGATAACAACATCTATGCCCTTTTTAAGCAGGAGGTTTCCTTCTTGAAGCATTTTATAGGTTTTGCCTACGCCCGGTGCGGCTCCAATGTATACCTTGAACGTTCCCCGGCGGATGGTTTCAATTCTTTGCTCAATTTCCGTACGGCTCAGGCGGTGAAAAGGCTCCTCGGCTCCCTTGGGCTTAGCCTTTATGGGAAGAATGCGTTCCCCCTCCTGCTCGGCACGGTCAGCCATAAGAAACAAATCGACATTCCGCGTTCTTCTCAGCACCCTGTTTCCGATAGAGCCCTGCATGAATTCCTGCCAGCGGTTTTTATTAGAGTGGCCCATGACGATCCGTGTTACATTATTTTGGGTCGCGTAACGGACTAACATGGAAGGCAGCTTGCGCCGATGCGGCAGCAGGATTTCCTCAAACCTGGCATCCACTTTTTTCACCAGCTTCTGAATCGAGCGTTTGAACACCTGCTGGTCCTTCGTCAGCTTCTGATTGGGCACAATAAAGGTTACCACCTGCAGATCACCGTTCAGCCGCTTGGCAATCTGCTGGCCTCTGCGGACATAAAGCGAGCCGTTCCAATGATACTGTGCCGATACCAGAATCCGCTCGATTGCACCGGAAGGGCCGATAAGTCCTTGCTCCTCCCGGTATTTTTCAAGTGAATCATTGACTCCTTCAGCCACCAGTCTAAGGGAGATTTCACGAAGCACTCCAAGATTTCCTCGGTGAGACATAGCCGGATGCAGCTGATCGCCCAGTACCCCTTCACTGATCCGGTTCAGAATCGTTTCCGGTGATACGTCGATCAGCCTGACCTCATCGGCCAGCTCCAGCGTGTGGAGCGGTACGGTTTCTTCCGCACGCAGACCTGTTTTCTCATAGATAATCATGGCGACTCCGGCCAGCTCATACACATTGATCGTTGTAATGATGCTGATCCCCTGCTCCATTAAATAACGGATATCCTCAAGCCTGGTCGGAAAACGTGCCCCGCTGCGGTTACGGTGAGCCAATCCGTCTACCAGCACTACCTCGGGATTCCGTTCGATCAATGCCGTAAGGGGCAGATCCTTCTGCTCACGGCCGTCCTTCTGCCAGCGGATGCTGGGCACCCGTTCCAGGTCAAGCGATTGCTCTATCGTATCCGCCCGCTGCATGGTCGAGACTGCACTGATTACCACATCGATTCCCTGCCGCTTCAAAAGCTTTCCTTCATGCAGCATCTGATACGTTTTACCCGAGCCGCTGACAGAGCCGATTATGATCTTAAGCCTTCCGGCGTGCAGGCGTGAGATCGAGTCCAGGATTTCCTCCGGCGTTTTGCGCTTGTACGGTGCCATATTTTACTTTTCCAGTACAGCCATATTCAGCTTCAGCACATTAACACGCTTCTCCCCGAACAATCCGAGATCGCGATCCTCCGTATACTCTGCTACCAGTGCCTCAAGCTGCTCCGCCGGAATGCCCGTCAGGTTACTGATCCGGGGAATCTGTACGGCTGCCGCCGCCGGAGAGATATGCGGGTCCAGACCCGAGCCTGAATTGGTAATCAGATCTGCCGGAAGCTCAGTGATAGGAACATCGGGGTTATCCGTCTTCCACTGATGAATAGAGTCGCTCGTACGCTGCAGCATATCGGGATTGGACGGGCCGTAGTTATTCGAGCCGGAACCGGCGGCGTTATATTCAATGCTGGACACACGGCCATTGAACAGGGCCGGATTGGTAAAGCTCTGTCCGATCAGCTCGGAGCCGACCACCTGGCCCGCACTGTTCTTCAGCAGGCTCCCGTTTGCCTGGGAAGGCATAAACGTCTGTGCAATAGCTGTGGAAGCCAGCGGATACGCAATTCCGCAGATGATAATAAAGATGGCGCTAAGCCGTATTACACTGAAAATAAAGGAAGTCTTTGATACATCCCCATCCCCATGCTCATAATCCTCTTCTTGTACATTTATATGTTCACTGCTCACTTTTCTCATCCTCTCTGCCACCCGAGCGCATGTATATTAGATCCAGATGCTGACGACCATATCAATCAGCTTAATACCGAGAAACGGTACAACAACTCCGCCGAGGCCATAAATCAAAATATTTTGCCGCAGCAGCTTAATCGAGCTCATCGGTTTATACGATACACCCTTCATCGCCAGCGGAATGAGCAAGGGAATAATGACCGCATTAAAGACCAGCGCCGAGAGGATTGCCGAGCTTGGAGAGCCCAGGCCCATGATGTTCAGTACATTCATCTCCGGAATAGCCAGTGTAAACATCGCAGGAATGATGG
Organism: Paenibacillus sp. FSL R7-0273; assembly: GCF_000758625.1. NCBI lineage: Bacteria > Bacillati > Bacillota > Bacilli > Caryophanales > Paenibacillaceae > Paenibacillus > Paenibacillus sp. FSL R7-0273. The sequence continues at coordinate 6,522,042 of NZ_CP009283.1, forward strand.
CAAAATATTTGGCAATATCATTCGCAATACTGAACGTTGTCAATGCTCCGCGTGTCATCAGCAGCTGCTTGCCGATCGATACTACCTCAATGATCTTGGACGGGTCTGAATCCAGATCGACCATATTGGCCGCTTCCTTAGCCGCTGAGGTTCCGCTGTTCATGGCAAGCCCTACATCCGCCTGCGCCAGGGCCGGTGCATCATTGGTACCGTCTCCGGTCATAGCCACGAGCTTGCCCTCTCTCTGTTCGCGACGGATGACTTCTATTTTATCCTCTGGCGTGCTTTCAGCGATGAAGCCGTCCACTCCCGCCTCGGCGGCAATGGTTGCAGCGGTGAGCGGATTATCCCCGGTGCACATGATCGTCTTGATGCCCATTTTGCGCAGCTCATCAAAGCGCTCCTTCATCCCCGGCTTAACGGTATCCTTCAGATAAATAAGCCCATAGATCCGGTTATCCACCGCTACAGCAAGCGGAGTCCCGCCCTTACCGGCAATACTATTCGAGCCCTGCTCCAGATTATCCGGTATCGATCCGCCCTGTGAAGCCACCCAGCGTTTAATGGAATCTACTGCGCCCTTGCGGACCTTCCGGCCATCCTTCAGATCCATTCCGCTCATCCGCGTCTCCGCACGGAATTCGACGAACTCTGCCCCTGCTTCCAGACCGGAATCATAGCTGTAGCCCAGCTTTTTGACCAGCTCAATGACAGAGCGGCCCTCCGGCGTTTCATCCTTGACCGAGCTGATAGCCGCCCAGACGGCCAGCTCCTCTACGGTCTCCCGGCCTGCGGGAATCAGTTCACTGGCCATCCGGTTACCGAAGGTAATCGTACCTGTCTTATCGAGAATCATCGTATTGATGTCCCCGGCGGCCTCGACCGCTTTTCCCGACATGGCAAGGACGTTGAACTGGGTAACCCGGTCCATCCCCGCAATCCCGATCGCAGACAGAAGGCCGCCGATGGTTGTTGGAATCAGGCAGACCAGCAGGGCGATCAGCACGGGAATTTCAAGCTCGATTTCCAGATAGGCTGCGATAGGACGAAGTGTAACTACCACAATCAGAAAGATAATTGTAAGGCTGATCAGGAGCGTATTCAGGGCGATTTCATTCGGTGTTTTTTGGCGCCTCGCTCCCTCCACCAGGGAGATCATCCGGTCAAGGAAGGATTCCCCGGGATCGCTTGTAATGCGCACCTTTATTTCATCGCTGACTACTCTTGTTCCTCCAGTGACGGAGTTGAAGTCTCCGCCTGCTTCTTTAATGACCGGAGCCGATTCTCCTGTTATAGCTGATTCATCGACAGACGCGAGCCCTTCAATAACCTCACCATCGCCGGGAATCAGCTCGCCTTGGCTGACTATCACAACATCCCCTTTTTTTAGCTCAAAGGAAGGTACGATCTTGACCGCGCCGGCTGTCAGCTTATTGGCGGAAATCTCCTGCTTGGTTTTTTTGAGCGTATCCGCCTGCGCCTTGCCGCGTCCTTCTGCCAGTGCCTCTGCAAAGTTCGCGAACAATACGGTAAACAGCAGGATGAAGAATACCGAAATATTGAATCCGGCCGTATCCCGGGCATCGAAATAGCCGGGGGCCAGGATCATCAGCAGGACGATAAACGTTCCGAGCTCTACAACGAACATGACCGGATTCTTAATCAGGGTCACGGGATTTAATTTAATGAAGCTCTCTTTAAGCGCATTTTGCAGGATCGGACCTGTCAGCAGCTTCTTTTTTGGCACAGTACTCATTCTATACTCTCTCCCCTACCGTAGAGTCAAATATTCTGCAACCGGACCAAGCACAATGACCGGAAGAAAGGTCAACGCGCCGATAATCAGTACCGTACCGATCAGAATACCCGTGAACAAACCGTTATCTGTACGGAACGTGCCGATGGTTTCGGGCACTGCCTTTTTACGGATCATGGAGCCGGCGACCGCCAGCATTGCAATAATCGATACATAGCGTCCAAGCAGCATAACAACCCCGGTTGTCATATTCCAGAAGGAGGTATTGTCAGCCAAGCCTTCAAAGCCTGAGCCGTTATTGGCAGCAGACGAAGTGTATTCATATAAAACCTGGGTTAGTCCGTGGAAGCCCGGATTTGAAATCGAGCCATGCCCCAAGGCTGTCAAAAATGCCCCTGCAGTCGGCACAAGAATAATCAGCGGATGGATCAGGATGGCGATGGCAATCAGCTTCATCTCCCTCGCTTCGATCTTCCGTCCAAGAAACTCCGGTGTTCTGCCGACCATCAGCCCGCATAAGAACACACCCAGAATCGCATACATCAGCATGTTAATCAGCCCGACACCCTTGCCGCCGAATACGTTGTTCAGCATCATCAGCGCAAGCGGGGTTATCCCTCCCAGCGGGGTTAGCGTATCATGCATATTGTTAACACTGCCTGTGGTCGCAGCGGTTGTTACCGTAGTGAACAGTGCAGACTGGGCGATGCCGAAGCGGACCTCTTTACCTTCCATGCTGCCCTGTGAGGCATCAATACCCATGGCATTAATAGCCGGATTCCCCTGCGATTCCGCATAAAAGTTCAGACCGAGCAGCAATACGAATAAGGTCATCATGGCGCTGAAGATCATCCACCCCTGGCGTTTATTGCGGGCGAATTTGCCGTACATGTAAGGAAGTGAAGCCGGCAGCAGCCACATGGATAGGATCTCTATAACATTAGTGAGCGGACTCGGATTTTCAAAGGGATGGGCCGAATTCGCCCCGAAAAAGCCGCCGCCGTTCGTACCGATATGCTTAATCGATTCCAGGGAAGCAATCGGGCCGACAGCAATCTGCTGGGTTTGCCCTTCAAGCGTAGTGACCTCGAGTGTCGGCTTCAAGGTCTGCGGCACCTGCAGCCCAATCAGAAGCAGCGTTACCAGCAAAGCCAGCGGAATAAAGACCCGAATATGGACTTTGACAAAATCCTCAAAGAAGTTACCCAGCGACTTACGGCCGGTTATCCCTCTGACAAAAGCAACCGCTACAGAAAACCCGCTCGCCGCCGAGGTGAACATCAGCATGGTCATGACTGCCATCTGCGAGAAGTAGGAAACCCCGGTTTCCCCGCTGTAATGCTGCAGGTTAGTATTGGTGATAAAGCTGATTACCGTGTTAAAAGCCAGCGTCTGCTCCATCGTACCGATCCCGCCAGGATTAAAGGGCAGTGCCCCTTGAAGACGCAGGATCAGATAGCCGAAGGCCACCAGCACGATATTGGTTGTCAAAAAGCTGACAGCGTACCTTTTCCATGACATACCTTCGCGCTTGCTGAGTCCACCGAGCTTGAATATCCCCCGCTCCAGTCCTCCGAATATCCGGTCAGTCCGGTTTGGCTCATTAGAAAATACATGATACAGATAAGTTCCTGCCGGCTTTACCAGCAGTACCAGTATGGCAATAACGATGACGATTTGCAGAATACCCACGAATGCCCCTCCTTAAAATGAATTGCTCTCTCTTGTAACACTTAAAACTTCTCCGGATGAATCAGGGCATATACCAGATAGAGAAACAGCAATACAGTTGCCGCTATAACCACAGTCATTGGTCTGCCCCTCCTTTATCATCAACAACCCGTCCGCACCATTGTACGAATGTATACATCAGAGTGAATAATACAGCGAGTGCTGCTGCCATATACACATCAGTCATTGCCCTTACCGCCTCTCTCCTCTTTTGTAATCAGATTAACACCCCGGCCATTAGATCAGGATTAGGGTATTTCCAGGCCAGTTAAGATTGCATTAAGAGCCCGAAAACAGGCGGTTTTTGGAGAAAATCAAAGATATATAGCAAGTCTGTTCCAGTAAGCAGGTCCTTATAGTGGAATAGCGCATTTATAGCGCGTTAAACTGATTTCATATATTTTACAAACACAGTCACCCCGGCGTATGATTCCTGTTGAACAAATGCAGAATTCCATGCTTTTGCGTTGGTCAGATTATGATGAATGAGGAGCAGAGGGAATGAACAATAATCGAATCTATTATTTTGGCATCCACCCTAACGTGCTAGAGCCGGTGAGTCTTGAGTACTCCAGCTTCGGCGCATTCTGGTACGTGGACAATAATCAGAGGCATATCGTGGGCTACGGGTTCGGCGCAGCACAGCTTTCCGTATTAGCCCAGTTCCGAGCGTTCTCTCTGCATCTTACCTGTTCGGATAAAGAGGTGCTTTATCAAATCTACAGGAGCATCAGAGATAAACAGCAGGAACAGGATTGGGAATGCAGCAGGAGGCTGTCTATTCTGGCCGCATTCAAAAAACCCTGGAGCAATGTGCCGCCGGGCTGGTATATCCTGAGATCCCGCAGAGCTTTTCCTCTGCACCTGTCTATTGTGCGCAAAACAAAAGTCTCGGTTTGGCTTGAGCATGCCGCAGTCTGTGAGAATGAAGATGAGCTGGCAGCCTGTATTACCAAAGCTGAGCAGATCCACCGTCTGCAGCATGCGTTTAAATTTGTAGATATGCCAGGAGGTTGTATCCATGGTTAACGGCAGGCTGGCACGGATCGAATTGTTTGCCTTTAGCAGCCGCCCCACCTTCATGCATCATTCAGAGCCTTACGGATGCTGGTATGGGGTATTAAAGCTCACCTGCGGACACCAGATCAGCTATGGGGGTTGTGTTCTTTGTGCAGGGGATCATGCAGTGGATCTAATCAAATGGGGAGCTTTTCTAAAAAATATTTGTCATTGTACAGTTGAGGAAGCCGCACAGTACGTCCAGATGCACGGACAGGAGCTGGCCCCCAACCAGCTTGGCTTATTGGAGGCTGCCCTTGAGGGGATCGGGGAGCAGAGCGGATATCTGCAGACGAAGGTTTTGATGAAAGAGTCGGTTGCTTATTACTCGGTTATCTAAAAAGCCTACAGTATATTCCGGCTGTACCGCCGTTATTCAGTCAAAGGCAAGGGACACATGGTTCTGTAGATCAGATAGGGTAAAACACTTTTACTAATTCTTGCCCCATCCGATAATTTGAAATCGGTAATTGTTAAAGTGTTCCTAATTATCTTCTTGGAAGTGTAATTATGGTAATCAGCCTGAATTTGAGAGCCCCTGGAAATACACATTAAGATAACAAATAAAAAGGAAAATATTCTTAAAATACGCAACGAATTAACAAGTATACGTAACTTAAAGGTTCTCTTTATTTTTAATTCTTTAATCTTAAAATGAATTATAAATATCCCCAAGACCAATAGCATCAAAATAAATACTATTGGAAAGCCAAAATAGGAATGATAAAGGTAATGAACGAAATATGAATTCTGACTGCTTCCGTTGTAATAAATGAACACGACGGATCTAATTCCAATCCATAACAACAACAGTATTAATTCAGGAATAACTAACCACATAGTTCTTCTCCTGTTCATAAAGGATTTAAATTTTGAAAACATCCTCTTTATGCAGAATATTCGGAGGATTACTTCGCTATCCCTGCTTAATAGGAAAACAATAACTTTGCTCTACAATAATTTACACACAAGAAAATTCAATTAAGTTGATTGCGCAAAAAAAGCCGTCCTGAATTTCAGGACGGCTCGTCGAATTTAGTCATTATGCTTTTGTTACTGGTTAATTTCATAACTGTTCGAAGAAAATAAAGTATTAGACTAAGGTTGTTGATCTGACGCGGTTTTTTGGTTACAAAATCGTCAGGTATTGAGAAATAAGTTTTAGACTGAAATCTAAAAACTCATTCCTATGTTTATGAACAGTGAAAAATAAAGTATTAGACTAGAACTTATCCGAACTGTAGCAGTATGGATCACTAAATGGGCATCCCTAGGTTTGTTGAAGTAGACTCAATCCGAAGTTATAAATCCATCCCTCAGGAGTTAGTTGAATAGTTTTTCTTCTTTTATCATTCTCATCAGTTGACCTCATGACTAAGTTATATTGTTCGAGATTATTAATGTATGGTCTCATGCTATTAATACTTTTAAATCCAAAACTTTCGTAGTCACTAAGAGTAAATTCTCCACCCATTTCTGCCGCAGATATAAATGTCTTTAAGGTAGTTGGCGTAATGTTCTTTCTTAAGGATTCGACCTTCTTTTTACTTTTCACTTCAAGCCAAGTAAAGTACATTTGCTTCTTTTCTTCATATGTCTGTGGATTATGGGAATAGTCGGAAATCCAAATACAATAATCATCACAATAACTGAGTGTATGACGCGTGTTTTCTTTCAATAACTCAAATAAGTGGCTAAATTCGTCAATATTTAAAGGTAAGTAAATATCTTCACTTTGAGCATATTTTTTAACTCTTGATTGAAGAATCTCGGAGGAAAACTTCTTATCAATTCCATATAACTCGATTGGAGGGCTTAATCTACCTTCAAGCCTAGGAGAAGACATTAATCCATACACAATCCCCAATGCCCCACTAAGTATCCACCTTATACCGGTATAACCAAATAACGTATCCCTGAATTCCTCTATTTTTTTACGAGCATCATCACACGTATTCAACAACTCTAAGTTATCTAGGATGCAAACAACTCCCCCATTTGTGTTATAGGGGAATATTTCCTTTAACCAATTCAATATTTTTATCCTAAAATCAACTCTTGCACTACCAATTATACTAATTTTCATGTCTTTAAAGTATTGCTCCATTGGTTCAACTTGACTTAACCAAATATTAATATTTTTTGACGACGATCGATATCCACTTTCAGCAAGTTCATGCCCCTTTGTTAATAATGTTTGAAATACTTTAATAAGCACTTCATCAATAAACTCCTCAGAATCTTTATCTGAAGTCATTTGAATAGGTTCAGAACAAGGGACCAAGAAAACACCCTCACCTGATTCTAAGTAATCATTATACATTGCATATGCGGTGATGTTTGCAAGAGAAGTCTTTCCAATACCATTATTGCCTTCGACTGTTATAATGTTTGAGGAGCTAGCCAATCGTCTCTTAATTTTATTTAAGTCATTTTGTCTTCCAATTAATAATTCCTTACCCTCATTATTTGCAGGTAACGGATTAGTATCGAAGGGTGATCTCTTAAAGCCCCATTCATTGTACATGAAGTTATTCTTCCTTTTCCTCTGAATATACTGCTACACACTTTGCAAGAGTTTCTTACAAACCGACATAATTGCACCCTTTGCAAGTATTGCTTCCGTTTCATCCAACTGTAATCCCATGTTTTTTTCAAGAAGGGGATGAACAAAATTCCGGTAATCTCGCAAAACTTGATGAATCGTATTCTCAGTTGTACGATCCAATAAATTGATATCAACAGCAACGTTGATTAGGTCTTTTAATTTCCACTTATCAAGTCTTAATACCGTATTCGTTCCTCTTTCTTTTGGAGCTCTTCGAGCTAGTCTAGCCCTAGAATTGTGGATTGGATTACTTATCACATCAAATAAAATAGCTTCTAAGATACTTCCAGCTAATATAACTGCACTTTTCCACGCTCGGTCAAGTATCAATTTCGTTGCGAGGTCGTGAAAATCTCTGGTAGCAAAGGCTTTCAATTCCGGATCAACCATAAAAGATAGATCAATCATTCTTGATGCAGCAATTTGGCCATATGAACTTAGATTATTAATTAATTGTGTTGTTTTATCACGTAAATTTGTTTTAAATATATCATTTAAAGTCAAACCAGCAGCTTGTTTTGAAAAATTATCAAAGTCCGATTTTAAAAATAAAAATTGCGTTCGATATGATGGAGCAAATTCCATTATATTTAACATTGATAACTCTGTATTAATAAAAGAAAAGTATTTTGTGTAGTATAAGCCTTTAGCAGATTTGAAATCCTCGCTCTCTATAGCCTCCAGCAAATCATTGCATAATTCAACAATATGTCCGACCATTTTCCCTCCAGATTCCTATAATTACTATAATTCCTATTAATTTATTATACCTAATTCCTTACAATTTTCGAGTGTTTTTTATTCAATAAGCTTTTGCATTCTAAAGACGCAGCTCTTTTAGCTACGCCTGATGTCAGTTAGTATTTAAATTCTTCTGTCTCTGCCTGTGCCATCAACTCCGCCTGTTGAAGCACCAAATCAATTGCCAATTTTTCAAGATCTGGCGGATATCCGTATTTCTTCAATAATCGCTTAATCGTAATACGCATCTGAGCCCGGACATTCTCCCGAAGAGTCCAGTCCACCTTGATGTTGTTCTTGATGGCTTGTGTCAATTCGTGAGCAATTTGCTTAAGAACCAGGTCCCCCATAAGCTCCTTAGCTGACTCATTAGAAGCAAGCGCATCATAAAAAGCAACTTCTTCCTTAATGAGCCCTAGATCTTCACCGCGCTTTACGGCTGCGTTCATCTCTTTAGCCATCTGAATAAGTTCTTCAATGACCTGGGTTGTCTCAATCGTTCGATTATTGTACTTACGAATAGCTTCATCGAGCATTTCAGAGAATTTTTTCGACTGCACGATGCTTGTGCGAGATACAGCCTTCACCTTGCCTTGAAGGAGTCTTCTGAGCAGTTCGACAGCGAGGTTCTTTTGCTTCAACCCGCGAACATGCTCCAGGAACTCATTCGACAAAATCGCAATGTTAGGCTTCTGCAAACCAACTGCTTCGAGAATATCGACGACTTCATCAGACATGACCGACTTGGAGATCAACTGGTTCAGTTCCGCATCAAGTTCATTCGTCGTTTTCTTCTTGTTCTCTGTGGTAATGATTTTGACAATTCCCGATTTTACTGCTTTATAGAAGCTAATTTCAAGGTTAACCGACTCTGCAGCTTCTGTCGTTGCGCATAGTGCATAGGCCTTTGCCAGTTCCGTGGTCCAATTAACAAAATTGCGTTTGCCTTGATCGCCGAGCCCAAGCACATAATCAACAGTCTCGACAATTGCCTTCATCCGTTCAGAAGCTTTCTCCGACGCATATTTCGAAAAGTCCTGTCCATGCAATTGTTCGCGAATGAGCTGTATACGCTCCAACATGAAATCAATCGCTTGGTCCGTATCAATTCCTGCAGTTTTACGGTCATTTTCGGTGTATTGCTGGAGTGCCGATTTTAACATATCTGCAATGCCGATATAATCTACAATCAGCCCCCCCGGTTTGTCACGAAATACACGGTTAACACGGGCGATAGCCTGCATGAGGTTATGGCCCTTCATCGGCTTATCAATGTACATGGTGTTCATGCTTGGCACGTCAAACCCGGTCAACCACATATCACGCACGATGACGATCTCCAGCGGGTCGTTTAAATCCTTCATCCGTTTGGCCAAATGCTCACGGCGCCGTTTTGTCCCGATATAAGGCTGCCATTCTACAGGGTCGCTTGAGCTTCCGGTCATGACGATTTTGATTTTACCTTCGTTGTCGTCATCACTATGCCAGTCCGGACGAAGAGCGATAATCTCCTTGTAGAGGTCGATAGCAATGCGCCGCGACATCACGACGATCATGGCTTTGCCGAACATGGCTCCTTGGCGCTGCTCATAATGCTCAACCATATCCTTTGCGACCTTTTTGATCCGTTTCTCCGCACCGGCAAGCGCTTCAAGACGCGCCCATCTGGACTTAAGCTTCTCTTGCTGAGTATACTCCTGATACTCGGTAATCTCTTCGTATTCTTCATCGATAACCGGCCGCTCCGTATCCGACAACTCCAACCTGGCGATCCGGCTCTCATAGTAAATCTTGACGGTCGTACCATCCTCTACAGCCCGTGTCATGTCATAAATATCAATATAATCACCAAAAACAGCCGGAGTGTTCTTATCCGTCAACTCAACAGGTGTTCCAGTATACCCGATATAAGAAGCGTTCGGTAAGGCGTCACGCATATATTTTGCATAGCCGTATTTGATGTTTGCTTCCTCATCCGATGCGACCATTTCCGCCTGAAAGCCGTATTGACTGCGATGTGCTTCGTCCGCCATTACGATGACATTACGACGGTCTGTGAGCACAGGATACTGGGATTCGCCTTCTTCAGGTGAGAACTTATGCACGGTTGTAAAAATAATCCCGCCCGATTCTACCGAAAGCAGCTGCTTTAAGTGAGCACGGTCTTCGGCGTGTTGCGGAGTTTGGCGGAGCAAGTCTATAGACTTGCTAAATGTGGCATATAACTGATCATCCAGATCATTACGGTCCGTTACAACCACAATTGTCGGGTTATCAAGAGTCAGGACCAGTTTGCCTGCATAAAAAACCATAGACAGGCTTTTACCAGATCCTTGTGTATGCCAGATGACGCCGATCTTGCGGTCGCCTTCTTCCAGTGTCGCTCTTTCTGTAGCCGCGATCGCCTTATTCGTAGCATGATACTGATGATATCCGGCCAATATTTTGAATAGATGTTCACCATCTGTCTGAAATAAAACAAAATGCTTGATGATGTCGAGCAGCCGGCTTTTTTCGAACATGCCCTTAATCAGCACTTCGAGCTGCGGCAGGGAGGAGGATGCAACATCCTCTCCATCAATGGTGCGCCACATCATGAATCGTTCCTCGTCAGCCGTCAGTGTCCCTACTCTGGCATTGACCCCATCACTGATGACCATAAAGGAATTGTATGTGAATAGGGACGGGATCGCCTTTTTATAAGTCTGCACCTGATTGTATGCATCACTAATTCCCACTTCTTCATTTGAAGCGCTCTTCAGTTCCAGAACCGCAATCGGAAGGCCATTGACGAACACCACAACATCCGGGCGTTTATCGACTTGGTTCTCAATCACCGTAAACTGATTCACCACAAGAAAATCGTTATTGTCAGCGTGGTCCAAATGAGTATCAAACAACCAGACTTTTTCGGTCGGATAATCACCGTTAGCATTCCGATACTGGACATCGATGCCGTCCGTGATCATCTTCTGAAATGCTTTGTTATTGATCATCAAACTCGGGCTCCGAGGCACTTCGATGATACGAATCGCTTCCTCTATGGCCTCACGCGGCAGATGCTTGTTGATACGGATAAGGGCTTCACGTAGGCGTTCTTTTAGGATGACGTCCTGATAGTACTGTCTTTCCGGATATTCTCCTTCAGGTGAGAGCTCGGGCCCGTAGGCTTTGTTGTAGTTGAGTTCTTCGAACCACTCTAAAGTGGCAAGCTCCAAGTCGCTCTCGGCATAAGATGTGGTGTAAATGGCCATGGGTACACCTCCTTCAGTTAGGTAGTGGAGTATTGGGCTTTGCTTTCGGCTGCTAGTGGCAAGTCGGAAGATTGAGAATATGGATACTCTTCATCCAAAGGGACTCGGATTTCACCTGACATGAGTTTGGGGAGAAGGGTGTCACGTGTGATAGACAAGCTTTCCGTTTCTTTTTGAATAAGCAGAATAGTAGCAAACATTGGTTCAACCAAGTTATGAAATTGGTCTAATATAGATTGTTCTGGTAAAACCATTTTAATATTAGAAAACCGCGATTTGCTCAGATTTAATGCGACACTACCGCCTGATCCCATATTCTTAATGTACTCCGAAATACGGGAAAGAGATAAATAAACATAGTAACATTCATTACTATTACAAATAATCGTATTTATTTGTTGATTTGTCTGACTTGGTTCAGAAGTCAATACTACCAATCCGGGTGTTGCAATACAGCTTACGCATACACTAAAAGCTGGGACTGTCTTTGAAGCTTGTGTTCCCGCTCCCTTGCTAGAGAGCGCACGCTCAGTCTTCGTTACGAATACTTTGTTATGCATGTCCGGAATCGTAATAAAAGGGGTTTCTTCTCCAAAGTTATCTTTTTCCTTCGTACTTGGGGTCTTTCCACATACAATCCCCTGTATCGAGACTTCGCCTAATGTCTTTACCTTCCACCCCTTCGGAATCAGCCCCAACTCACTTTCCTCAAACTCACCGCCGCTAGACTTATACGGTTCACTGTTTTCATTCGGGAACTCAAAATCCACAAACCAGCGTTTGAAAAGGGCTTGGGCCATTTCTTCGAGGTTTTTATTGATGGCATTGTTGAGATCAATTTTGTCATCAATCAGTCTCAACATTGTCGAAACAGACTCTTGTATTTTCAATACAGGTACCATAAGCTTGAACTTTTTCAGAGCAGGAATTCGAATATTACTAACTACTGAACCAGTACCCTCATGCATTTTGATTTGATTTTGCACTTCAGGCGTCAAAAGTGAGTAATATAAAAAGTATGGTAGAATAACATCTGTTTTAGCCTTTAATTGAAGCATTCTTTGTCCAAGAAAAAACTTTTCATTTGAAGATTTGATAATGCCAACTTCCCCCATAGGGGCCTCTCTAGTTAGAATCACATCGTCCTCAACGAGTTTACCTCTAACAGACCATGCCTTGTAAGTTTCTTCCGTTACATATCTCGCATCTTCTGAATTAATTCGACCATTTCGAATGTTTGTTGTTCTTAACATTCTAAAATTAGTCTTATAATTGACTACAGGTGCAGTTTTATGTTGACAATCAGTAACTGTACATAGTTCATCTAACTCAAATGTTCGCCATTCTTGATTCTCAAAACTCAAACCCAATCCCCCCAAGCCGCTTGCGAATCTCATCTTCCAGATGCCGCGATTTTGCAAATTGCTCTGCCAATTCCGACGTCAGCCGAGCCATCTTATCCTCAAACGGCTCGCTCTCCTCCTCAACATCCTCAATACCTACATACCGACCAGGAGTCAATATATACTCATGCTCCTGCACTTCCGTAAGTTTTGCAGCCTTGCAGAATCCCTTAACATCCTCATAAGCTCCGGCGTCAGCCTGCCCGCGCCAGGCGTGGTAAGTATCCGTTATCTTCTTGATATCTTCCGTCGTCAGCTCACGATGAGTACGATCGACCATTTGTCCCATTTTGCGAGCATCGATGAACAGTATTTCCCCACGGCGGTCGCGCAGTCCTCTTGGAGCTTTGTTCTTCACCATAAACCAGAGGCAAACAGGAATCTGCGTCGAGTAAAACAATTGCCCTGGCAGCGTAACGATGCAATCCACCAAATCCGCAGTGACTAACTTTTTCCGAATCTCGAGTTCCGCTGTCGTGCTCGTAGACATGGAACCGTTCGCCAAGACGAAGCCGGCTACACCGCTTGGCGCCAGCTTGTTTACCATATGTTGAATCCAAGCATAGTTGGCATTGCCTGCTGGAGGAATTCCATACGACCAACGTGCGTCATCAGTGAGCCGGTTCCCGCCCCAGTCACTAATGTTAAAAGGTGGATTAGCCAGTATATAATCGGCTTTCAGGTTCTTATGAAGATCATTATGGAACGTATCCGCATGATGCTCGCCCAAGTTGCTGTCGATACCGCGGATCGCTAAGTTCATTTTGCAAAGCTTCCAAGTCGTCGAGTTCGACTCTTGTCCATATACTGCGATATCTCCGAGCCTGCCTTGATGCTCTTCTACGAACTTCTCGCTCTGTACGAACATGCCTCCAGAGCCGCAGCACGGGTCATAGACACGACCCTTAAATGGCTCAATCATCTCTACGAGCAGGCGAACAACACTATTTGGCGTGTAAAACTCCCCACCGTTCTTACCCTCGGCGCTAGCGAACTTACTAAGGAAGTATTCATATACTCTGCCAAGCACGTCCTTAGAGCGGCTATCTTCATCGCCAACTTTGAACGAGAACAAGTCAATAACTTCACCAAGGCGTGTTTTATCTAGAGCAGGTCTTGCATAATCCTTAGGCAAAACACCTTTCAGAGATGCGTTCTCCTTCTCAATATCGACCATCGCTTGGTCAATGATTTGGCCAATCTCCGGTTTCTTGGCATTATTCTTAATGTGGCTCCAACGAGCATCCTTCGGCACCCAGAAGATATTCGCAGCAACATACTCGTCACGATCTTCGGGATCAGCATAAGGTTCATTGCTCAGTGCTTCATATTTCTCTTCAAAAGCATCCGATACATATTTAAGGAATAACAGGCCTAAAACGACATGCTTATACTCCGCCGCATCCATGCTGCCCCGTAGCTTGTCGGCCATGCTCCATAATTTTTCTTCAAAACCTAGATTTGCTGTTGACATTCTTAGTTCCTCCTCAGTAGAGCTCGCTGTATATTTCGTTTTTTACTTGCTCCCATCGATCCGTAGCCTCACGAATCTTTTGCTTATACCGTTCTTTTTCCTCATTGTAGCGTTTTACCCGATTATTCTGCTCGTCGTGGGGAAGAAGAGGCAGTTCTATTTCACCCACATCTGAAGGATTCAAATTCAGAACGGTTGTCCCTCGCTGGAAGCTCTGGATCAGTGTCACTCCCACCGGACTTTCCAGGAATATCTTTGCATATCCGCTACTAATGGACTCTTTAAGTCGAATGACAATAATATTGGCAGAAGCAATTACCGTTCCTTCTGTTTCTGGAAAGACAGCCAGTTTATTCACCGTGCCTCGACAAGCCATGACCAGATCTCCGGGAAGAATTTCATAGCGTTTGATCTTCCGTTCTTCTTCATCGATCGTCTCCAACTGATCCGTTCGTACTTCGCCGTCTTCAATGTTGGAAATATTTAATATTTTGATGTTTCCTGCTCTAAGATCTTGCTTAAGAACAGATTTGCCCCGGAATATATCTGCAACATCCCTTAACTTTACTTTAAGAACAGGGGCTTGTTGAAAAGACCTCAACGTATCTTGATCTTCATCAAGCAGCATATCTATTCGCCAGTTCTCAAGCCGCGCAAAAGCTTCAGCATGAACTGAAATTTCTCGCTCTGGTTCCAAGGACATCTTATGAAGCAGTAGACGACCTATAATCACTTGCTGTGAAGGTGACCTTCCAAATTCAATCTGATAAGTCTTGACCGATATATAAGGCCGAAATAACCCATCAGGCAGCATATGTACAGATTGGATAGGAGCAGATTCATTTATCTGTTCTCGCCACTGCGCATTACGCCCAGATTGAAACAACATCCGTGCAGGAAGTGTAACGCTTATCCTCCCGGTATCTTGTAACAGGGGGAGTAAGTGATTAACCGCAACGCCTTCCGAGTCTCTAATGATCGCATCTTCAACTTCATCCATCTTTATTCCGAATTTCGGAATGGTTAAGATAGCGTCATACTTCTCAGACAGGGGCAACGGTTGATAAATCGATCCCTGAATGATGCGGACATTCAGATAAGACTCAAAATAAGTCTTCAACAGCTTGGCGATAATGTAATTCTCGGTTACCAGCGTAATCGTAAACGAACGCTTGTACAATTGACTTTCGGCTAGACCGCGCAAGTATTTCTCTGCTTCTGCAATCAACAGCGTTCGATAGTGATGTCGTTCACACATATCTTTAAATCTGTCCATAATGCTCGTATGAACGGTAATCGCACCTGTTACTCGGTCTTGCTGTATCGTCTGAATAGCATAGTCTAATAAATCCATATCTTTGCCTGCTTGATAGAGCCTAAAGAACAACTCCCGATCACCAGGAAAATGTCCGAATTCACGCTCACCGGCATACTGGTTCATCCATCGGAATAGCGTTTCAGGTTCCAGAATCGATCTATGTTCTGCCCCCTGCAACTGTAACGCTCTATTCGTTTGAACTACCCGCACAGCCTCTCGTAGCAATTGATCCCTTGTGCTAATGTTATGAAGTAAGCAAATATTCCAAAATGTCTCAATCAATCTATCACCCTCTAGCACTAGGAACTTACTCCTAAATAATACCACAATAAAATCTAGTATTACAATACTAAAAAAAGAACTGACATCAGTCAATCCTTTAGTTTAGCAATTTCCCTTTAAGTTTTATTGACCAGTCACGCGGACTATCACTCTGATAATGCTTTAGCTTTTCAATATGTGCACCAGAACATTGACTCAGAACGTACTGATCCCAATGCCCACCTTTTTGTACTAATCCGTCGAGAAGTTGCGTGATTGTCCTCTCAATAGCTTTTAAATGGATTAGATTGGTTGGATCGAGTATTAGCGTCGAGATCGACCAATCATCCGGCCGTGCAACCTCTAGTATGTACTTTGTAAACATACTATTGGATACTTGAACAATTGCACAGGTCCGGCGCGTACCATTCGGACATATTGAAAAGCGTTTACCAGGAGGAATTCGCACTATAGACATTCGAATGGAATATGAAGTCATTTCTTTCAGTAGTGTTATCATTTTGAAAAAATCTTCAAGCCCAATAGCTTCAGAGATTGGAACCATCTCTAAACTTTGAAAATCTATAGGTGGAGTATCGCCTCCCACGATTGAATCTTGAACACTGACTTGTCTTGGTTGGTCCAGGCTCTTGCCGCCTCTACCCGAGTTAACAACTATATCGTCCCCCGCATGCGTTTGTTTCAGATTCTTCTTTCGAATTCTCACGATCGGGAAATTAATAAATTTCATAAAAGTAGGGGGTGCTTCAAGTACATCCTGATTTGTATCTTCTTTTGCATGTTCACTGTTATCATTAATTATAACGTCGTCGTTCTTGAATTGATCGGGTATCCTTAACCGCCTGTTTCCAAAGACTGATTCCTGCCGCTTTTTGGAGTGATGCCAGAAGTCAATTTCGGTTGCCGGATGCGTGAAGCCGGAGAACCCCACGATTTCTTTCACCAAAACCATATTCATGAATTGATCGCCCCTTACTATCAGTTCGATTGGACCGGTAGAGGGAAGCTCCACATCAAGAAGATTCCCCTTTCTAAATGCCTTTTTTGGATTAGTAGGAGACTCAGCTACTGCTCTACTTAACAATCTTTGATAAATGGAATTCCACATGGTATATATTTGGGAGTCCAGATAAATCCAAGACATATGACGGGCGTTACTCTCATTAGCCATTGTATTAGGTACCCGGTTTCCTAAATAAAAGTGTAGAACATTATTCTCAAATTCACATCGTTCAATTAGTTGTTCTAGACCATGGGGCTGCATTAGCGAATATGCCATTAGCTGCGAGTTAATAAACATTGCTCTAAGAAGCTCGATAACAGGAATACAGACCGTTATATTCCCCACTGTATACTGAATAATATTTTGCGTTCCTAACTCTGGATTCTTTCCAAAGTCAATGAGACGCTTTGGCAATTGAAATCCATTTACAATCTTCCCCTGATCAAGTGAAGGTATGGTGAATGTATAGGACGATCCGCTCATCGGGCGGACTTGATTAAGAACACCCTTCGTGTATATTTGGCCCAATCTTAATAGAGGAATTGCGCCCCAGGCTCGAGACAGGACTTTAACCTCACCACGTGCTCTTCTAAAGGCAATTCGAACTCTCCAGTCACCTTTATAATCTGTGTACGGTGATCCGAACCAAATCAGTTCAACATCCTCATTTTCTTCAAACGGCCAAGGACTAAATTCTACTGAAGCCACTGCGTCGCCACCCTATCTGCAAAGTTCAAGGTATGTAATCCTTGACCGCTGTAATAATCAAGCGCGTCAGTTACCGCACTAGAATAACCTGGTCGTAATCCGGCCTTTCTGATTAATTTCCATCGTTTAATGGGAAACTCATCATTCATATGTTCTGCTGCCCATCCAATTCTGCGTATTTGAAATTGATCAACTGTTTCGAGACGGTTCGATAAAATAGCCATCGTGATCGGAAGCTTATCTTTATGCTTTTCAATTAATGCAAGGTTTCTAATACGTTTACCAACTGAGGCATATGTAATTCGAATAGGCTTCATGTCCCGATCAGAAAGCATCTTATTGCACGCCTCTTCAACCTCCAAGCTCAATTCGAGGTCGCGCTTCTCCCAGTCAACACGAATGTAACGTAGGTCATGCGCGTTACGTTTCTTTTTGAGAGCTCCCGTTTTTATTGTTAGGGGGGACACAGACGGTAAATTCACTTCATCACTGAAGCTCTCATTTGCCGGACTAAGCCGTGCGTACTTGATGACGGTATTTGTATCCACGCCAAGCTTCTCAGCGGCAGCTCGGTACGATAAACCCTTTCCCATATAAGCTGTTAGTTGATTCTTCCAGACAGGTCCAAAGGCTTTAATGCGTCCGATTCGGTAACGATCCTCTGAGCTATGGTCCGGACCTCTTCTGGAATAACAGAACCCGCAGCTACAAGAGAATGTTCCTACCGGTCCTCCAGTGTCTGAACAACGCGTAATCTTTAAGTGACGGATACATGGTTCTCTGTAATGATCTGCAGCCCTATTTAGACATGGCCATGGGCCTTTACCAAAAGGAGAATAGCTCGTATCTCTTTGCTCCAGGAAGCTACTGAAAGAACCAAAGAGGAAGCGTATAAGCAATAATTGTCTTAAAGGGTGAACGGCTCTGCGAGCTTTCCTTGTAGACACTGCCAGCCAGGAGTAATCATTTCCATAGGTCTGACAGTTCAGGAACTCCAGCATTTCTTTGCCATAATGAGAACTCAATTTCATCTCAAGCTCGCGCTGCCGAATTCGATTGGATGGGGTTAAATAGCCTTGTTCACTTAATTTATGTAATAGAGAGTCTCTGGAATCGTACAGATGAAGTGAGTGACCAACGCTAAGCAACAATTGAACATCCTGAGCAATTTCAAGCAATCTTAGGTAAGTCCTTTCTGGGTCAGGCAATACCAATGGATTGAATTGAAATAAGTGTCTTGCAATAGGCAACACCGTTAAACCATGCCGATCTGAAACAGGATGTGTTATTCTGTGAAGCACAATACGATGTTTAGGACAAACCATCACCCCGGTAGCCTGATGCACACGGTGCCAATAGGGCTCGCCAAACCGCTGGATATCTTCTTCATAACATGATTGGCAAAATCGCAATTCAGCATTCCGCTCCATGGAACTCGCTGTAATACCAACCAGCGCATGAATTCCTGAACCATCATTGCTCCTCATCATCTGCTGTAATTGTCGGCTCCTATTCTGAGGAAGAAAGGGGGCGTAATATGAATATAACGTATGCTCGTCAATCCATTGATCTGATGTTATACCTATGATCTGGCTTCTGGGGGATAGATTATCGAGATGACTGGGAAGATCCAATGTAGGAATAACCTGATCTGTACCGAATAATTCCCGAAATGTCCATTTCGGGCTGGAGTTGTTCATCCGCAGGTGATATCTAGTAATCACGCTATAGAGTAACTCATCCGGGTAAGGGAGAGGCATACCGCTATACATATCCATACTTTCACCGCCTTCTATCCGATAAACTCCATTGGATCTTTAATATATCCGGCAACTTTGAGGGAATCGTATGCCGGCAGCTTTTGCTTCTTGCCCTGAGATACAATTACGCGTAAATCATTTGGCTCTGTCGGTTTTGACTTCACTTTCGATTTGCTTCGCGGAATAGACTTATTAGTGGAAGAAGTATTACTCTGCTCCTGTAAAGCAATCTTCAGCGCTTCTTTGTGCAAATCTACGGTATCAATTTCATGAAGATGCTTTTGTACTACAGCCTGCGCTGCTTTTAATGCCATGGCTTCTCCTATGCCAACCTCAATCAGCCACACATTAACTTCAGACACCGTTTGCTCTTGCAGGTCATATCCAAGCTCCGTCTTTATCACCTCAAGCCGAGCAGCCTTCCGTTTCTCTGCTTCAATTCGATCCAGGTAGTCATCTATAGATACGCTGTCATATATGTCTGCAAACTTTTGAATTTGATTCTTCTTCCCTGATCGTAGCGCTTCTAGTGCTGGCTTAATCAGCGTAAATCGATCTCTGGCCACAGAGCGGATAAGTTCCGGTGTAATATGCTTGATCTCCTTGTCCAGCGCACGCCACTGCGTCAGCATAAAGAGCTTAATTGCAATATCCGATATACCTTGAGATTCCTCAAACATGATATCTATAAACTCAGGTGTTAACTCCACTTTTTTGTCGGTCCACTGGTACTTCCACAACCCCTGCAGAAGCCATTCCCATTCCTCATCCTTCTGAAAATGGTGCCAGGTTGCATCACCTTGCCCGCTATTGCGCCGCGCATTCCTGAATTCACCATTTAGGGCAGGCAGTGCCTTATAGGTACCAACTAGAATGACAGGAAGACCAATCGTATTCACCAGCTGGACGAAGAAGTTCAGCATTTGCGCAGCCCGATCATCCTTCGCTTCCTGCAGATTCTGAATTTCATCAATGACAAGTACGCCAAGACAATGTACGGCGGCAGCCTGAGCCATAATCGGCAATAATTCATCCGTCGTTTTTGTTGTATTCTTCTTGTAATACTTCGTCCCGACTAAACTGTCGACCGCCAATAGAAAATTCAAACATAAACCTCGTATAGATCCATCATGCGGACAGTCCATTTTTAGCCATACAATCTGATAGGGGGCAGGCATATCCTGACCTTTATACTTTCGATGCAAAATGACTTGCGGATACATCTGGAGAATACGCATCAGACTGCTTGATTTCCCGATTCCGGATATGCCAACCAGAGCAAAGCCTGCCGATGTCGGTGTGTTCACGGGATAACCATTTGTATGACCTTTTATAATGAGCTCATAAGCGTCTTTACGGGCTCTGAAGGCATAATTAGGGGTAAGAGGATTTCGGCCTACATAACCATCCCTTATAAGTCTGGAGATACTCTGTTGCAGTTCAAGATGTCTCGATAATGGCCTGAAGAAATCTCTCGAAATCCGTTGTACACAATGCATTCTTAAGTGGACCGGTAGTTCTCGTTCAGCAACATTGAAACTCGGATTGGATGCCAGCTGCTTTGCTACAGTCTTGTCGTCCCAAATAGGCGGCAACGCCTCCAAGAGAGGATTATTCCTATAGTCCTCAAGCAGCGGATCTTGATAATCTGCCTCCACAAAATGACCACGACTGAAGTGAAATAAGGGAACATCCATCTCGTTCACTCTTCATCACCGTCTTCCTGCAAATAGGCTTTAATCTTAGAAAGCTTGTCAGCCGGAGGTATATAGGCTTCTTGCGGTCTTGTTGTCGCATCCCGGTTAATCGGTACTACGTTATCATCCTTCGAGCTCTTTCCTTCAACTGTACGAGATTCAGCTAGTTGGAAAACCTCCTGTGGCCGATTCAACTGCTTTTCTCCGCTCCGATTTCCCCTGATTCCTTTAACACGCTGGTTACTACTTGTATCACTATTGCGTAACGCCTCATTTGTCTTTTTCGTCGCTTGCTCTACAATGGCTTGGGTCTGCGCATCCAAATCAATCTTGGCCAACATATTATTTATCTCGTGATGTCTGCCATGATATCGTTCAATCTCCAATAAGTCGTCTACTTCTTCAAATCTCTTGTTAAGATATCGTTCTTCTCGATCAAGTAGCGTGCATACCTCGAACTGTCTTCCCGCATCCAACCATAAGTAGATTTCATTAGTGGAACGCGGGTCATAGCACACTTTTACACGCCAAGTCTTGCCGACTCTGGCCTTAACGAACCATTGCTCTCGCATAGCCAAATCGCAGCCATAATGGACACCTTTAAACTGGATTCCAGCTGATGTTACGGTAGCTTCTCCCTGGGGAAGAAGGTTGAGCTTAACAATAGCTTCCGGAAGCTTCTTTAAGCGCCCCGTCCGGTTTATTATTCCCCACTGCCATAATTGGTATGGGATCGGCTCAACATTATCTGCTACCATAAATTCATTGCGATCATACCAGAGCATACGGTGTTTGTTGTTATGATAAAGAACGTATTGGATCATAATCTGAGTAAACTCTCGTAACGTCAATTTAGCGTCAAGACGATAATCCCGTTCGCCGCGTTCTCTGAAGCGTTCCTTGATAGCCCCCGGCATAAATCGAACACTTCTCAAGTTCACCAGACGAAACTGTTGCTCTACAATTCCTTTCCAGTCGGCTCTATAAGGTGGCGCATTTTCGACATCCACACCAAGAACGTCAATAAGTCTAGCCGGTTTATCACCCTCAAGCTCACCACGGTCTGCTGTAAGCTTTTGCGGCAAATGGCTGCTCATCCATTCCTGCTCAGTAATTTCAATGCCGTACTCGGCACAATACCTTACTTTATCAGCTGTTGTATTAGCTAAAGCCATCATGGCGCCAACCCAGCTAGGGCCTTCCAAACCAATGTATATCCCTGTTATATAGCGGCTAAACACATCGATGACAATGTAAACAATCGGACGGCCAATAATCCATTCGCGCTGATATTCGCTAACCAGATAAACATCTGCAACCGTAGCATCAATCTGGAATCTGGAGCCTGGACCGAAGCTCTCAAGAGTAGAGCTCCCGAGTATTGGACGGTGATTCAGTTCATATCTTTTTTTACCGTGTCGACTTTTAAGTGTATTTTCAAGGTCCTGCTCTTTCTGAAACCAATACTTATATTGGCCAAATGTGGGTAACTTCTCCGGAGGAGGGAGAACGGGAATCAGAGCTTGTCCTTCTTGGCGGTACCCGCTCGCGAAGAATTTCTCCAGTGTTTTTTGGTAAGCATGTTTTAAAGGAGATTTCTCCTGAGTGTTATAAAATAATTGTATTCCTGATCTCAGTAACTGCTTGGTTTCTTCGTCGATGTTTATACCCGCTGGCTCATGTTCAAACTTTCGAGGACGCCCACGTTTGGCCTCGGTAGGAGTACGATCATTGCCGTAACTACCGCAATTGTTATAGTGAGGCAGCAGCGTATTCTTCATTTTCCCACCTTGCCAATATCTGCGTAAGTAGCGATAAATTGTACTTTTATGAACAGCAGTTCGACCCTGAACCTCTTGGATTTGAGCGCCTCTGAATTTCTTGTCATAGCAATTTGGTTCATCAAGGACGATATCTTTGATGGTGTCCCATGACTTATCACGGAGTGCCAAATGCTCAGGGGCAATATCAGTATCAATTACAGGGACGCTATCATTAATCCAATCCACTTGCCTACAAAGCTTCGATGCAATACCTGCAGCATATTCCGAATAAGCTTTCATAACAGGAAAAGCTTTATCATCATCCATTGCAATGCTGTAGAGGTATTCCTCATTTGGGGAAATCCATAGTATTCTCTCAACCTGACGCACATCGGACTCTGGCAACTGCCATTCGACTACCATATTTTCATAGAGTATCTGCATATCTCAGCCGCCTTTCGCCAATAAGCCATCTGCTCCAGTGATATGAAACCCATTAGCACTATTCGATGGATTAATCTTCTCATTCATATTTACAGACCAGATTCTCCGGGCTACAAAATGTCTAAACATAGCCAGGGCTGTCCCGGCTTCTAACCCCATTTGTTCATCGCATGCGAGACACGCTTTAGCTATTGCAGTCCCTGATTGTATTAAAGCAGCGAGTGAACGCTCCAAGCTCTGGACAGCAAAGATCCCAAGTTTCTCGACATCCTCATTGTGATACTCTTTATGAATCCATTCGACATTGCGGATTAACGTATAAGGCAAATCACGCTCAGTCACAACTCCCCAATCTACCTGATGTGACTCCCAGTATATTCGTTCAATCTCAAATTTCTCTAATATGCGTTCATTCTCCAACTCTTTAGCAGGCTTAACCGTCCTCGCATATTCCTTATCTTTATATGTAATTACAAAGTCTGTAGTCATGACGATATCCATGCCAGTTCTAGGGTCTTTGGGATGTGCGATACCAAGCTTGTCAGCAATCAGCTTCGTCTCTTCAAGCGGGAGGAGGGGATATTGCTCACGGATGTCTGTTACTCCATCGGCATAATCTAGGGCATAGAAATAATCGCGTTCCAAATCGGACAAGAAGGTGTGTTGTCTGCCTGTGGTCCAGCCGACACCCCGAGTCGATCTGCCTGTTGATGGCACATCCTGTACTCGCAGCCACGGAAGATAATCGGCTCCCGTTCCTTGTCCTCTGCCTTCTTTGATAAACCTATCAATCTTCGCGTCCGTAATTTCACGTTTTCTTTTGGCCAAGATGACAACACCTCCTTAAAAGAAAACAGGGCTACCCGAAGGCAGCCCCGTTTGGAGTCATGATGTTATTCTGGATGTAGGTTCTGTAGACAGTAGAAGAGCTCCTAATAGCAGTATGGCCAATTACGTCAGTCTAATACTTTATTTTCCCAGTCTACAACTTTATTTTCTCAGTCTAATACTTTATTTTCCGAGTCTAATACTTTATTTTTCAGTCTAACACTTTATTTTCTTCTAACAATAACTTCAAAAGCAGCCCTACAATTACTCCACAGTAACACTCTTAGCCAGGTTTCTTGGCTTATCAACGTCATGACCCAGAGCCAGGGAAGCATAGTAAGCCAGCAGTTGGGTTACAACTACCGACAGAGCGGAAGTCAGCAACGGCAGGGTCTTTGGAATAACGAAGGCCTGGTCAACGGATTTCAGCAGGTCGGTTACGTGCTCCTGGTGAGTGATCGCCAGTACGTCTGCGCCGCGGGCTTTCACTTCCTTGATGTTGCTCACAGTCTTTTCGAGTACGGCTTCTTGAGTCGCCAAGGCGATAACCGGAACGCCGTCTTCGATAAGAGCCAGTGTACCGTGCTTCAGCTCACCTGCAGCATAAGCTTCAGAGTGAATGTAGGAGATTTCTTTCAGCTTCAGCGAGCCTTCTTGAGCTACAGCGTAGTCTACGCCGCGGCCGATGAAGAACAGGTGCTTGTGGCTGGAGATTTGCTCTGCATAAGTTTTGATGGCATCCTTCTGAGCCAGGATTTCTTCAACCTGTTCAGGCAGGGTGTTCATGGCAGCCAGAATTTCAGCAACCTGTGCATCGGTCTGGGTTCCGCGTACTTCAGCCATGTACAGGCCAAGCAGGGTGAACGCAATAATCTGCGAAGTGTAAGCTTTCGTCGATGCTACAGCAATTTCCGGACCAGCCAGAGTAACCAGTACATCGTTAGCTTCACGGGCAATGGAGCTGCCTACTACGTTAGTGATCGCCAGTACGTGTGCACCATTAGCCTGACCTTCACGAAGGGCAGCCAGGGTATCCGCAGTTTCACCGGATTGGCTGACTACGATAACCAGTGTTTCCGGTGTTACGATCGGTGAACGGTAACGGTATTCGGAAGCAATATCATTCTCAACCGGAATACGAACCAGGGACTCAATCAGACCGCGGCCAACCAGACCCGCGTTGTATGCAGTACCGCAAGCAACGATCTGGATGTTACGGATGTTCTTGATCTGCTCAGGAGTCAGGTTGAGTTCCGGCAGGATAACTTTCGTGCCTTCGGCGTTGATGCGTCCGCGCATAGTATCACGGTAAGCCTTAGGCTGCTCGTGGATTTCTTTCAGCATGAAGTGCTCGTATCCGCCTTTTTCTGCGGTAACTGCATCCCAATCGACAGTAATCATTTCCCGAGAAATAAAGTTGCCTTCAATCGTCATCAGTTCGACAGCATCTCTTGTCAGTACAGCCATTTCGCCGTCGTTCAAAATATATACGTTACGGGTATATTCCAGCAGTGCCGGAATGTCCGACCCGATAAAGTTTTCACCTTCGCCAAGACCGATAATCAGCGGGCTCGCCTGACGTACAGCAACCAGTTTATCCGGCTCATGCTCAGTCAGAACGCCCAGGGCAAATGCACCGCGCATATGGGTGATTGCCTTCTGAACAGCCTTAACGATATCTCCTTCATATTCACGGGCAATCAGGTGGGAAATAACCTCTGTATCCGTCTCGGAAGTGAAGTGGCATCCGCCGGCAATCAGCTCTTCTTTGAGTTCCAGGTAGTTTTCGACAATCCCGTTGTGTACAACCGAGAATTTCTGGCTGTTATCTGTGTGCGGGTGGGAGTTCTCGTCGGATGGTTTACCGTGAGTCGCCCAGCGGGTGTGTCCGATACCGGCACTGCCCGTCAGCGGAGTTGTTTCAAGTCTGGATTCCAGGTTAGCCATACGGCCCTTTGCCTTAACAACCTGCAAGCCTTCCTTCGTGAAAACAGCAATACCTGCTGAATCATAACCACGGTACTCCAGCTTTTTAAGTCCTTCTACCAGGATCCCCTGCGAATTCTGATTACCAATATATCCTACAATACCACACATTATAAAATTCCTCCGTCCAATGATTGTAATGTGGGCGGCATAAGGAAATAGACGTGCCGTGCGGCAAGTGTAGAGAAAAAGCATTATTCTGTTGTCAAATCTGTCACCTGTAAAATGACATCCACAGTCTTCTTCTCTGCCGCAGCAGGACGTACGTATTTTCCGTTAGCGCATACCCATGAATGATTAAAATCTTCGTACACCCATACAAGCGTTGTGTGAAAGGTCGCCCTAACATTTTCCGCTTATATTTACGGCTCTGGTGTATCACCGGGAGGTCCCCGCCGAACATTTCGAACACCTCCACCTCGTCAGCTTACATCTGCCGTGATCCGTTCCAGCCTGCCGCCAATCCGGCTACTGCAGCTGTCCCTTCTCCCCCGCGCAAGATCAAGCTCTGGCGCTTGCTGTTGCTGTTTACCTCACGATCCCCGCTTTCCTTCTTGAATGACACTTCATCATTATATGCACCTTACATCACTTTTGGCAATGAAATAATGTTTGAAAGCTTTGGAATTTGCTTGAAAATGATGTCACATTAGCTGAAAAGCCGATGATCGAAGCACAAACTCCAATCACCGGCTCTGCCCGCTAATGATTTTACAATATATTAAACCAGTTCGCGCTGAACAACCTCAACAATCTGTCCTACGAACAGATCCAGCTCAGCCTTATCCGGACCTTCTGCCATAACACGGATCAAAGGCTCCGTACCGGAAGGACGTACCAGCACACGGCCGTTATCCCCAAGCTTGCTTTCTACCTCCAGAATAGCAGCTTCAATTGCCGGGTTATTCGGGTAGTTTGTTTTGTCCTGCACCCGTACATTTACAAGCACCTGAGGATACTTGGTCATCATCGACTTCAGCACGCTGAGCTTTTTGCCTTCGGCCTTTAATGTATCCACAAGCTGGATCGCGGTCAGAATTCCGTCACCGGTTGTATTATAATCCAGGAAAATAACGTGGCCGGACTGCTCTCCGCCCAGGTTATAGCCGCCGCGGCGCATTTCTTCCATCACATAGCGGTCACCGACAGCCGTCTTGGCTGTATTCAGTGCCAGCTTCTCGGTAGCTTTGTAGAAGCCGATGTTGCTCATTACGGTAGACACAATCGTGGCATCCTTCAGCTTGCCGGCACGGTTCATCGCATCTCCGCAGATGCAGAGAATGAAGTCACCGTCCACTTCTTCGCCTGTTTCATCGATAGCAATCAGACGATCGGCATCACCGTCAAAAGCAAGTCCCAGATCCGCACCGTGACGCAGCACCTCATCGCGCAGCTTCTCCGGATGTGTCGAGCCGTATCCGTCATTAATGTTGAGACCGTCAGGCTCCGCGCCGATCGCAATGACTTCGGCTCCAAGCTCTCTGAACAGGCGCGGTGCCAGCTCATAGGCTGATCCGTGCGCACAGTCAAGTACGATCTTAATGCCTTCAAAACGGTTAGTGATCGTGGTCTTCAGGTACTCCAGATACAAATATTTCGCATCGTTATCGACGGTCAGCTTGCCAAGACCGGCACCCACAGGACGCGGAAGCTCATCCTTCTCGGCATCCATCAGCTCTTCAATGCGCAGCTCGGTTTCATCCGTCAGCTTAAAGCCGTCTCCGCCAAAAAACTTAATGCCATTGTCTTCCACAGGATTATGGGAAGCGGAGATCATAACGCCCGCATCCGCCTTGAGCAATCTGGTGATATATGCTACAGCAGGTGTGCTGACAACACCGATCCGGATAACCTCCGCACCGATAGACAACAGCCCGGCTACGAGTGCTGATTCCAGCAGCGGTCCGGAGATCCGGGTGTCCATGCCGATAACCACTTTCGGCTTTTCTACGTTTCCAGCCAGGACATATCCGCCGCAGCGGCCAATGCTGTAGGCCATTTCTGCTGTTAATTCACGGTTGGCGACCCCGCGCACACCGTCAGTTCCAAAATACTTACCCATCTCTTTTCTCCTTTTAGTACGCTACATTGTTGAATGTAAACTTAAGAATGTTATGTACGAAGCCCTTTTCTTAAGTTCATCTTATAGCTTAATGAATTATTGTATGAGAACATTCGGAATCATGTAACTAAACTGCCCTACACATAGACGCTATCCCGAACAAAAAGTTACGTTCCGCCAGTATTGCCAGAATTAGTATCATTCCCGCTGCTCTCAGGAGTACTGCTGTTCTCAACAGTGCCTTCTGTAGGAGCTGGCGTGGCAGTAGCGGCTGGCTCAGCGCTGTGTGTCGGCTCCACACTGTTCTCCCCGCCGGAAACAGCCTCAGAGCTCGGCTCAGGAGTCGGCCCGATTCCGGTGTCCGGACTGGCCGTCGCCTCCGGTGTGGCCGGTGTCTGCAGGTCTATGGTAACGATATGCGGCTGCGGGGAATTGACCAGGGAGATGAACCTCGGCATCGAGATCTGCAGCGTGACCTGATGTACACCCGCTGCCAGACCTCCAACATCAGCTACCACACTAATGTTATCCTGATCAAGCTGATCAAGCAGGGTCGGTGCTCCTGATAAGGTCAGCGTAATAGCTCTGGCGGGCGGGTCTGTAACTACCGCTGTTAGCCCGCTGCTTACGCCTTCCAGCTTAATCGGGATATTCTCCATCGTCCGCTCAGCTACTTCAGCGGCAGACACCGTGACGTTCACCTCAGCCGGTTCTATCTTGGACGTCCCCTCAGGCGGCTTCAGCTCAAGCTTCACCTGCTGTGTCCCCGCAGACTGAACCGTACTGAGATCCAGGGTGGCTTCATAGGAGGATAAGCCCGCGAGCATCTCCTCACTGCCGTACACCGTAACTGTATCCATCTCAGGCGTAACTCTGGATAATGAGAGAGAGCCTGGCAGCTGTCCGGTGAAGCTGACATCCAGCGGCAGCGTTTTGTTCGGAAGTGAAATGGACATTTGAACAGAAACAGCAGACGGCTCAATAACGGCGCCGCTGATTTCGTTACCGTCGCTGTCGTAGGCTGTCAGCCTCACTCTCTTCTCTGTAAAGGTTTCATTCTCCCCATCAAGCTCAACGGTGCCCTGAACAGTTGCCACTTTACTGAGCTCACTGGCCGGCAGAGTAACCTCCACCTCTGCGGGATCAATCACCGCAACATCAGCCTGGTACCCCTCTGCCGGCGCACCCGTAATATTCACAGAAACCGGAAAGGTTTTCGTGTTACGCAATTCGACATGCACATTCACCTCAGAGGGCTCCATCGATTCAAACTCTACTCCCTTGGGTAGAGTATAATTTAACGGAAGCGTTGTATCCCCCGGTCCTACATCGCTTAAATCGAGCGTCACCTTGTAGGCATCAGAAAATTTGAAGTTAAGATCCGAATTTTTACCCGAGACCTCAAGCCTCACACTATCAGCATCGAAGCTGTATACATACTTTTCTTCGTCCATGCCTGTCTGCTCTATTTTTACATTTTCAATAATTTTCGGCTGCATACTGACTGTTGTCTGATTGGTTGGCTCGGTATCCACATGCACAATCGTCCACAGGATAATACCGAAGACAAGAGCAAGAATTTTGTTGAAGTTGTTGTTCTTCATCCACTTATCCATTGTTCTTGCCCCCTCTCCGTTTCCAGAAAGCAGAGCTTTTCTCCTTCAGCGTCGAAGACGCGCTCAGCTCCTGATGAAGCTTCGAGATCAGCGATTCTTCCTTAATATCACGCACAATCTGCCCGTTAATGGCCAGCGATATTTGCCCCGTTTCCTCTGAAACCACGACAGAGACGGAGTCCGCAACCTCACTGATCCCGATTGCCGCCCGGTGGCGCGTCCCCAGCTCCTTGCTGATGAATGGATTCTCCGAGAGCGGCAGATAACAGGCGGCAGCGGCGATCTGTCCATCCTGCATAATCAGCGCCCCGTCATGCAGCGGAGTATTGGGAATAAAAATATTAATCAACAGCTCCGAGCTGACAACTGAACGCATAGGTATGCCCGATTCCGTGTATTCATTGAGGCCGGTCGCCCGCTCAAAAACAATAAGCGCCCCTATTTTCCGCTTGGATAAATAGTTCACCGCTTTGATGACCTCGCCGACCAGCCTGCTGATCTCCTCATCATTCTCCGAGGCCCGTCCAAAAAACTTACCCCGACCAAGCTGCTCCAGCCCCCTGCGCAATTCAGGCTGAAAAATAATAAAGATGGCAAACACCCCGAAGGTATAAATCTGGTTCATCAGCCATTTGAGCGTGTAAAGGTCCAGAACCGTGCTCAGCGCCCAGATAATAACCAGCACCAGAATTCCCTTAAGCAGCTGGACTGCCCGTGTGCCGCGCACCATATTGAGTACTTTGTAGATAATGTAGCTGACAATCAGGATATCGACTATATCTTTAATGGATTCTTTCCATGTTAAGTCAGTAAAATAGCTCATTGCCCAAAACCCCCGTCATTTCATATTAGCTGGGTTTATGTAAATTGTCTGTTAGCTCTGTATCATATCTAGGTTATAACGTTCACGCCCAGGTTGCAAGTTTCACCCGCTGGGGAATTTTGATAATCCGGTTTCAGGCAACAAAAAAGCGCCATCTTTCCGGAAAAAGAGGCGCAAATACTATTTCTGCATAAAGGGCCAATAGCGGATTACCGGTAGGCAACTTCAGAGAACATGTTCGTCACTTTATACCAGAGCCAGCTTACCGCTTGGTCTATGCTTTTGACTTGCCCGGAGATGTGGGCTGTAGAAGCCTGGTACAGAGAGCCGTCAATCACTGTTACGTTACCATTAACGTCCCCGTACACCTGTGTTGTGCCATTCTCCACTGTAAGGTTGCCTGCAATTGTTTTGCCGGACGGAACAATGACTGTATTGCCCTGGATTATGACCTGATCCAGATTACTGCCTCTGACTACAAGCTGCTGATCCTGTTTCCAGAAGGTCACTGAGCTCATGAGCATGACCAGCAGGAATATGGATGCCGCCGTAAGCGCCGGATGTCTTTTGATCCAGGTAATAAAAGCCCGTTCTCTCTTCGGCTGTGGCAGTGAATCCATTATCCGGCTTACCAGATCATCTGAGGCCACCACATTCTGGTGCATCAGGGAGAACATCAGCATATCAGTTTGTTCTAATTCATTGAACTTTGCACGGCAATCCGGACAGGATAGAAGATGCTCCTTCAATTCCCTCTGCTGCAGCTCGGGCAAGTCGTCATCCAGGTAATCATGCATCAAAGAGACGGCCAGTTTGCATTCCATAGGAGCCAATCCTTTCATGTGTGCTATTTAATTATTTCAAGGCAAAGGGACAGCGCATAAGACTTGCTTAACTTACATACGGCACTGCCGGACAGACGTTTCATAAAAAAACATCTATTTTTACATTTTCGGGCCTAATTTTTTACGTAAAAACTCACGTCCGCGGTGCACCCTCGTCTTAATCGTCGTCACCGGCATATCCAGCACATCACTGATCTCCTGCAGCGACAGATCCTGCAAATAACGCAGTATCATTACAGACCGGTATTTCACGGGCAGACTGTCAATTGCATCATAGATCAGCCTCTGCGTCTCTGAGAGCAGCAGCTCTGTCTCCGGTGTGACATTGTCGCTCGGGATCATCGAGTACCCGTCAATGCCTTCCTGGTCGTTCATCTCGGCATCCAGCGAATAGGTCGGCTTACGCTTGCGCAGCCTATCTATACACAGGTTCGTACCGATCCTGTAAATCCACGTCGAAAATTTCTGTTTGTCATCATATCGGTCCAAATTCCGGTACACACGCAAAAAAGTCTCCTGAACAATATCCTCCGCCTCATGACGGTTGTTCAGCATCCGGTAAGCCAAATGATATATTTTGTCTTTATATAGTTCCACAAGCTCGGCAAATGCTCTTTGGTCGCCCTTCAAGGCGAGCTTTGTCAATCTGCCTTCCAAATTCTCCACCTGTTAACTCCCCCAGACTTGCCGCCCCTGGTCTTCCATCACTTTGAATGTCCACGGTACAAGCATATAAATCGTAAATCAAGTTTGGTCAAAAATCAAGGATTGTATTGTTACCTTATGGAAAGCGGGCGGGACCAGCTTACAGCAAAGTGCGGTGATTACGGCGGCACTCCAAAGAATGTTTGGACTTCCGGCCGCTGCTATGCTCAGATTCCTTCAATTATAACCGCTGTCTGCGGTAGGAATCTGACCATAAAGGCGCACGCTGACGCTCCTGCAGTTCCAAAATTCTTCTCCGCACCTTCTTCATCACCTGTAGCTTATGCACTGTTCCCCGCCCGAATTCCACAGGTAACTATGGACGGGGAAGGACAGGAAGCCGCTTGGCTGGTAGGTTAAGCGGCTTCCCGGGATACTGCCGGCTGCTTGATGTGCTGCCGGTCCATTAAATATAGCTTCCTTACAGACTAGTTACTGAGATGTAGGGCCGCTTTGACAAATCAACCTGGTATAACTGCACTCTGTACAACTATCCGGCCACTTTTTAGGGAAAATGGCTGTTTAGCTGTATTCGGTGCAACTAAAAATCCATAAAACGTTTATTCTTGCCAAATAGGGCGGGTATAGATGTACGAAATGCAGCTATCTAATGAGGAGGGCGAGTTGTAGCGACTTTTAAGTGTACCGAATACAATTAAAAGCAACTCCCTCTTGTTTTAACGCCTGCTCCGCTCTTCAATCTTGGAAGATTCATCCCAAATTGCAATAGAACCTGAATACAAACCAAAAAAAACGGAGATCGCCGCACTAAGCGCAGCAGATCTCCGTTTTGCTAATTCCCATTACTCAATGGCTGAATTCCGGGAGTATTCCTGTATATGCTTCTAAATCCTTTATTAATAGTCCCACTGTAAGCCTGAGGGCTCCGGGCATCAGCCCGTATTCCGCAGCCCTGCAGCAATACCGTTAATGGTCAGCAATACCTCACGCAGCAGCTCAGCGTCGTCACCCTCTGCATCACGCAATACTCTAAGCTCAGACAGCAGCTGCACCTGCAGGTAGCTGAGCGGATCGACATAAGGGTTCCGCAGACGGATAGATTCCTGGATAACAGGAACATTATCCAGAATGTCATGCTGCCCGGTGATCTTGAGGATCAGCTCGGAGGTCAGCTTGAATTCCGCTTCAATCTGGCCGAAGATGCGCTGGCGGGCCTCGTCGTTTTTGCCCATGGAGGCATACTCCTTGGCAATAACCAGATCCGCCTTCGCGATCGCCATCTGCAGCGTATCAATCAGCGTCGTAAAGAACGAGAATTCTGCATACATCGTCTGCATGATCTTCAGGTTCTCTTCCTTGCCCTCATAGAAGCTCTGCAGCCCTGTTCCGGCCGCGTACCATGCCGGCAGCAGATAACGGCTCTGCGTCCAGGCGAATACCCAAGGAATCGCACGCAGATCCTCAAAGCGGTCGCTGTTCTTCCGCTTGGACGGGCGTGAGCCGATGTTCAGCTCGCCCACCTCAGGCAGAGGTGTCGATTCTTTGAAGAAGGACAGGAAATCCGGATCACGGAAGATCAGGTCCTGATATTTCGTCAGGGAAACCTCAGAGATACCGGCTACAATTTCATCCCATTTCGCTTCGTACAGGTCAGCTTGAGGTGTTCTCGCGTGAATAGCCGCTGTTACAAGTGCAGAGGTAGCCTGCTCCAGACTGCGGTATGCGATGCCCTGCATTGAATAACGGGAAGAGATGACTTCGCC
This sequence comes from Paenibacillus sp. FSL R7-0273, assembly GCF_000758625.1. Lineage (NCBI taxonomy): Bacteria > Bacillati > Bacillota > Bacilli > Caryophanales > Paenibacillaceae > Paenibacillus > Paenibacillus sp. FSL R7-0273. Next base: position 6,555,632 of record NZ_CP009283.1, read on the forward strand.
CTGCTCGGTAATCTTGATTCCCCCGCCGATGGTCGAAGCCGGCTGGGCCAGGATGCTGCGGTTCAGCGGCATGCCGCCGCGTCCGAGCGCTCCGCCGCGTCCATGGAAGAACTTCAGCTTGATACCGAAGTCATCCGCAGTAGCCGTAATCTGCTTGAGGGCAACACGCAGCTCCCAGTTCGCAGTCACCACACCGCCGTCTTTGTTGCTGTCCGAATAGCCAAGCATAATTTCCTGCAGATCGTTCATCGCCCGTACTGCCTCACGGTAGATTGGCATGCTGAGCAGCGTTCTCATAATCTGCGGTGCATTATGCAGGTCATCAATGGTTTCAAACAGCGGTACCGCCTGCAGTGTGCAGACTACGGTTCCGTCATTGTCCTTGCGGAACAAGCCTACTTCTTTGGAGAATACCATGACCTCAAGAATATCACTCGCTGCTTCTGCCATACTGATCAGATAGCTGGTGATACACTGCTTGCCGTATTCCTCCTGTGCCAGATAAACCGTACGGTATACTGCAAGGCATTCCTCAGTACTCTCACTGTAGGACTGGTACGGGGAAGTCAGCGGCCGCGGATCGTTCAGAATGGACTCAAGAAGCGTTACCTTCTGGTCTTCCGGCATATTGGCGTAATCCTGAGTGATGTTCATTTTGGCCAAAATCTCCGCCATTGCGTTCTCATGCTCCTGGCTATGCTGGCGTACATCCAGCGCGGCTGTATGGAAGCCGAACAGCTCCACCTGGCGGATAAGCTTCTTAATGTAGGTATCCGCTACATAATCGGCATAGTGATGCCGCAGGCTGCGGTCAATTACGTTCAGATCATCTATGAATTGCTGCGGAGTCGCGTAGCGCTCCGGCGTTCCTTTTCGCTCATCATCCAGCACGTTCTGTGTCTTGGAGATCATGTAGCTCAGCTTAATCCGGTAAGGCTCATTGTCATTACGCCAGGCGTCGACACGGTTCAGCTTAATAATCCCGCGGTCTTGCTCGATCGAATCCAACAGCTCATCCGTAACACTAACGATGCTTGTACTAAAGCTCAGATACTGCATCAGTTCACGCATAATGCGCTGATATTCACGGATAGCCAGCTTACGCTGCAGACGCAGTGTCTGCATAGTCACGGCCGCGGTTACAGACGGATTACCGTCACGGTCGCCGCCGATCCATGATCCAAAACGCAGATAAGTCGGCACATGCCAGTTCTGACCCGGATAATATTTGCTCAAACATCGCTCAAGCTCTTGATATACGTCTGGCAGCACCTGAAAAATCGTCTCATGGAAGTAATACATTCCGTTACGCACTTCATCAAGCACTGTCGGCTTGCGGTCACGTAATTCATCCGTCTGCCACAGAGTAATAACTTCGTTCAGCAGCTTCTCGCGGAGCTGTTCACGTTCGCGGAAGGTCAGCGTCGGATTGTCGAGACCCATCACATCATCGGAGATCCGTTTGTGAATATCAAGAATGGCCCTCCGCATTGCTTCCGTAGGATGAGCGGTCATGACCAGCTCCAAGGACAGGTTATTCATAATATCATGAACATCCTCTTGGGAGAAGTCCCGTTCACGGAGCTCCTGAATCGCACTTTCGATAGATCCCGGCTGTACTGTGTCCCCGGCTGAGCGTTCATAATCGCGCTTACGGCGAATCCGGTGGTTCTGCTCAGCAATATTCACCAGTTGAAAATAAATGGCGAACGCCCGTATCACCTGGTGGCGATTCTCAGGATCCAGTGAACTAATCAGCTCTTTAAATTCATTGTGCAGTTCAGGCAAAAATAATGAGCGCAGCGATTTACTGGTTTCGCGGATCTTCTCCACGACCTCCAGCAGTTCGTTACCGCCTTGGTGAACCAAGACTTCGCCCAAGATGTTCCCCAGGAACCGTACGTCACGCCGCAGCAGGTTGTTGGAATTGCTTTTGCTGACAGCTGTCGTAAGTTCGGTCATGCTGCTCCCTCCATCCTCTTCCGGATCAATGTCCTAACATTGTCTATTCGAAGCTTTCCTCATATCATACAGTAAAAACAATCGGAAATCTCCAACTTATTACGCTGTAAAGCGCTGCAGTAATTACGATTATACACTAAATTCATTCTTTATACAGTCACAAAATAGTAATGTATCCTATTTTATTAGAATGGCTGGCTTAATGCGTATTTATGTGCAAGCTTTACATGGCATGTAGGTATTGATTGCATTATACACGGATTACGGAAGAATGGAAATTGGGGTTTTTGAAAAATAATCTGCTATGTATTGCAGGCCTGCTCAAATGGGCAGACCCGCGGATTGAATACGATTTACTCTTTTGTATATCCGGTCCGGTAATTAAAAGCCAGTTCAAATAAGCCTGTAGCCGATAAGCCGGCAAGTCCGCCCGCCCATAGCCTGAGGACGATATCCAGCTCAGTAAACGGATATGCGGCGGCACCTATCAGCATTCCTGTCGCAAGACCTGCAAACGGAATGGCGTTCCGCGGGAGATTAATATTATTTTTGATCAGCTGCACCAGCGCAAGAACAAACACGGCCAGCACTGACGCAAAGGTCATCACATTATCCAAAATATCACTGCGTACCATAAGCTCATTCCTTCCATATAAGTGTTCACTCTAATTAGAGAAGTATCTACTTCATCTACCGGCTGCTTGTAATTTCAACCGTCCGGGTCGCAGCGTTATAACTTACTCCTGCCCCTAACGCTTTTGCTACAGCACGTACCGGCACATAGGTAACCCCTGCTTCTATATATCCCTCGGCAATCTTGCACCCGTTGACGTTCACTATAGCCGGTATAGTATTTTTCACCCCGGTCTCCTCCTCTGTAATGATTAGCTTGCACACTGCATCAACTGCAGACGGAGCGGGCTGGGCCCCTGCCAACAGGTTTGCAATCGTCAGGCCAAAGCTCATCTGAAAATGAGGATAATCCTTGAAGCTGCTCCAGTCTCCGCCCCACTCGAACCCAAGTGCCTTAGCCTGCTGTACAACCTCCTGCCAATCAGCTGTGCCGTCCCGGTCTCCATCACGCTTCATATCCCATGATGCACTGGAGCCGTCCGGCAGCAGCAGCGCAAAATCAACCGCTAGCCCGTAGTTATGAAAGCTGTAGCCGCCCCGGGCATTGGTAACGATATTACCAGCAGAGGTACGTCCTTGGGCATACAGCCTGTCCTGTTCACTAAAGGTGCGGAGTCCCTGAGTTATAAGAACCGGAACACCGCAGGTGTAACAGCGTTCAATCAGCTTATCCGCGGCGGCGGACACGACCGGATGCAGTCCTTTTAGACGAGCGGCTGATTTAGCTTTGATCTGAGCCAGCGTCAGCATGCTTGGCACCTCCCTTTTTTAAATCTGAAAGTACAATGAACAAATCTCTCCGTCTGGTATACATCAGCACAGTCAGAATACTTAAGCCAAGTGTTGTACCCGTCTGGGCAACTGCCCATGCATGGGATTGGAGCGAAGCCAGCACCGCATCTGTGCCTACTGCACTGCTGAATCTGAGCCAGAAGGCCACAGCCATTTTCACTGTATATGCTCCCAGGAAAAAGAATGCTGCCAGCATAAATAAGCTGATTACCCTTGCCCGGATTCTCCGGCGGAAATACAAAAAAAGCGCAACCATTAGAAGCAGCGCACAAACAAACGAAATGAAATATGCTATTAATAAAACAACATCAATTATGCCCATCGTCTACACCCCGGTCATAAATTAAAAATTCGGCAAACCCGTTATTTCTGATTTCCTGTTGAATGTCCTGTGATACATCTTTATATCTGTGGATGGATAAGGCCACCCGGCCAGCAGCCCGGGCAAGCTCCTTTTCCCTGGCGCGATGCAGGGGTGATAGCCGCTTGATCCATTTGCTCAGCACGTTATCTCCCCCTGTTCTCCTCGTTTACTTCTTCGGCGGCGTGGTCAACCTTTAGCCGTTGCAGCACCTCCAGAGTCGGCGCCATAAAATCAGAGCGCTCTTTGTCGAGTATGTTCTGCAGCCGGTCCCGGTCATCCTCCGCACGCTCCAGCAGCTCCCGCGGCACCAGATTCCCCTTCACAATCGACCTAAGCAGCACCAGAAAAATCACCAGCAGCACCAAAGCCACTATATAGGCCAGCCCGTATTTATCGGCAAGCGGCAGCAGCTTTTCTAAATTCGCGATATCGTTGCTATTCATCCCCCCGCTCCTTTCTGGTTGTTAGAAATATGCCATCATAAATTGTTAAATCATTTATTCGTAGGCTGCCCAGTTGACTCCTGCCCAGTTTCCTGGACCAGGGTCTCTAAAATTGTAACCATAGTCCATATGAAACCCATTTGAAGTAATATACGTATTTTCCCCAGGTGATGCAGCACCAATTTTACTCATAGCATTAAAGTCCATAGGTTTATCTCTGTTTCCTAACCCAATCCACTCACTACCATCTGAATTATTTTTTGAAACTAGACTGAAAACTACGCCTGGACTTTGATTCATGTATCCATTTGCTGCTATACTCCAGTTTTGATATCCATGGCTAAATTTAGAAATTGTTCCATGTCCCCATACATCGTAGTATCCGAAGTTGTTATATATATCACGATTTCCGTAAACGATTCGATACTGATAGTGAACTAAATTTGGTGTAAAGCCTACGTTAATATCCCAGGGGGCATCAACATTACTTGCCATGACTTGCCATCCATTACTTAATGCTTTCCGTCCTCCGACATTTATCTGCCCGATCTTTGCCGCCAAAGTACCAAAATCATCGCTTCCTGATGCTGCTACTCCCTTGCCGCTAATGGCGGAGGCGATACTGCTTTTCCCATTAGCGACAGATTGAAAAAGGTCCGCGCTCCAAGCTCCCCAAACATTATTTTCTTTGGTTCGCATGAAGAATGAATTAACTCCTCCATTTAGACGGTGCGCCTTTTGAAGCACATAGCTAGTTGCATTCGAATGGCATTGAACCTCAATATAAAACCATGTTGCAGTTCCATCTGGAGAATTCTTCAAGCTATCTCCGTTATAAAAACCGTTGGCTGTTAAATTATTTAGGTCTGCGCCGCTAATAGCAAGAGATCTACCATCGTCACCAGTAAGTCTATACTTTTGCCACGCTTTAGCATCCGTGTATACCTTGGCATTATTCTCAGCCGTATTCGCCTTTGTCTGGGCACCTGCAGGCGTTTCCTTTGCATTAAGCTGAGTCTGAATGGCGCTGGTTACACCGTCCAAATATGCAAACTCCGCATTGGAGACAACACCTGTCCCAATTTTTGAAGCATCAATTGCTGCTGCTGCATTAATATCTGCATTGACAATAGCTCCAGCGGTAATAGCTGCTGTGCCTGCTCCGGCGGCCATGGTAATATCTCCGGCAATTGCCGGAAGCCTTGCTGCAGCGAGTGTTCCGCTAGTCAGGTCTCCTGCAGATCTTGTTGCCAGATCAGCGAGGGTCGAGCCCGTTTTACTGATCTTTCCCCAGCCGATAGCGGCAGCGCTGTTCACATCAGCGTCAACGATAACCCCAGCCGCAATAGCCGTTACCCCGTCACTAGTGCTCGTAACATCCCCGGTATGATTCGGGTGGGTGTAATTATTGGCTCCTGCAGCCACTCCGTCCAGCTTTGCCTTGTCTGCGGCACTCATTAAACCTGCAGCAGCTGAAGTAGCGGCTGAGGTACTGGCTTTAGCATTCCATGCGCTTTTCTCTGTGTCTGTGGCAAAGCGGTGGGTAGCATCTTCAGTGATCATCGTAGCCGGGTGGGTGGCCGGATGCGCATAATTGTTCGCACCGGCAGCCACACCGTCCAGCTTTGCTTTATCAGCTGCTGCCATAAGGCCAGCAGCGCTGGCCGTTGCCGCCGCTGTTGAAGCTTTGGCATTCCAGGCGGTGCGTTCAGCGGCAGTAATATGCTTCACTGCATCAGCAGCATGATCCTGTGCGCCCTTCACCGCAGTATCCAAAATATCCATATTGCCGTTGATATCCGCAATATCAACAATGTCTGTTCCATCCGGCTTTTTCAATCCCAGATTGCCTGTAGTTTTCATAGTTCACGCTCCTATTCGTATACTCTTAACTCGTTCCAGGTCCGCTCATGCGCACCTCTCCAGGTGAGTGCCTTGACTGAATCCCACCACGTATAGCTGTACACAAACTCGTAGGCCAGATGCGCCGGCTTAATCTCTTCAATGATCTGGATTAACCCGGACATATTAGCGGGGATACCCAGGGTACCTACAAACCGAACCTGGAAGCTGTACTCTCCCGGCACATCTACAACCTCAACATCCCCGCCTGAAAAAGCGGACGCCGTCCGCCGGATCATCTTCGGTGTAGTCGTTCCGCTTCCGCGCAGCTTCGCCTTGATCATCTCCCGGCGGGTCGCATAGGATTTAGTATTATCCGTAGTCAAGGCCAATACATTCTCCCAGCGGGCCAGCCCCCAGGTTGCCAATTCTACGTCCGTCTGTAATGCGGAATCTTCTATTGAATAGCGAAGCTGTCCACATTCTATACCATTGCTTTCCTGAATCTCTTCCATCTCAATGACACCCTGGTAATATTCAGGCAGGTATTGCATCAGGTCCGGCAGGGTGAATCCGGGCCCCTCCTGCAGAGAACGATCGGATGAATAGCTTATTGTTCCATATAAATGCTCGCCGTAGGCCATTGCTATACCCCCTTGAGCTGATTCCAGCTGATCGGTCCTTTGGGCATATGGTCATGCGTATGCCCCGCCGGCGGAAACACATCCGGCTTGCCGGCTATGCCGGACCAGGCTACGCTGTCTGCCGTCTGCGCATAATCGACCTTGCCGTTGTTGTTGGTGTCATAGATGCTTTTCAGCATGTCACCGGTACTCTGTGATGCGACCAGCAGCTTGTTCACGCTGCCTGTTCCGATATACAGCTTGCCGGTATCGGTGCAGTAGCCCAGCTCGCCCGCAGCAAGCACCCCCAGCGCACTTTCCGGCCCGCGGCGGATCTGTATCAATGTCTTCAGTGCCATCTCTGCCGCCTCCTAGAATGTGCCGCCGTCAATACTGGCTACCGTCAGCTTGTTGCCGTTAGCTGCGTCATATACAATGCTGCTTCCATCGACATTGGCTGCTACCCCGCTTGCATCTACAGTGATTCCTTTACCTGCAGTAACTGCGATCGCATCGGCTGTAACCGTGATGCCGCTTCCGGCACCGATGTTTAAGGTCACTGAATCCGCCTGTCCTCCGCCGGTTAAACCATTACCGGCAGTGATTGTCTGCAGCGCACCGCCCGTACGCACCCAGGCACTGCCGTTCCAGCTGTAGATTTTCTGCTCATCGTCCACATAAGCGGTCCAGCCTACTGCCGGAGGGTAGTACACCCAGGCTGCGGATTGATACTCGGCAATCTGGCTGCCTTTTCCCGCCCATACGCCGGTAGCCGCGGCCGGAATGATATACCGGTCTCCTTCTAATGGAGAAGCAGGCGGAGCCGTCAGATTCTGGTCTTTTACCGAGCTCTGCGGCTCGATATTATGCTTGGCCAGCTCAATCTCGTTTCGGATCTTTTGTGCCGACCACAGGTCTGTAATGGCTATGCCCGTATCATTGATCACACGGTGCTTTGCGGCATCATCGAGATGAGTCTTAATTTCTGCCGCTGTTTTTACATTCGTGCCGTCAGAGACCTTATTTACATGTCCCGAGGTGATATCCGCCTTAAGCACCTTAGCATAGGTTGTACCGTCGGCAATATCATCGGCTGTTCCCGTCAGATCAGTCAGCTTCTGGGCGTTAATCCGGCGCCAGGCTGCCCCGTCGTCAAAATACAAATAACCGCTGTTCGTCCCGCTTGTTACATAATATAATCGCCCAACAGAAGCAGCTGCGGGACGCGAAGCCTCGGGGCCGGATAAAGCCCGTCCGACCATCGAATTGGAAGTGCCGTCACCAATATAGACTTCTTTGGTGTCTGTGCAGAAGCCTATTTCACCAGCCTTGAGCACGCCATAAGTGGATAGCTCCGCTTTTGTGCCGCGTTTTACTTGAATCGTCTGTGCCATATTACACCTCTCTTTTAAAAGATCCGCCGTCAATCAGTCCCGCACTTTTATATCGTTCAATCTCGCGCTGGGCGGCGGTCAGCCCCGTTTGCAGCACGTTGATATCATCGGCCTCCACGGTATCACCCGGGGTTTCATAGGTCACATATACCTCTGGAACCTCCGCAAAAATCTTAATGATCCGCCGCCAGGGCGCTTCATCCGGAAAAGAAACCGAAAAATTACGAAGCTCAGTCCCGCTGAAGCGTGATCCGGTGTATACCGTTATGCTTTGGTTATTAATGTTGTCGTGGGTAAGCTGTCCACTGTAAACCCCGCTTGTGAGCATGAGCTTTTCTTCCACGACATAGCTGCCGCCGCTGGCTTTTTTATTCAGCTTTTCTTTGAACACATCCACCTGCTCCGGGTACCCCATCTGCTACACCCCCAGCACAGCATTAGCGAATAAGGGTACTTCGTTCTCTGCCAGCGTAATATTACCGGTTCCGCCGTTCAGCTTCAGTCCGCTGTAATCCAGAACCCCCTCTGTATCCAGCAGCAAAGCGCCGATGACGGACTGGCTGATGTACGAGGCTTCAAAGGCCTTTTCCTTACGGTACTTCTCCAGCATGATCTGAAAAGCATTGATCACAGCCTGCAGCGTATAGCCTGCAGCCAGGTTAACTGTTGCACTGACTGTGATGCTTTTACCGGCGGCTGAAGCAACTGTCACCACCGCACCCACAGGAGCCTCGCCTTCCCCCAGACCGGAAGCAGGGTCAATATGCTGTTGTACCATTGATACCAGTACTGCTGAGGCCGGCTTCTTCTCAGCATCGACAATAATTACCTTGACCGTCTTGGGTCCGTTCCACAGCGGAAAGACCCGCGCTCCGCCTACGCCTTCAATCTGTGACGCCCATTCCATGTAATGATATTTGTTGCCGCTGGTTGACGGGCGTCTGGCCGAATTAAAATACCGCCGGCGCAGCGCTTCGTCATCCTCTGCCTCCTCGCCGGGTATTAGAAGCGAAGTAATCCCCCCGCGTGCAAGCTCCGGAATATAACTCACCGGCAGCAGGCTGCCGGAATACTGATTGCCGGCTGCTCCGGCGGTCTCACTCTCCAGCCGGAACGCTCCCGGGGAGAGCCTTTCAGCCGCCGTGTAATTATAGAGCCCCAGCGAGAACCTGCTGCCCAAAGGGATATCCAGCAGCTCATCTTCATTATTATAAAATTCTCCGCGAAGCTGCGCCTTGGTTGCCGGCTCCCTGGTGATTCCAGTCCAGGAAATGCTGCGCTCCAAATACTCACCGGCTGCAGTGTCGGCAAAGTGCAGATTAATGTTCACATCCAGCTCAATATACATCTGTGCCATCTCCGCCGCAGCCGGGGCAAGCGCATCATAAATAATGCTGCCTTCCCGCTTGTCCAGTCCTTCCGGGACCCTATTCAGCATGCGATCAAGCAGCGCTTCATACGTCTGATCCTCATACACTGTCTATCAGCTCCTTTCTGAGCTCAAAATTGCCGTAATACGTGACTACAGTACAATTGAAGCTCGCCTGATCCCCGTTAAAAGTAATCTCTGCCTGCTCGAGACCGCGGATCCGTTCGTCCTGCAGCAGTGCTTCACTGACAATCCGCAGCAGCTCAGCGCGGACCAGCAATCTGTCCTTGCCCAGTACCAGATTCCACTCTGTCCCGTAATCTGTACTGTAGATCAGAAACTCATAACGTTCCGTCTGCAGCACCTTGATGGCAGCCTGTCTGACGGCTTCCAAGGCATCAACAGTGCCGGTAATACGCTTCAGGCCCCAATCCATCCGGTAGGTAAGACTGGGGCTCATCATACTCTGTCCAGGTGCATTCTCTTCAAGCAACCCCTTGATCGGTCCTGACCTGCCAATAGCCGGAATCATAGGTCCACCAGCCGATCCAGCACAACATAGCTTTGTCCGCCCTGCATCCGCAGGAGCAGCACACGGTCACCCGGCTCAAGCCCCCGCCGGATCAAAAGCTGCCTTCCGTCCAGCTCAATCCGGCACTCTGTAACAGCTTCCGGCAGCACCAGTGCGGAACCGGACAGCACAAACCGCTGATCCACCTGAATCTGCAAGGGCTCCGCCCCCGTCACCTGGCCATAAGAAAAAGCCACCGGATTCGTATTGGATACGGCTCCGAGGCTCGCTTTTTTAATAATGTCCAGCATCTGCTCCTACACCACCTTTATCGTGAGGGACATTGTGTGTTCCCCGCCTGAAATTTTATGACTGCATTCATCCACGAGAAACAGCTGAGTCTCGAATTCATCCAGCAGCACATAAATGAAGTTTCCGGCTCTTACGCGCATATCCCCGATTGCCTGAACGGTCAGACTGAGCTTTTCCCGGTTATGCAGCTTAAGCAGGTTGTCCGCCTTTTCCCGGATTTGCGCCGCAGCCGCCTTGTCGTCGGCCTTCTGATACAGCTGCAATATCCCCCAGCGTGCTACATTCTCCTTGTCCGTAACCGGATAGAATTCACGTTTGCCCGTCTCCTCATTATCCCTATACAAAAAAATAGTATTGTACGTGTCCTCATCAATGCTCCGCTTCAGCGAGTAGTCATAGAGATAGCGGCCTGCCCCCAAAACGACGTTAAGCAGCATGCTCTGCATATTTCGCAGTGTCAGCTTCCCGAAATCATCATAAAAAGCCAGCAGCTGTCCGCTGTTCTGCAGCTCACTGCCCACGGCTCCCATGATGATATCGAGCAGCTTTTTATTATCTTCTATAAGCGATGGTATCCTGTACTGCGCCTCATCAAACACACCGGTCTGCAAACCGTAATCCTCCGCTATTTTTGCGATCAGCTCATTTGCAGTCACATTCTGCAGCACATAGCTTCCGTTGCCCAGCAGATAGCGGATCTGGTCGTAAGCCGTCAATTTGATCTCCCGGTCTGAACCGGTTGCTATCGTAAACACAAACCCGTAAAAGACATCCCTGTCATTCTTACTGAACTGTACAATATCCCCGTTGCCGATGTTAAACCTGGGATGCTGATAAATCGCGCTGTCTACAAGCGTTATCTCAAGTGTCGCAGGCTTGCCAGAACGCGAGGTCTTCCAGGTGATGTCGGTCGCTATAGCGGAGATATCCCAGAGCAGACCCTCTTTATTTTTCACCAGCAGCTTCATGCTTCCTCCCCCTATGCCAGCTTGATGACTCTGCCGGTTTGCAGCTTCTTAAGCTCACTGTCGGAAATGCCGTTAAGCTTCTGGAGGGCTTTATATTTACTTCCGCTGCCCAGCTTTTTCTGGGCAATACTCCAGAGCGAGTCTCCGGCTTGAATGGTATAGGTGGCTGCAGCTGTTTTTTCACTGGCCCGATGCTGCTGTTTCTTCACCTCATTACCGGCAGTCTTTACTGCGAGCGCCTGATAGAAGACATATTTCTTGAGCGCTAATGTGTATTCAATATCTCCGGAATTTCCGGCACTCAGCTTCCAGGTGAAATTTTCAATGCTGACCGGCATGTTGATGCCCATATCGCCGGTGAAGGTCTGGGCAGCCCGGTCTGCAGCCTCCTTAAGCCAGTCAGCCATATTCCCTGTCTGTCCCGCTCCACTACTATCCAGCTGTTTAAGCCCGGTAAAAACAAACCGGATAGGCCTGCGGCTAACCATCCACCGTTTGATCATCGCCACATATTCGTAGGGCTTAAGCAGTCGGCTTTCTTTTTCCTGAGCCTCACTGGCCGGATAGACGACAAACGGATACCACTGGGCCGGAAACATGCTTTCTATGGACAGCTCCGTAAGCTTCGGATAAGCAATCGCATTAATTTCACCAAGCTCGATAATCGAATAGCTTTTGCCGTCTCCCGACTCTTTGATTTCCAGCATCTCCGGGTTAACCGGCAGCCGGATGACCTCTTCATAGTTATTGAAGCTTAAGAAAAAACCGTATTCCTCCACGTTACGTATACACCCCCTGGGCGGTTGAAACAAATTCCTCCTGCAGCACCTGCCCGATCTTGGTAATGATGGAGTCAATGTCTCCGGCATTATTGATGTTACCGGTTGTAACCTGTACCGTCGGCGTCAGCTCCACAAAATTTTGAATCGCCTGAAGCTCCGCCAGCTCACGCAACATTTTCAGATCATCACTGGAGATGTCTACCGTATCGTTAATCGAGCCGACTTCATTGACGCGGTTGACGTTGCTTGGCAGGCCTGAGCCTCCGGCAGCTGATTTCGAAGCTTCGGACGGGGCAAATTTCACCTTCGTGTCGAACTTGCTCACCAGCTCCTTGCCCTTTTGACTGGCATCCTTAACAGCCTTATCATAATCCACATAATCCTTCTTCTCTGAGTCGTATACCGCTTTGTCTGAGGTGGGCTTGGGGATCATATCTTTAGCTTTCAGAATCATGTCACTGAATACATGCTTATTCTCCGTGTCGAGGTAATTAGGCTCAAAGTCCGCCAGGAAACTAAAGCCCGGCAGCTTGCTGAGACTGTCCGCCATCCCTTTAACCTTCTTCAAAACCAGGTTGATAGCATCTACCATTGCCCCCACAAAGCCGCCTGCAAAATTCTCGACCCCGAACGCCATCTGATAAATAAAGCCGAGGAAATTCATTGCCAAATCATAGAACAGCTTACTTACAGCAAACTTGGGATCGATGAACAGATTCCGGAAAAAATCAGCAAAGGCAATGAATGTGTTGTAGAGCGCTATTACGATATTTTCGATAAAAGCCTTAAGCCAGCCGAAAGCCCCTGCAATAAATTCCACCACCTGGCCTACAGAAACACCTGACTGCTGCAGGCAGTAGATAAGTAAGCCAATAGCCGCAACAATAAGCAGAATGGGCCAGTTAGCCACCAGCCAGGCAGCGGCAAGCGCATATACCTGAATAATCATGGCGGCCAGCAGCACGAAAGCAATCGCAGCCAAAATCGGGGCAACCACATCCCAGTTCTGCTGTATGGCATCAATCATGTAGAAGATCCAGTCCACCACAGCCCCGATAACCGTCGCAATTACCAGAAACCCGTTGGCTACCATAGTAAGCATTGAGACCATCTGCTCTGATTGAAAAAACTTGTTCAGTGAATCAAGCACCGGACGGAGCGCAACAATAGCCTTTTCTCCCATTGATTTTACGGCGCCATCCATATTTCTTTGCAGCAGATCCCACTTTTTTGTATCTTCCTCAGAAGCGTTTGCAGTGATAGCCTGAATCCCGAGCGATTTTACTTTATCGAAAATACCGCTAAGATCAATAGCTGCGAGTGAATCCTTTGCCTTGGACAGAAAACCCGGCTTGTCCTCCTTCGCCGATTCGTCAGCGGCATCAACGACAGGGTCAGGTCCAGCATCATTTGGGGTTCCTGCTCCTGCTGCCCCGGCAGCTGCCGTATCCTGTCTGTTCATCAGGTAGCTTACAGCCTTCTCCCCGACATAGGTAATCAGCTCAAAGCCGCTTACATCAAGGGCTTGCATCATCTTTTGAATTTTTCCCAGAAATCCGGTTTTCTCATTTGCCGGATCGGCATTATCTGCCTGATCTGCACTGTCCGGTGGATTAGCTCGCTTTGCTTCGTTATTAAGCCGGGACGCCGCCTCCTGCGCCTGCATAAAGCCTTCCATAAAGGATTTATTCTTCTCCTCATAGATCCGCTGCAGGATAATCTGCAGATCATTAAGCGAATACGATGCGCGGTTAAAATTCTGGTTAAGCCGCTCCCACTGGGCATTCACATTTTGCCAGACTGCCAGAGCGGTCACCGGAACCAGCGCATTACTCATGGACCCGTTTGAATTCTCCATTCTTTCACCCCCTTCATCGCTTCTTGCCTTTACTGCGCGCACGCTCACGTTTTTCCTTGTCCACCCGCACAGCAATCATCGCATACACCGCCGCCCGCTCACGCGCAGACAGCTTCATCAGCTCATGCGGCAGAATATGAAGCTCATGGAGGGCGTAGTAGGCAAGATTAGCCTCACTGTCGCCCCCGTTAATCAGTTTTTTACTTCGTCCACCAGCTCGTTCATATCCGTACCAAAGCCGTTCAGCGCCTGTACCCGTTCACCGAGCGCAGCGAATTCACCGGGAAGCAGCATTTTCCGCAGCAGCGCCTCCGCGCCCATCACCCCGTAGGAGCGCTGCAGCTCGGCATTTTTCAGATCGGGATGCACGACGCTTGCGGTCATGAGCTTGGCCATGTAATCGTTAGGGTCGATTTCAGAGGTATAGGCGCCGTTTTTCCCCTTCACCTTACGGGTGGCGGCTTTACGGCAATCCTGGTTCTCATCCTCAGTCATACTGCGCAGCTTCCAGGCTACAGCTGTTCCCTCCTTATCCTTAAAACGCTGGGACACGACAAACTCCTCTGTTGTGTCACACGCTGCATTTTGCGCAAAAAACATACTTAATTCGCTCATTTTCGTTCCTCCTAATTATTTGTGCAGAGTAAGCAGAGACCCGCCGCCTGCTATTGCGCCCGGGCCTGTTATGCTTACACCCTGATTAAAATCTGTCCCTGTCCGTCTATTACAGGCTGGAGCCCGCCGGAGCGCCAAAGGATTGTGCCAGCTCTACATCCTCAAAGGTAAAGCTCACCTCTTCCTCAAGTGCATCCGATTCGGTATCCAGAGAGGCCATTATTACGCTGTCCAGATTAACGCCCTTCAGAATAATCCGCTGGGCCCCCACACTGGATGACGGGTCCTCATTCGTGACTTCAATATCGAAATACTGGTCCACGCCTGTTTTCATATATTCCAGCATCATCTGCCGGAAACGGCTGGTCATATAAAAAATCGTCATAGTCCCGCTGCCCGACCAACCGGTCGCTTTATGCTGCACCCCGCGGCGGCCCAGCGTCTTCACTTCTGCCTTCTGCTTCTCCACTGTCGCTTCCAGTGTCTTCACGTAGAACATTTCCTCCACCTGGGAGCCGATCTTGGCATATGCGCGGCCTTCCTGGCCGGAGAGGGTATCACTAGCTTTTAGAAACGCCATCTTAAACCACCTTCACTTTCATATATACTTTTTCTACGGAATCCACCGGCTTCACAGCAACCTCCAGAACAACGCTGTCACTGTCAGCACCCGCAGATACCACAATATCGCTCTGCGAATTGAAGCTGTCGATAGCACCCAGGGCCTGCAGATCATTCATATAGGTGACACACTGGGCCCAGAACAATGTTCGGCCATCCTCATTGTTGGCAACCTTGCCAATAAAGTTTTGTTCGAAAATACGCTTCAAATCGCCGGCAATCCCGTCAAGCACGCGCACAACACGGTTTTTGGAAAAAACCTTCCCCTTATCCGGTGAAAAAGAAGTGAAGCTGTTGATGTCCTGCTCGACCACCGCACGGCCGCTGCTATACGTAAAGAGCAGTTGCCCTTCTGTCAGCGCCGCTACCGTTCCGGAATGGCTGAGCCGGACATCGGCATCAGCCGCATCATCGTAAGACTGATAAGTCAGCGATTCATTAACTGCCGCACCAGCTACAGCACCGGCCACCCAGGCTACTGCTGTAGTTTTATCAATAACAGTACCATCAGCCAGAACGACACCATTAGCCACACTGATAATGCCTTCATGATCAGCCGCAGGATAGTCAGACAGGACGGCCTGTACCTTCTTGCCCTCCGTATCCCGCAGACGTTTTACATAAGAGGTATAGAGTGCCTTCAGCGTGTTATCCTGTGACAGCAGACCGACGGTCTGGAAATCCTGAACCTCAAGCGCAGCGAGAAAATCACTGTGCTGTGCACCGTTTACTGTACCATTCTCACCGCCAGTCAAAGGCATTCCGGCTGACAGGGTCAGCGTTCCCGGACCGTTGGCCTTAAACAGCAGATACTCATTTTCTTTCAGATCAGCTGCACCAGCCACTGTCTGCTTATCCACTTCAGCCTTGCCAAGCAGTGTTTTCACATCAAACA
Organism: Paenibacillus sp. FSL R7-0273; assembly: GCF_000758625.1. Taxonomy (NCBI): domain Bacteria; kingdom Bacillati; phylum Bacillota; class Bacilli; order Caryophanales; family Paenibacillaceae; genus Paenibacillus; species Paenibacillus sp. FSL R7-0273. The sequence continues at coordinate 6,571,616 of NZ_CP009283.1, forward strand.
GCGCATTGTCTTCAATGTTCTTTTCAACAACCACGGTAAGATCATTTCCGCGCTCCCCGCCGAACTTGGCCGTGGCCTGCAGCCCGTTATTGGTTACTCCTGCCTTGACCCCTTCATTCAGGCGGTAGAGCAGCAGCGTACCTGCACGCTTCAGTGCTTCCCTTACCGGGAGCAGCACATTGTCTGTCAGGTCATAGCCCAGCAGCCGGCTGAAATCATCCTGCGGGGTGAGCTTTACAATAGCTCCGGATTGCCCCCAAGGCAGTGTAAGCGCCAAGGCTGTGATGCCGCGGTCTCCCATTTTACCTGTAATGCTTCCGTTTGTGGCTACATTTACGTATACCCCGGGCCGTACCTTATTCTGTGTTGTCCATGTTCCTCCAGCCATTAGAAAACCTCCTTATTTAAAAAAAGCTTAATACATTCCTTTGCCTCATCCAGCGAGTATCCATTGCCATCCTGCAGTACTACATCAAGCACATCTTTTTCCTGCGGTGAAAATAGGGCCGAGCTCATCATCTGCTTTTTGCCGAATCTGCTCAGCTCCGCTTCATTCGAATTCATTTCACAAATGCTCCTTCCGATAGCTGCCCCATTAGCACAGTATCCGTCTGTCCCTGCTCCTGCTTCTGTAAATAGAGCATGTAGTCAACTGTGAACACGGGCCCGCTGCCGTCTTTCCCGGCTTCCCAGGCTTGTCTCATTACACGGAAAGCAGGTTCATCATGACTCTGAACAGCCAGCGCCTCACAGAGACCGTCAGCCAGCTCCTCTGAATCCAGCTGACCTCCCTGCTCATAGCGGATCCCCATCTTGTAGACTGCCATGTACCTGCCCTCCCGCTGCCGGTCATAGACAGCCGAGAGCAGCTCCAGCCTGAAGTAGGCTACCTGGGGCTTTTCCCCGGTAACATACACAGGCAGCCCGGGATAAGCTGCATTCAGTGCAGCCGTAATATGCTCCCGCAGCCGTTGTACCATTTTCATCTTTGTCACCCTTTTCTGTTAAGCATTGCCGGCACGCTCACTCCTTCTGTCTGCGGAATTAAAAACGGATATTATCCGGTAATGGATAATATCCGCTGTAAAATATGGCCTCTGATCAAAAGAGCTTTCACCGCTTCAGTGTCCCTTAAACCGCTAACCGGTAAGGCTTATAGCGGAGCATTCATGCTCCTGCGGTGTCTTTTTGCTTCATTTGCCATGTTATAATCATACTCCCTTTATTTCCGCATGAAGCCGGTATTCCGCCTGATTTAAGGATAGCTTTGAGCTGCCGCCGGGAGGTTTCAGGGAGGTTAAAAGCAGGCAGCAAAATTCTCAGCTTTAAGCATCTATATGTATGGATATCTTCAGCTGTCTTTATGTCTTCACACAAAAAAAAGCACCGTCTCTGGAGACGATGCAATTACACATTTGCCGTAGGCTTACCTGAAGGTCAGTTCTGCATTCTCCGCCGGACCACTGTTAACGGCCGCCCCGGATTTCAGTAATGAATCCAAGGACAGCAGCTCAAGGTCTGCTAATGCAAGTGCCATTTTATAAAAAGCTTTGGACCGTATCTTCACGTAGGTGTCCTTGCTGACCGGCGGATCAAATACATGGTTATATATAGTGTAGTCGTAGATCTCGTCTCTTCTCATATAACGCTCACGTACAAGCTGCTGCTCTCTGGGCGCCAGCCTGTCCACTACACTATCCAATACTGCACAATAGGCTCTTCTGGCGGCCGGCACATCGACGTTGTGTGCGGCAATCGCCGCAGTCTGGTCAGTGACCTTATTCGTTGCGCCATGAAATCTCTCGGTGTATGAATAAGTAATTCCTGCTTCCTTTGCTTCAAAAGTCACAGTTTTAAAAATCCGGTACTTCTCCAGCATATTTTCTATAGTAATCTGTGTCCGGCGACGGTCCAATTCAGGTAGCGTAGAAAGGTTCATAGTTGTATGCACTCCTTTGAGGATAAATGATTTTTCAATTAGCGGCAGCAATTTTCCGGAAAGTATGCTAAAATTCTTCTTGTTCGTATTTTGTTCGTATTTTCCTATAATATACCATCTTCGGATTCTAACGTAAAATTCCGTATTCGTTCATTTTAAGGTAATAACAGGAGTCATGCTCCCTTTCTCTTGCTTTTTGGCAATGTATTAGACTATGTTGTTTACCTTTTGGCAATGATGGTTTATATTATTAGCAACAGGCTTATGTATTTAGGGGATAAGGAGTGGTTTACGATGACTGATACATTTGGAGGATATCTGAAGCAAATCCGTGAAGCAAAGGGATTAAGCATTAATCAGCTGGCTGGCTTAGCCGGTATAAGCGGTTCACAGATTTCAAGGATTGAGAATGGATTACGGGGTGTTCCCAAGCCGGCTACGCTTCGCAAAATCGCAGATGCAACCGGAGTATCCTATGATCAGTTAATGGGTGAAGCCGGTTATCTGCGGGAGCATGGCGCTAGCAGGAATGAGAACCCGGTTCCCGGGTGGGCAACAAGCAAGGATAAGCGGGATTTCCGAAAAATGCTGGAGGATGACGGGGAGCTGATGTTCGACGGGATTCCGCTGAACCAAGAGGACAAACAGCGTATCAAGGATGTGCTGACCGGCCTGTTCTGGGAGGCCAAGCAGATGAACAAACGAAAGAAGCCCGATCAGCGGTCCGATAATACGGATCAATCGGGGGCGAACAACTAATTAGAGCTATAACTTACTTTTACATGCTGCGGGTGAACAATATGGATGAGCTAATTAACAATCTGACTACAAAATATAAAACCAATAATCCGTTCGAGCTGGCCCGGGCGCTGGGTATTCATATCCGGTTCATGGATCTTGGAACGGGTACAAAGGGATTATATTACCGTAAGCTGAGAAGAAGATTTATCGTCATTCATAACGGCCTTCCTGCAGAGTGGCAGCGGTTTGTTTGTGCACATGAGCTGGGGCATGACCGCCTTCACAAAGGCATTAACCGTTTTTTTCTGGAGGAGCACTCCTTTTTCAGCCCGGGCAAGCTAGAACGCCAGGCTAATTTATTTGCTGTAAAGCTTCTTTCATCAGGTATATTGCCGGATCAGGACGAAGCTGTAAAAAGCTATTATTTGCGAATCGGGATTCCGCCTGAGGTTCGCTTTTTTTTAGAGGACTAAAAGAACATATGTTCCATCCTAGTATTTACTCTTAGTTGAAGAACATTGGGACATAACAAAAAACCCTACCGAAGTAGAGTTTCTGTCAGCTTAAGCTGAAGTATCGGGATGACACGATTTGAACATGCGACCCCCTGGTCCCAAACCAGGTGCTCTACCAAGCTGAGCTACATCCCGAAACAATATACAATTATGGAGCGGGTGATGGGAATCGAACCCACGCTATTAGCTT
>NZ_CP009283.1:6580000-6647500 GCF_000758625.1 Paenibacillus sp. FSL R7-0273
CAGCCTGCAATCCGAACTGAGACCAGCTTTGCTGGGATTGGCTCCACCTCGCGGCTTCGCTTCCCGTTGTACTGGCCATTGTAGTACGTGTGTAGCCCAGGTCATAAGGGGCATGATGATTTGACGTCATCCCCACCTTCCTCCGGTTTGTCACCGGCAGTCACTCTAGAGTGCCCAGCTTAACCTGCTGGCAACTAAAGTCAAGGGTTGCGCTCGTTGCGGGACTTAACCCAACATCTCACGACACGAGCTGACGACAACCATGCACCACCTGTCTCCGATGCTCCGAAGAGGGGCACTATCTCTAATGCTTTCATCGGGATGTCAAGACCTGGTAAGGTTCTTCGCGTTGCTTCGAATTAAACCACATACTCCACTGCTTGTGCGGGTCCCCGTCAATTCCTTTGAGTTTCAGTCTTGCGACCGTACTCCCCAGGCGGAGTGCTTACTGTGTTAACTTCGGCACCAAGGGTATCGAAACCCCTAACACCTAGCACTCATCGTTTACGGCGTGGACTACCAGGGTATCTAATCCTGTTTGCTCCCCACGCTTTCGCGCCTCAGCGTCAGTTACAGCCCAGAAAGTCGCCTTCGCCACTGGTGTTCCTCCACATCTCTACGCATTTCACCGCTACACGTGGAATTCCACTTTCCTCTTCTGTACTCAAGCCACCCAGTTTCCAGTGCGACCTCAGGTTGAGCCCAAGGTTTAAACACCAGACTTAAATAGCCGCCTGCGCGCGCTTTACGCCCAATAATTCCGGACAACGCTTGCCCCCTACGTATTACCGCGGCTGCTGGCACGTAGTTAGCCGGGGCTTTCTTCTCAGGTACCGTCACTCCGGTAGCAGTTACTCTACCGGACGTTCTTCCCTGGCAACAGAGCTTTACGATCCGAAAACCTTCATCACTCACGCGGCGTTGCTCCGTCAGGCTTTCGCCCATTGCGGAAGATTCCCTACTGCTGCCTCCCGTAGGAGTCTGGGCCGTGTCTCAGTCCCAGTGTGGCCGTTCACCCTCTCAGGTCGGCTACGCATCGTCGCCTTGGTGAGCCGTTACCCCACCAACTAGCTAATGCGCCGCAGGCCCATCCCTTAATGACAGATTGCTCCGCCTTTCATTCTCCCTTCATGAGAAAAAAGAAATTATCCGGTATTAGCTACCGTTTCCGGTAGTTATCCCAGGCTAAGGGGCAGGTTGCCTACGTGTTACTCACCCGTCCGCCGCTAAGCTTATCCCGAAGGATAAGCTCCGCTCGACTTGCATGTATTAGGCACGCCGCCAGCGTTCGTCCTGAGCCAGGATCAAACTCTCCAAATTGGTATTTAGAAAGAGCGATTGCTCATTTTGAAACATCTGACGAGAATTTGCATTCTCTACTTTTGAAATCACCAAGGTGATTTCCACTCACTCGTTGTTCAGTTTTCAAAGATCAATTTGTTTCTTTTCTTTGTCGTTTCGCTTGTCAGCGGCGACCTTTATAATATATCACAGTGTTATTCGTTTTGGCAAGTCTTTTTTTTGAAAAATGTTTTTTTCGTTTTTCCTTGCCTTGCGTTCTCTTTTTCAAAATCAAAAGGAGCGCGAGATATAATGTATCACGCACGCTCCTATTTAGTCAACTCTTTTTATAAAATTTATGGACAAGCACTCAAATCTACAGCCAGCAGCCCGGTAATTTAATGCTTGAACTGGGACGAACGCCCGCCCCATGCGTATTTGGACAGCTCCTTCTGCGGAGCAAACCGCGCGTACATGCGAAATACGGTTTTATATCGGTTAGCAATAGCATGCCTGATATTTTGGTCCAAGCGCTGATCACTTAAATCAAGAAGCATTTCGTCGAGCTCTTTACGCAGAACATAGTCCAGCTCCTTGCACTCCTTTTCATTGAACAACATCCCCAACATATGCTTGGCCTCCTTCATCATATTATAAAATCGAATTCTTGAGCGCTGCTGTTTATGTGTTAGAAGTTATCCAAGAATGGAGAAACTGTGCGTATACCCACTTACACTAGATTAACCGGAGCATAGGAACTATAACCATAATTGCTAAAAATTATCTTCATAGTCCGAGCACACACTGCGAGTTGCCTGATGTAAAGAATCTCCATATCCCAACAGCCTTAATGGTATGCTCAATTATCTGAGATTTTATGATAAAAGCGCTAATGTAATTGTACTCTCAATAATTGCGGCAAACAGCAGCAGGAGCACAATCCAGACCGAAGCGGTCAACGTCTGCCGCATAAATTCAGGCCAGCCGGTGTCCCCCGTCCTCCTCCCGAACATGCTCTTAACAACCCGGCCGCCAAAATGAAGCCCGAACGCGCAAGCGATAATAATAGCCGGAATTTCGATGATCCCGTGCGGAAGCAGCCCTTTAACTATAAGATCAAACAGGTCCACTCCCTGCAGGGCCGATAAGTGAATGAGATAGCCGATAACAGCACCGTTGATCAATAAAAAGAATGCCGGGATGATGCCAAACAATGCACCGAGAAAGATAACCAGTACGCTTTTGATGCTATTGTTCAAAAAGATGAAGGTGAAGAAGCTCCACTCCGGATTGTCCGAACTCATAAGCTCTCCGCTTATACTGCTTAACCCTTCAAGCTGCTGGGCAAGCAGCCGCTGCAGACTGTCTGTACTGATCCAGCCGAGCAATCCCCCCGCCAAAAAGAGTATGAGCGCCAAAAGCAGCGCCCTCCGGATCGTCCTTAGATCTTTGATGAATCTTGAAAACGCAAACATAAAGGCCTCCTATATGGTTTAGTACAAGCTGTTAAAGAGATTTCTGGTGTGAATGAGGTCATAAGCGTTAGGTACGAGCATACATTTAGAACAAACAAGCCATTTCGCAATGGGAGAGGAGCGCTGCTAGTATGAATTCTTTTTATGTATTCAGCGGCAAAAAGATAAAACGATTCATCTATATCTTTGCCGCTGCGCTTTTGGCCGCTGGTGTTGTATACGTGGAAAGGGGCAATATTACCGTATTTTCCGATGCCCAAGCCCCGTCTGCCATTTACAGTGTGCCAACGCAAAAGAAGCTGATCGCTTTAACGTTCGACATTAGCTGGGGTGAAAAGCGACCTGAACCGATTCTGAAGGTGCTGGAGGACAAAAAGGTAGATAAGGCTACCTTCTTCTTATCCTCGCCGTGGAGCAAAACACATCCGGAAATTGTCACGAGCATTAAAGATGCAGGCTTTGAAATCGGAAGCCACGGGCATAAGCATGTTAATTACAGCACCCTCAACAATGAGGAGATCCGGACGCAGATTTCCACGGCCCACACCGTATTGACTGAATTAACAGGCAAAGAGCCTAACCTGATCCGCATGCCGAATGGTGATTTTGATAAAAGGGTGCTCCAGGTAGCCACTGATCTGGGCTACAAGGTCATCCAATGGGACACTGACTCTCTGGACTGGAAAAACATCGGTGTAGACAATATCGTCAACCGGGTCACCACCAAAGCTCATCCCGGAGATATCGTTCTCCTTCATGCCAGTGATTCCTGCAAGCAGACCCATGAAGCCCTCCCCCGGATAATCGACAATCTACGCGCCCAGGGGTATGAGTTCGTCACTGTATCCGAGCTGATTAGCCAAAGCAGCGCCGAAGGCACCGAAGTCCGTGATTCCGCTTCACTGAATAAGGGGCTGGAAGACGCCGCAGGAATGTAGTCCGTCCTTACACCTGTCCGTACCGCAATGTCCGGCTTCTGCTGTCAGTGACGCGGGGAGATAAGCTCTGATATATCGGGCGTCGGAGTATCCAGCTTAGGATAGCTCAGATCGAGACTCTCCAGTGTTTTGACTACAATCGACAAAGCCAGATAATTGCGGTACCACCGGTGATTGGCCGGAATCCAGTACCAGGGTGCCTGCTCAGTGCCGGTCTCCCGGAAAACATCTTCATATGCCTTTTGATAATCATCCCAGTATTCCCGCTCCTGCAGGTCACTGGCATCGAACTTCCAGTGCTTCGTCGGATCATGAAGCCGCTCCTGGATCTTTTCAAGCTGCTTTTCCTTCGAGATATGCAGGAACAGCTTAATCACCGTCGTACCCTCTTCCACCAGCATTTCCTCAAACTGGCGGATGTAGCGGAAGCGTCGTTTCATATCTTTCTTTTTGAGGCTGCCATGCACCCGGGGTACAAGGACATCTTCATAATGGGAGCGGTTGAAGGCTGCGATATAGCCCTTAGGCGGGGTCTTCATATGCACTCTCCACAGGAAATCGTGGGCCTCCTCCTCAAGAGACGGCTTTTTAAAGCTGGTAACGATAAAGCCCTGAGGGTTAATGCCGGAAAAGATATGCTTCACTGTTCCGTCCTTCCCGCTTGAATCCATCCCCTGCAGAATGACGAGCAGCGAATGCTTTTTTTGGGCGAAAAGGATATCCTGCAGCTCGGCTAGACGTTCCTTCAGCTTTTCCGTTTTGGCTACTGCTTCCTGTTTGGAGTCAATTTCACCGCGTTCCGACGGATCGAGCCTGCTCAGAATGCTTTCACTTGTGTCTTTTATCATATAGCGCTTAATGTTCATATATGCCCCTCCCTGCTTACTGATTTCAGTTGCGGCCGGCGGTACGGTCATTAGCTTGTTTATGTAAGCTGTTCTTTAAGATTAACCTTTCTGATTTCATTTTAATCGCGCTGGAATGAACAAGAAAACCCCGGGCTCTTTCTTTGAGCACTGGGGTTTTGGTGCGGATTATTGAAATAACGGCTGCGGTTTAAGGATGCGGTGAAGTCTTAAAATCTGGAACGCATTACAGGCAATCAGCGGAAGAACAATAAATACAGTCGCATTGTCTACACCGATCTGAAGCACGCCTATCGTCTCCACAATGGTGATGGCTGTCATGAAGAAAAAGGTCGGGATTGCCGCGGCCGCCTTCGTGCTGCGCACCTTGAAATAGGTCACGATAACGGCTGCAGCGAATATTCCGCCGCCCAGAGCCAGATCAGCTCCGCCTGCTTCTGTTCCTCCGAGAAACGCCCGCAGGAAGACCAGCTCCAGCAGCGCCAGAACAGCCAGTACCAGCTGTATGTACTGCCATACTTTACGGGAAAACACGCCGCTGCCCATGTAGTTGAGAATCAGATAAGCGAAAAATCCCAGCTGTGCGTAAACGCTCACAAGCATTCCTGAGCCAAGCAGTATAAGAAGGTACAGAAGCAGATCTGCCGTGCTTTTAAAGCTTATGCCGCCATTTACAGCCTGCAGTAAAAGTCCCGTCAATCCGGCTGCGGCAGCGCCTGTCAGAAGTGTCGTCCAGAACAGGTGATACCATTTCCTTATACTCAGCCAATCCACCTCCCCTGTGTCAGATTTATTTTACCAAGCCTGCCGTCAAAAAACCATAAGCTCTGCGTTATAACCTGTGACTCCGTGCGGCATACTACCCTCAGGATTCCTATAAAGGAGGGCAGCGCCAATGAAGTGGAGGAGTTTGTTGTCTGGAGGCCTGGTGTTAAGCCTGGTACTCACCTTAACCGCCTGCGGAGGAGAACAGAGCAGTTCTTCCAGCCAAATGGGATATAAGGAAATGAAGACGATGGTTGTCGATATATTAAAAAGCGATGAGGGCAAAAAGGCTGTCGAGGAAGCCCTGACCTCTGGCTCCGGCTCTGAAGGCAGCAGTGTCAGCGGACTAAGCATGAAAATGATGCCGCTGCAGACTACGGAACAGATCAGGATCGCGGTTAAGGATACCATCACAGCCCCGGAGTATCAGAAGGAAATCGAGAAGATTATGACCGACCCGACCTTTGCGGGCGAGTTCGCCAAAGCCATCAATACCCAGAGCAAGGAGCTGCACCTGCAGCTGATCAAGGACCCGACTTATCAGAAATCCGTCGAAGAGATCATGAAATCGCCTGAAATGATGAAAATGTTCCTGGATCTTACCAAGACTTCCGATTACCGAAAGCAGTCAATGACCATTATGCAGGAAGCAATGCAGAATCCGCTATTCCGTATGGAGGTGCTGGGGCTGCTCAAGACAGTTGTCCAGGACGAGCTGCAGCCTAAGGTCCAGAAGAAGGGCGAGGAGAAAGAGGGCGGGTCCGGCGGCGATCAGGAAAGCGGCGGTGACAGCTCGAAGCAGGAGGGCGGAGACGATTCCGGCTCTTAAGCAAAAGAGGCTTATCCCTTTATTGTGGATAAGCCTCTTTTTTGGGATTCACTCGCCTTGCTTACTGTTCGTACTTGGCAATCAGCCTGTCCGCAACCTCTGCAAACAGCTGCGCGGTCTTGGTCTCCGTCTTGTATACTGACGGCGAAAAGTCCGGCTCCGAAATATGGTTATCCGGTGCGCCCAGCGGCACCTGGGCCAGCAGCTCCGTATGGAGTGTCTCGGCCAGCCTAGCACCGCCGCCGCGCCCGAAGATATACTCCTTCTGTCCGCAGGCGGAGCATTCATAATAGGCCATGTTCTCGATGACACCGAGCACCTCATGATTGGTCTGCAGTGCCATAGAGCCCGCTCTGGCCGCTACAAAGGCTGCTGTAGCATGAGGGGTGGTCACAATGATCTCCTTGCTGTGCGGAAGCATCTGGTGCACATCCAGCGCCACATCACCTGTACCTGGAGGAAGATCCAGCAGCATATAATCAAGCTCTCCCCAGCCTACATCACTGAAGAACTGGCGGAGCATCTTGCCGAGCATCGGGCCCCGCCAGATCACCGGACTATTTTCACGGATGAAAAAGCCCATCGACATTACCTTTACTCCAAAGCGCTCCACCGGAATGATCGTTCCGTCCTCCACAACCGGCCCTTCCTCAATTCCCATCATATCCGGAATACTGAAGCCGTAGATATCGGCATCAATCAGTCCTACCTTTTTGCCCTTGCGTGCCAATGCCACCGCAAGATTGACGGTCACAGTCGATTTGCCGACTCCTCCCTTGCCGCTGGCTACTGCTATGAACTTTACACCCGAGTTCTCATCCAGCAGCTCGTGGTCCTCAAGGCCCGCTGCGTGCCCTTTTAGCGCTGTTCCCTGTTCTTGCTCCTGCTTGTCCGCCGTGCTGTCTCCGCGAAGAATAGAGCGCTCATAATCGGTAGCATTGCGCAGCCTGATATGAATGTTCTGGACTCCTCCTTCGGTCAGCAAGTCACGTACCTGCTGCTCCAGCTCCATCCGGCTAGCATCCTCTTCCTCAAGACAGACGATCGATAACGAGATTCTGTCTTCTTTGACCATAATGTCCCGTATCAGCTGCAAATCAATAAGGCTTTTTCCGGATTCGGGGTCGGTAAGCGGCTGCAATAATTCCTGAATTTGTTCCCTGGTCTGCATGGAAAGCACCTCTGTTTCTTTCCGGAAGGGTAAGGCTCCGGATTTTGGTCTTATTATAGCATTACCCTTCAACGGATGAGTAGTCCCAGCTCACGGCTGCTCCGCTGCATAGGCCAGAATTCCCCGGTAAATGCTCGTAGCCACTTTCCGCTGGTACACATCATCCCCAAGCAGAACTGACTCCTCAGGGTGTGAGAGAAAGCCTACCTCTACGAGCGCCGCCGGCATTTTCAGCATTTTCAGCAGATAGACTGTATTTACGGTTTTGGCGACACGGCTCGTATTCTCCAGCGTATTCCGCAGCTCATCCTGAATGAAGCCGGCCAGCGCCTTGTTTCCATCGTTGGTCGGATAGAAGAATGTCTGCGCGCCGCTCCAGCGGTTTGATGGCACACTGTTCATATGTATGCTTATGAAAAGGTCTGCCCCATCCTCCTCGATATTTCTGACCCGCTGCTTCAGATCCTCAGTTTTCCGCTTGGAGTAGCCCTTTGTTGCTTCACCAGCCAGATCATAATCCCCCTCCCGGGTCATGACCACAATGGCTCCAGCCTGCTGCAGATAGTCACGCAGATAAAGGGATACGGACAGGTTGATGTCCTTCTCGATCAGCCCGTTTTTGCTGACTGCCCCTCCGTCGGGCCCGCCGTGCCCGGCATCAATAGCGATGATTTTACCGGAGAGCGGCAGGCTCCAGTAGTTCAGCGTCTTCGCAGTAGGCATATCATAAGCTATGATGCCGATCATCACTGCCAGCAGCAGCACTCCTAGCACACTTTTTTTAATGCTGCTCCAGGCAATCCAGACTGAGACCTTTCCTTCCTTCCGGCCAGACATAACAAAGACCCCCTCGTCCCGATAGATTCTACTCATCTATATGGGACAAGAGGGCCAAATAGTACTGGCTCTTAATTTAGACGTTAACCTGCTCAGACATTCCCTCAATCAGAATCTCTGCAACTTCAGGCCGGGTGAACTCCGGAGGAGGGCACTTTCCTTCACGGAGCAGTCCGCGCACTTTGGTACCGGATAATGTCAGATGCTGTTCAGCCGGATGCGGGCAGGTTTTGCTGGAAGCCATATTTCCGCATTTTACGCAGAAAAAGCTGTGCTCGAAGAAGAGCGGTGTAATACCCAGATCCTCAGCCGTAAAGTTCGAGAAAATCTCCTGCGCTTCATAGGTGCCATAGTAATCGCCTACTCCGGCGTGGTCACGGCCGACAATAAAGTGTGTGCAGCCGTAATTTTTGCGGACCATCGCATGGAAAATCGCCTCTCTCGGGCCCGCATAACGCATTGCCGCCGGGAATACCCCCAGGAAGGTACGGTCCGCAGGATAGTAGTTCTCCAATAGCGCCAGGTAGCTCTTCATCCGTACATTGGCAGGCACGTCATCTGATTTGGTCTCACCTACCAGCGGATTGAGGAACAGGGCGTCTACAACCTCCATAGCACACTTCTGGATGTACTCATGGGCACGATGGACAGGATTGCGCGTCTGGAAGCCTACAACCGTTCTCCAGCCCTTCTCAGCAAAAATCCTGCGGGTATCGGCAGGGTTAAAATAAAACTCTCCGAACTTCTCCGGCTGCGGACGGTTCAGCACTCTGATTGGTCCCCCTACATAGGTTGACGGACGGGCCAGCAGTTTGCTTACACCAGGATGGGCAGGATCGGTTGTTTTGAATACATTCTGTGCCTCGACCTGCTGATCCACACTGTAGATACTCTCAATATCAAGCAGACCGTAAATGACGCCATCCTCTTCACCGATGAGAGAGACGGTATCCCCTACCGCGAGGCCGGATGCCGCTTCCTGCTGCACAGCAAGGGTAATGGGAATACTCCACACTGTGCCGTCGGATAGACGCATATTGTTCACTACCGAGTGGTAATCTGCTTCATTCAGGAAGCCGGTAAGCGGGGAAAACGCACCTACACCAATCAGATCAAGATCGGATATCGTCCATGAATTAATTGCAATCGATTTGTTCTCTGAGGCTTGCTGCAGCAGCTCTTCTCTCTGCGCTCCCTCCACAATACGCTGAATCAGTGTTCCTCCGTGTGGAAGTATTGACGTCATCTGGGAACTCTCCTCCTGTATGTTAACATTTATATGAGTGCCTAATTATTTATGAAGTCCGCATTCTGTCTTCTCGTTACCTGACCATCTGCCGGCGCGCGGGTCTTCACCCGGCATAACAGCCCGTGTGCACTGCTCGCAGCCGATGCTCGGGAAGTTACGGTCATGCAGCGGGTTATACACGACATTGTTAGCCCGGATATAATTCCATACATCCTCAGATGTCCAGTCAGCGATCGGATTAAATTTCACAAGTCCGAACTTATAGTCGTACTCTACCTTTTTAGAATTGGCACGCGTAGGCGCCTGGTCACGGCGGATACCGGTAATCCATGCCTCATACTGTGACAAAATCCGGGTCAGAGGCTCCACCTTACGGATTGCGCAGCATTGGTTAGGATCAACACTCCAGAGATTATCGCCATATTGCTGAATCTGCTCATCGACGGAGATCTGCGGCGAGACCCTTACGAACTCCATCCCGTATTTATCAGCCATAACATCTCTTGTCTCATACGTTTCTTTGAAGTGGAAATCTGTATCCAGATAGAACACATCCGTCGACGGACTTACCTTTTGCAGCATATCGACAAGCACTACATCCTCAGCCCCGAAGCTGCAGGCAAAAGTGATATTCGGAAAAGTCTCTACCGCCCAGCGGATAATCTCCTCGGGTGAAGCATTCTCCAGTTCTTCAGCCTTAATCTTGATCAGATCCTCTTTCTCAAGCAGATTCATTATAGTATTCCTCCATCCTGATATCTAAAAAAGTGCCCGGTCCGTCAATTCCAACTATTCTTATATGGAATAGTATAAGCGATCCACAGCCGAAGTCAACACTTTTATCCATTTTGGGTTAAAGTGCTGTAATGGAATAAAACTTATCATTCAGGAGAATATAAAAAGCCCCTGGCCCATAAGGGCCAGAGGCTTGATTCCTTGAGAAAAGGAATATTAACGTTTCGAGAACTGTGGAGCGCGACGAGCAGCTTTGAGGCCGTATTTCTTACGTTCCTTCATACGTGGGTCACGAGTCAGGAAGCCGGCTTTCTTCAGCGTACCGCGGTATTCAGGGTCAACTTTGAGCAATGCACGGGAGATCCCGTGACGGATTGCGCCAGCTTGACCGGAAATGCCGCCACCGTGTGCAAGTACGATTACATCGTAGCTGCCCAGTGTTTCAGTCAGGTTCAAAGGTTGTCTTACGATCATCTTCAATGTTTCAACACCGAAGTAATCATCCATCTCACGTTTGTTAATGACAATGCGTCCTTCACCCGGTACAAGGCGAACACGTGCTACCGAATGTTTACGACGACCTGTCCCATAGTATTGTACTTGTGCCATGAAACTGTCCTCCTCTATTCTTATCCGCGAAGTTCGTAAACTTCAGGTTTTTGTGCTGCATGTGGATGCTCAACGCCTGCATATACTTTAAGTCTCAGCTTCATGTGGTCACCTTGACGAGTCTTAGGAATCATACCGTGTACAGCAGATTCAATTACGCGCTCAGGCTTAGTCTTCAGCAGCTGATCAGCAGTTGTTACTTTCAAACCGCCTGGGTGCATCGAGTGACGGTAGTATTTCTTGTTCTGCAGCTTCTTGCCTGTCAGGTGAATCTTCTCAGCGTTGATTACAATAACGAAATCACCAGTATCAACGTGTGGAGTGAATTGCGGTTTGTGTTTGCCACGGATCAGAGCAGCGGCTTCGCTAGCCAGACGACCAAGTGTTTTGCCTTCGGCATCAATGATGTGCCAATTGCGTTCAACTTCGTTCGGCTTCGCCATATAGGTGGTACGCATGAATGTTTCCTCCTTGTTCTCGTACGAAAATCATCTGTTTCGTATATCTAATTTCTCATTGGAATTACGATTAAGTTAGTTAAGTAAAGCTTGTTGGTTGGCATTTTCCTGATCGGGGCTGTGGGATAGCCATCAAGAAAACACAACTTTTATATTACAGCATAACCCTGATAAGTGCAAGTGATTTTTAGTCCGTATCTCATATATTTCTGTAAAAAACACATGGTCCGAATCGTCTATTCATTGTCCTCATCATATTCCACGCTCCAGAGCGCCAGTCCCTTGGCAACTGCTGTAGGACCTGCTGCAGCTCGATCGCATACCGCCAGAATATCTGCAACCTTGTCCGCATGGTACTTACGTTCGCCAACCTGAATCAGCGTTCCCATAATAATACGGACCATATGCTGCAAAAAGCCGCTTCCGGTAATAAAAGTATGAATAACACCCTGGTCATCTGAGCCCGGCCGGCACATACTCCGGTCAATCTCCATATGTGCTTCAAAGATCGTCCGCACATGAGAGGTCTTAGTAGACTTCCGCGAAGCAAACGAAGTGTAGTCATAGGTGCCCACAAGATGCGCCAGTCCCTCCTGCATAGCTGTTACATCAAGCTTCAAGGGGTGATGGTGCTGCCAGCGCCGCTGAAACGGGTCGGGAAACCGGTTCCCGTTAATCGTGTACCTGTAGGTTTTACGCTTAGCTCCTCTGCGTGAGTGGAACGATAGCGGAACCTCCTTCGCCTCAGTAACAACGATATCCTGCGGTAGTCTGGCGTTAAGCGCCAGACACCAGCGTCCCAGCGGTATTTGCGAGGAAGTCAGGAAGTTGAACGGCTGGCCGTAAGCATGGACTCCCGCATCTGTCCTTCCCGAGGCTGTGATCTTCAGCGCCTCGCCGGTCAGATGAAGAATTGCCTGTTCCAGCCTGTCCTGAATCGTATTGCCCTGAGGCTGGGTCTGAAAGCCATCATAATGGGTTCCGTCATAATTGACCTTCATCAATAGATTGCGCATTCCATTCTTCCTTTCAAGCTGCTGCTCAGCTCACTTAACCGTAATTCATTTTCACAAGTAGAAACGGCTCAGCCATCCTAAACAGGACGGTAGCCGTTTCTGCGAGAAATATAAGGATGATTTACAGCGTAAAACATCCTTATACTTAAAAAAAAGAGCCCCGGCGGGAGCTCCTTCTACTCTTTACAAGGTGATTCCCGCGGTTATTGATACAGCAGGGCCTTATCGCCCCTGCAGTACAATAACAATAATACTTACTGCTCAATCTCCGGAGATCATGAACTTAAAGAGTACAAATCGGAAATCATGACTTGTATTACTACGCGCGGTCTACCAGTTCAAGATAAACCATAGGCGCAGCATCGCCACGGCGAGGTCCCAGCTTCAGGATACGAGTGTATCCGCCTGGACGCTCTGTGTAACGAGGAGCAATATCAGAGAACAACTTTTGGATTGCATCTTGCTCACCGTCTACAGTCTCACGACGAACAAATGCAGCTACTTGACGGCGAGCATGAAGATCGCCCTTCTTAGCTTTAGTGATCAGTTTCTCAGCGATGGAACGAACTTCCTTCGCTTTGGCTTCCGTTGTCTGGATGCGCTCGTATAGGAACAGATCCGTTACCATGTCACGGAACAATGCTTTACGCGCACTGGAATCACGGCCCAATTTTTGGTATGCCATTTGTTTTCCCTCCTTCACTCAAGTACTCAAGCAATTGAATTACTATTCTTCTGTACGAAGACCCAAACCAAGCTCTTCAAGCTTCTCTTGAACTTCTTCCAAAGATTTGCGGCCCAGGTTACGGACCTTCATCATATCTTCTTCAGTTTTCGTAGTCAGCTCTTGTACGGTATTAATACCGGCACGTTTGAGGCAGTTGTAGGAACGGACAGAAAGATCCAGCTCTTCGATTGTCATCTCAAGCACTTTTTCTTTTTTGTCTTCTTCTTTTTCAACCATAATTTCGGCGTCCTTCGCTTCATCCGTAAGACCTACGAATAAGACGAGGTGTTCGTTCAAAATTTTGGCTCCGAGGCTTACAGCCTCTTCCGGTCTGATACTTCCATCTGACCAAACTTCCAGCGTCAGCTTGTCATAGTTAGTCACTTGTCCGACACGAGTGTTATCAATGACATAGTTTACGCGGGAAATTGGAGTGTAGATGGAGTCAACTGGAATTACACCAATTGGCTGATCGTCGCGTTTGTTCCGGTCTGCTTGGACATAGCCGCGACCACGGCCTGCAAAAATTCGCATGTGAAGTCTCGCGCCAGGTCCCAGCGTTGCAATATGAAGATCCGGATTTAGGATTTCAACATCGCTGTCCGCGCGGATATCACCGGCGGTAACAATGCCTTCACCTTCAGCATCAATCTCGAACACTTTTTCTTCGTCTGAATGAATCTTCAGAGAAAGAGCTTTAAGGTTCAGGATGATTTCCGTCACATCTTCCATTACGCCAGGAATGGTCGAGAACTCATGCAGAACGCCGTCAATTTGGACCGAAGTCACTGCGGCTCCCGGCAGGGAGGACAGCAGAATCCGGCGAAGCGAGTTCCCCAGAGTCGTGCCATATCCACGTTCCAGCGGTTCAACTACGAATTTCCCATAGGTTCCTTCATCATTGGCTTCTACGGTCTCAATTTTCGGCTTTTCGATTTCTATCACGAGTGTACCCCTCCTTCAAACGTCGCTCCTATATGAAACTGTCACCCCATCAGGTGCATCATGTAGTATGCCTAAACACCTATTATTAGCAGATGCGTCAGAATTATACCACAATCACAATTCTGATTTCACTATACGCGACGACGTTTTGGCGGACGGCATCCATTGTGAGGAACCGGAGTTACGTCTTTAATGAGGTTTACTTCAAGACCAGCGGCCTGAAGGGAACGGATGGCAGCTTCGCGGCCCGCACCCGGTCCTTTAACCATAACTTCAACGGACTTCATGCCGTGTTCCATAGCTGCTTTAGCAGCAGATTCGGCTGCCATTTGCGCTGCAAATGGAGTCGATTTACGGGAACCTCTGAATCCTTGACCACCGGAGCTTGCCCAGGAAATTGCATTTCCGTGAGGATCCGTGATCGTAACGATAGTGTTATTGAACGTGGAACGGATATGTGCCACGCCAGACTCGATATTTTTCCGGTCGCGACGTTTTGTACGTACGACTTTTTTCGGTTTAGCCATTGTCTCTTATCACCTCTTCTTATTTCTTTTTGTTTGCTACCGTACGGCGCGGGCCTTTACGGGTACGAGCATTGGTTTTAGTACGTTGACCGCGAACAGGCAATCCACGACGGTGACGAACACCGCGGTAGCAGCCGATCTCAGTAAGACGCTTAATATTCAAGGAAATTTCACGACGAAGGTCACCTTCAACCTTGACCGATTTGTCGATCGTTTCACGCAGTTTGCTGACTTCATCTTCCGTCAAATCACGGACACGTGTGTTAACGTCAATGCCTGTTTCATTAAGAATTTTCTGGGAAGTCGTTTTACCGATTCCGAAAATATAAGTCAAGGCGATCTCAACGCGTTTGTCACGTGGCAAATCCACACCAGCTATACGAGCCATTTTACGCTACACCCCCTTCTTAACCTTGTTTTTGTTTGTGTTTCGGATTTTCGCAAATTACCATAACAGTCCCTTTGCGGCGGATGACTTTGCATTTTTCGCAAATGGGCTTCACAGAAGGTCTTACCTTCATGTTAATTACCTCCTCAAAGTTTTGCGAAGCAAAACTTTCGTTGTAGTTCCCATCTATTTACGGTAAGTTATACGGCCTTTTGATAAATCATAAGGCGATAACTGCACGACCACTTTGTCTCCGGTTAGGATACGGATAAAGTGCATCCGCAATTTCCCGGACACATGGGCAAGAATTTGATGACCGTTCTCAAGCTCAACCTTAAATGTTGCATTCGGCAACGGCTCAATGACCGTTCCTTCCACCTCAATGACATCTTCTTTAGCCACAGTTAGTCTCCTTTCTCATGAGCACTTATTCCAGCTGGATCTCCATATTTCATCACTGCGAACCGCAGCTTTCCATTGGTTACCCGGCCGGTTTCTTCCAAACTGTTCACAACCTCACTGCTTATGAAGGGTATGAGCTCCAAATGCTGAATATTCTTCTTCTTCGGCCCGTCAAACTTTCGTTTGTCCCCGTCAGCAATGAATACAAACCTGCTATCAACAACTGCGATAACAACGGCAGCCTCTCCGGCATCCTTGCCTTTGAGAATTCTCACGATCTGACCAACCTGCGGGCTGCTCCCGGTATTCACGTGAAGATCACCTACGCATTCAGTTTTGTGAAAATTTCCATGCCGTCCGGTGTAACTGCTACTGTATGCTCAAAATGAGCACAGAGTGAACCATCTACCGTAACGACCGTCCAGTTATCTTCCAGAGTTCTGACATATCTGTCCCCTGCGTTCACCATCGGCTCAATCGCGAGTACCATACCCGGCTTCAGACGTGGTCCGCGGTCCGCTATGCCATAGTTCGGAATTTGCGGTTCTTCATGCAGTTTTGCCCCGATGCCATGGCCAACATACTCGCGTACGACGGAGAATCCGGCGTCCTCGATATACTGCTGGATCGCATGGGAAATTGTAAACAAGCGCACATCCGGCTTAACTAACGCCAGTCCTGCGTACAAGGAGCCTTCAGTGACGTCCAGCAGACGCTGAGCCTCATCAGAAATGCTGCCTACTCCGTAGGTCCAAGCGGAATCACCGTGATAACCGCGGTACTCAGCACCAATATCCAGCGTAACAATGTCGCCTTCGATTAGTTTGCGTTTGCCCGGAAATCCATGCACCAATTGTTCGTTAACTGAAGCGCAAATGCTGGCAGGAAAACCGTTGTAACCCTTGAAAGACGGCACTGCACCTTGACTGCGAATGTATTGATCGGCGATTCTGTCGAGCTCTCCGGTAGTGATTCCAGGCTCAATGGCCTGAGCAATCAGCCGGTGACTCTCGGCAACAATACGGCCAGCTTCCCTCATAAAGGCAAGTTCCTGTTCGGATTTACAAATGATCATTACATTAACCCCGCAGCAAAGATACAATTTCGGAAGTAACGACGCCTATTTCGTTCTCTCCGTTTACCTGGCGCAACAGACCTTTATTCTCATAGAATGCAAGCAAAGGCGCTGTTTTATTATCATACTCATCCAGACGCTTGCCTACACTCTCTTCGTTGTCATCCGGACGTTGATACAGTTCACCGCCATCAATATCGCAAATGCCTTCTTGCTTCGGCGGATTGAAAATCAAATGGTAGGATGCACCGCAAACCTTACAGATCCGGCGTCCGGTGAGACGCGCCATCAGCAGTCCACGGTCCACATTCAAGTTGATCACATGATCCAGTGAAGTGCCGGCCCGGCTTAAAAGCTCCTCCAGCGCTTCCGCTTGCGAAAGGGTTCTTGGAAAACCATCCAATAAGAAACCTTTTTCGCAATCGGACTGCTGGAGCCGTTCCTCAACGATTCCAATAGTCACATCATCAGGTACAAGCAAGCCTTGATCGATATAGGACTTGGCTTTCAGTCCGACTGGCGTCTGTTCCTTTATCGCTAAACGAAAAGCGTCACCTGTCGAAATATGCGGAATGCCGAGCTCTTTTACAATTACAGCTGCTTGTGTTCCCTTGCCTGCCCCAGGAGGGCCCATGAATAAAATGTTCACGTTTCTCTCTTCTCCCCCCAAAAGTTCGCCACCAAGCAAGAAACAGCACAATAGGTGCCGGGAAGCAAGTAGACCTTAGCTTCGCCGGAACCTATCGCCTATTTGTTGATGAAGCCTTTGTAATGGCGTTTGATCAATTGGCTCTCGATCTGCTTCATCGTATCCAGTGCTACACCGACTACGATCAGCAGTGCGGTACCGCCAATCTGTACTTCACGCGGCAACCCGGATAGTGAACCAAAGAGTACCGGCATTACAGAGATCACAGCCAGGAACAACGCACCGGACATAGTCAGACGCGACATCACTCTGGTCAGATATTTCTCAGTTGCTTTACCTGGACGAATACCCGGAATGTATCCACCATTCTTTTTCATGTTGTCAGCCATTTGCTGCGGGTTCATCTGAACAAACGTGTAGAAGAACGTAAATCCGATGATCATGATCACATAAAGGACCATGCCGAGCGGCTTGTCATGAGCAAGATTGTTGGTAATCCATTTGGCCCATTCATGGGTTGACCAGAAGCTTGATATTACAATTGGGAATTGAAGCAATGATACAGCGAAGATTACCGGAATAACACCTGCCGCATTGATTTTAAGCGGAATATGTGTATTCTGTCCACCGTACATTTTGTTACCGACTACTCGTTTGGCGTATTGCACAGGAATCTTACGAATCCCTTGCTGTACGAAGATAACTCCGACAACAATTGCCACAAGCACAATCAGTACGATAACGACTTTAAGAATATTCAGGAACATCTGATCCGGCTGAATAAAGCTTGATTGCGCCGTAGTCGTGATATATCCCGGAATGGCGGCGACGATCCCCGCAAAAATCAGGATCGAAATCCCGTTTCCTATTCCCTTTTCAGTGATCTGCTCACCAAGCCACATCAGGAACGATGTACCTGCAGTCAGTATGATCGCAATCAGCAGGTAATCAGCAAAGGTCGCATTTGGAATCATCTCAGTGCCGTAAATCCGGTTAAACCCGATGGAGGTCGCAAACGCTTGAATCAGACCGAGTACAACCGTACCGTACCGGGTGATTTGTGCCAGTTGTTTTTTCCCGTGCTCCCCTTGCTTAGCCCATTCGGCAAACTTGGGAACAACATCCATCGAGAGCAATTGCACGATGATGGATGCTGTAATGTACGGGTAAATACTAATCGCAAAAATCGAGAAGTTTTTGAGCGCTCCGCCCGAGAAGGTGTTCAAAAGACCCATCAAAGCTTCGCCGCCTTGATTTGCTGTCTCCAGTACTTCTTTGTTCACACCGGGAACCGGTACAAACGAACCGATGCGGTAGATGATCAGAACGAACAGGGTAAACAGGATCTTTTTGCGCAAATCTTCAACATGCCATATATTCTTAAACGTCTTGAACATTAGATCACCTCGGTTTTACCGCCGGCAGCCTCGATTTTCTCTACCGCAGATTGAGAGAACTTATTTGCTTGTACAGTCAATTTAACGGCCAGTTCGCCATTACCGAGGATCTTGATGCCGCTCTTGGAATTCTTGACAACACCAGTTTCAATCAGCAACTGTGGAGTCACTTCTGTTCCTTCAGCAAAGCTGTTCAGATCTTCCAGGTTTACAATCGCATACTCTTTACGGGTAGGATTGATGAAACCACGTTTAGGCAGACGACGATAGAGCGGGTTTTGACCACCCTCGAAGCCAGGACGAACACCACCGCCGGAACGGGAGTTCTGACCTTTGTGACCGCGTCCGGACGTTTTACCGTTACCGCTACTTGGTCCGCGACCAACGCGGTTGCGTTCTTTGCGGGATCCAGGAGCTGGAGCAAGTTCATGTAACTTCATCGTTTGCACCTCCTTATGTTTGTTAATTTATGCGAGGCGTTTAGCCTTCAATTTCTGTAACGGACAGCAAGTGGCCCACTTTGTTGATCATTCCGCGAATTGCAGGAGTGTCATTGTGAACCACGGTCGAGTTGGTTTTGCCCAGGCCGAGCGTCTTAACAGTAACACGTTGTGTCTGTGGACGACCGATTACACTGCGAACGAGGGTAATTTGCAATTTAGCCATTGACGTTCCCCTCCTTAACCGCGTAATTCTTCGACAGATTTGCCGCGAAGTTTCGCGACTTCTTCAATGCGCTTCAGACGGGAAAGACCCTCTAAAGTTGCATTGACCATGTTCATGGAATTCGAAGAACCCAGAGATTTTGTCAAAATGTCGCCAACGCCTGCCAATTCCAGTACCGCACGAACAGGACCGCCGGCGATAACGCCAGTACCTTCGGAAGCTGGTTTCAGCAGCACGCGTCCTGCGCCGAAATGTCCAGTAACGAGGTGAGGAATCGAAGTTCCTACGATTGGAATGTGAATCAGGTTTTTCTTGGCGTCTTCAATGCCTTTACGGATGGCATCCGGAACTTCACCGGCTTTACCGATACCCGCACCGACATAACCGTTGCCGTCGCCCACAACAACAAGTGCACTAAAGCTGAAACGGCGTCCGCCTTTTACAACTTTTGCTACACGGTTAATGTGTACAACTCTTTCTGTCAGCTCTAAACTGTTCGGATCTACACGCAAGTCGTTAACCTCCTTTTAGAAATATTCTAGAATTCAAGACCAGCTTCGCGAGCTGCATCAGCCAAAGCCTGAATCCGTCCGTGATACAGGTATCCGCCGCGGTCAAATACAACCACTGCATAACCTTTTGCTTTAGCGCGCTCAGCGATCAGTTTACCCACTTTGCCTGCAGCTTCAACGCTGCCGCCATTGCCGATTGTTGCGCTCAGTTCTTTATCCTGAGTGGAGGCAGATACGATAGTAACGCCTGTCACGTCATCGATCAGTTGAGCATAGATGTGTTTCGAAGAACGGAACACGTTCAAACGTGGACGCTCAACAGTACCCTGGATCTTCTTACGAACACGCAGGTGTCTTTTGAGACGAGCCTTGTTTTTGTCCTCTTTTGTAATCATGACTTCCATTTCACTCCCTTCAGTTTGCCGCATAGCAGCTTCACTTTACGATGCACGGGGTATCTTATGAAGAAGAGTAAGCCGATTATTTCTTCTTACCGGCTTTACCTTCCTTACGGATAATACGTTCGCCTTCGTACTTGATACCTTTACCTTTATACGGTTCTGGTTCACGTACGGAACGGATCTTAGCTGCATAAGCACCTACGCGTTCTTTATCGATACCTCTAACGATGATCTTCGTGTTCGCAGGAACCTCGAACTCGATACCAGCTTCCGGTGTAATTTCAACCGGGTGGGAGTAACCAACGTTCAGTACGATTTTATCTCCGGATTTGCTTGCACGATATCCGACCCCAACCAGCTCCAGAGATTTCGAGAAACCTTCAGTCACACCACTCACCATGTTGCTGACAACGGAGCGGGTTGTGCCGTGAAGTGAACGATGCAATTTGTTGTCCGACGGGCGAACAACGGTGATTTCGTTATTTTCAACTGTAACCTTCATGTCTTTATGAAGTTCACGAGTCAAAGTGCCTTTAGGACCTTTTACTGTAATAACGGCGTTGTCCAAAGTGACATCTACACCGCTAGGTACTGCGATTGGTTTGCGACCAATACGAGACATGTGTTGCACCTCCTTATCTTGTGACGTTTATTACCATACGTAGCAGACAACTTCTCCGCCGGATTTGGATTGACGAGCTTCTTTGTCGGTCATAACTCCCTTGGAAGTGGAGATAATCGCGATTCCCAGGCCACCAAGTACACGTGGTACTTCGTTGCTCTTCGTGTAAACACGAAGACCTGGCTTACTGATTCTCTTCAGACCAGAGATAACGCGCTCTTGGTTCGGGCCGTATTTCAAGAAGATACGGATAATCCCTTGTTTGCTGTCTTCAACGAATTCCGCATCACGGATGAAGCCTTCACGCTTCAGGATGTCCGCGATTTGTTTTTTCATAGTAGAAGCAGGCATTTCTACTGTCTCGTGACGCACAATGTTGGCGTTACGAATACGAGTAAGCATATCTGCAATAGGATCAGACATAGTCATGTGTGTAAACCTCCTTCCCGGTTATAAACTTCTTACCAACTTGCTTTTTTCACGCCAGGGATCTGGCCTTTATAAGCTAACTCACGGAAACAAATTCTGCAAATTTTGAACTTTTGCAGCACTGAATGTGGACGACCGCAACGCTCACAACGTGTATATGCACGTACTTTGAACTTAGGTTCGCGTTGTTGTTTAACTTTCATCGAAGTTTTTGCCACTTTAGCCTGACACCTCCTAAACATTTTCGGAGAAAATGGATCTATATTACTTAGCGAAAGGCATTCCCAGCTGATTCAGCAGCTCACGGGATTCCTCATCCGTCTTTGCAGTAGTTACGATAACGATGTCCATACCGCGCACCTTATCCACTTTGTCATACTCGATTTCCGGGAAGATCAGTTGTTCTTTAAGACCAAGCGTGTAGTTACCACGGCCGTCGAAGGCTTTGGTGGATACACCGCGGAAGTCACGTACGCGTGGAAGCGTTACGTTGAACAATTTGTCCAGGAAGTAGTACATGCGCTCGCCGCGCAGTGTAACTTTAACCCCGATCGGCATGTTTTCGCGCAGTTTGAAACCGGCGATGGATTTCTTTGCTTTAGTGATTACTGGCTTTTGACCAGAGATCAATTGCATGTCGTTAACTGCAGCATCCAGCACTTTGGAGTTTTGAACAGCGTCACCCACACCCATGTTGATGACAACCTTCTCGATCTTAGGTACTTGCATAACAGTTGTATAGTTGAACTTCTGCATCAGAGCAGGTGTAATTTCATTCAAGAAACGTTCTTTCATTCTTGCTGCCATGAAGATTTACC
Organism: Paenibacillus sp. FSL R7-0273; assembly: GCF_000758625.1. NCBI lineage: Bacteria > Bacillati > Bacillota > Bacilli > Caryophanales > Paenibacillaceae > Paenibacillus > Paenibacillus sp. FSL R7-0273. Next base: position 6,601,788 of record NZ_CP009283.1, read on the forward strand.
TCCTTTCTTTAGGACTAATTAGTCGATAATCTCTCCGGATCTCTTAGCTACCCGAACCTTCTTACCGTTATCGAGCACTTTGTAACCGATACGTGTTACTTTACCGCTCTTCGGATCGATGTGCATTACGTTGGACACATGGATCGAAGCTTCCTGCTCGATGATTCCGCCTTGCGGATTCAGCTGGTTAGGCTTCTGGTGTTTTTTCACCATGTTTACACCTTCTACCAGAACGCGGTTTTCGCGAGGATAAGCAGCGATGACACGGCCTTTTTTACCTTTGTCTTTCCCGCTGATCACAAGCACCACATCATCTTTTTTCACGTGCAGTTTATTGTTATGGGATTCCAGAACTTTTTTCACTCTAGGCATTGATTACACCTCCTATGACTAACCTTTTCAGTACTTCACGTTACTGTAGGGTAACTTATTAGATTACTTCCGGTGCCAAGGAAACGATCTTCATGTAGTCCTTATCGCGAAGTTCGCGAGCAACTGGTCCGAAGATACGTGTTCCGCGCGGGCTTCTGTCGTCTTTAACAACAACAGCTGCGTTTTCGTCAAAAGAAATGTAAGATCCGTCTTTACGGCGTACAGTACGTTTAGTACGAACAACTACCGCTTTAACAACATCACCTTTTTTGACAACGCCGCCTGGTGTTGCTTGTTTAACGGAACAAACAATCAGATCTCCGATTGCTGCTGTACGGCGTCCAGTACCACCCAGTACGCGGATACACATCAGTTCCTTCGCACCAGAGTTGTCAGCCACATGCAAACGTGTAAATGGTTGAATCATTATTAATTTCCTCCTTCCGGAAAAACTCTCAGATTATCTTAGATGATAACCGCTGCTTCTACCACTTCAACAAGTCTCCAACGTTTGTCCTTGGACAATGGACGAGTTTCCATGACTTTCACAACATCACCAATTTTCGCAACGTTACCTTCATCATGTGCCTTGAATTTCTTCGTGGACTTGATGCGTTTGTGGTACAGGTTGTGCTTTTTATAGGTTTCAACAGCAATTACAATGGTTTTATCCATTTTGTCGCTGACTACTTTACCGATCAGCACTTTACGTGCGTTACGTTCTTCGCTCATAGTTAGCCTCCTTCCTGATTACGGATCTGGTGATCCGCCCTCACTTAACTAATCCCAAGTACTCTTTGATGGATAACGGTTTTAGCACGAGCTATTTCCTTGCGCACATCACGAATCCGAGTAGGGTTATCCAGCTGGCCAGTAGCCAATTGGAAACGGAGATTGAAAAGTTCTTCTTTGAAACCAGCGATCTTTTGTTCAATCTCGGCAGTGGTTAAGTTGCGAAGTTCATTAGCTTTCATTTGCTTCACCACCCACTTCTTCACGTTTCACAAACTTAGTCTTTACAGGCAGCTTGTGAGCGGCAAGACGCATCGCTTCACGAGCGATTTCTTCCGACACGCCTCCGAGTTCGAACATAATCTTACCCGGTTTAACTACTGCTACCCATTTCTCAACGTTACCTTTACCACTACCCATACGAACCTCAAGAGGCTTCTGAGTAATTGGCTTATCCGGGAAAATCTTAATCCAGACCTGACCACCACGTTTGATGTAACGTGTCATTGCAATACGGGCAGCTTCGATCTGACGGTTAGTGATCCAAGATGGTTCCAGAGCTTGCAGGCCGAATTCGCCGAAGTTAAGTTCTGTACCGCCTTTAGCCATACCCTTCATGTGACCGCGTTGTTGCTTGCGGTGTTTAACGCGTTTTGGTACCAACATGATTAGTTGCCTCCTTCCTGAGCAGCTTGTTTCTTAGCTGGGGGAAGAACTTCTCCACGGTAGATCCATACTTTTACACCGATACGGCCGTAAGTAGTATGTGCTTCAGCCGTTCCGTAGTCGATATCGGCACGAAGCGTATGAAGTGGAACTGTTCCTTCGCTATAACCTTCTGAACGGGCAATCTCAGCGCCGCCAAGACGTCCGCCAACTTGAGTTTTGATTCCTTTTGCACCGGAGCGCATAGTTCTTTGAATCGCTTGTTTCAGAGCACGACGGAACGATACACGACGCTCCAGCTGTTGTGCAATGCTTTCAGCTACAAGAATAGCATCCAATTCAGGGTGCTTAATTTCGTTGATGTTAATGTGAACCTTTTTGCCACCGGCGATAGCTGTAACTGCGTTGCGAAGTACTTCTACTTCTGCTCCGCCTTTACCAATTACCATACCTGGTTTAGCAGTGTGAATTGTAACATTCACTCGGCTTGCCGCTCTTTCGATCTCGATGCGGGAAACAGAGGAATCTTTCAATTTTCCTTTAAGGTATTCACGGATTTTGACGTCTTCCATTAAAAGAGTACCGAAATCTTTGCCTGCATACCATTTAGATTCCCAATCGCGAATGACACCGATTCGGAGTCCGACTGGATTTACCTTTTGACCCACGTGTTATCCCTCCTTATTTCTCAGATACCACCAAAGTAATGTGGCTGGTACGTTTATTGATCCGGCTTGCACGGCCCATGGCGCGCGGACGGAAACGTTTCATAGTAGGACCCTGGTTAACGAAAATTTCGCTAACGAACAGACTGTTTACGTCCATGGAGTAGTTGTGCTCAGCATTGGCAATCGCCGAGTTAAGCAGCTTTTCAACTACCGGAGAAGCGGATTTTGGAGTGTGGCGAAGAATTGCGATTGCTTCCCCCACTTGCTTGCCGCGAATCAAGTCAACAACCAGTTTCGCTTTACGAGCAGAAATCCGCACCGATCTAGCATGTGCTTTTGCTTCCATTTATTTTCCCTCCTCTCGAACGAAGACCTGTAATTATCTTCTTGTTTTCTTATCGTCACCCGCATGGCCTTTGTAAGTACGTGTTGGCGCGAACTCGCCCAACTTGTGACCTACCATATCTTCCGTTACGTATACTGGCACGTGCTTACGGCCGTCATATACACCAAACGTATGTCCGATAAACTGAGGGAAAATTGTTGAGCGACGGGACCAGGTTTTTACTACAACTTTCTTCTCTGATGCGTTCAGTTCCTCAACTTTTTTCAGCAGGTAGCCATCGATAAACGGCCCCTTTTTTAAACTGCGACCCATGTATGAATCCTCCCTTCATCCGGTTCTTCAAACCGCGAATCGACGCTTCGCGCTTGTCTTAATGCCAGAAGCGTCTTATTTCGTGCGGCGGCGAACGATATATTTATCAGATGCCTTGTTTTTCTTACGCGTTTTGTAGCCAAGGGTTGGTTTGCCCCATGGAGACATAGGCGATTTCCGTCCGATTGGAGCGCGGCCTTCACCACCACCGTGTGGGTGATCGTTAGGGTTCATTACTACCCCGCGAACTTCAGGACGTTGGCCGAGCCAGCGACTGCGTCCGGCTTTACCGATTTTGATCAGCTCGTGATCTTCGTTACCTACGGATCCGATTGTTGCACGGCAAACGCTCAGAATTCTGCGAACTTCACCGGAGTTCAAACGAACGGATACGTATTTTTCTTCTTTACCGAGCAATTGAGCTTCTGTACCAGCAGCACGAACCAACTGTCCGCCTTTGCCTGGTTTCAACTCAATGTTGTGGATAACTGTACCAACTGGAATGTTAGCCAGTGGGAGTGCGTTACCAACTTTGATATCCGCCGCAGGGCCGGATTCTACTTTATCCCCAACTTTTAGGCCTTTAGGAGCGATAATGTAACGTTTCTCTCCGTCAGCATAGTGGATCAAAGCAATGTTGGAAGTACGGTTCGGGTCATACTCGATTGTAGCAACGCTACCTGGTATGCCGTCTTTAGTCCGTTTGAAATCGATAATACGGTATTTACGTTTGTGTCCGCCGCCATGGTGACGAACCGTAATTTTACCTTGGTTGTTGCGGCCGGCTTTTTTGCTCAGCGGTGCAAGCAACGATTTCTCTGGCTGGTTTGTTGTGATTTCTTCAAACGTAGACACGGACATAGCGCGTCTTGCCGGAGAGGTCGGTTTGTACTTTTTGATTGGCACTGTAGTTTCCTCCTTACTTCAAGAGTATTATTCTACCGCTTCAAAGAATTCAAGCGGTTTGCTGTCCGGGCTAAGTTTCACGATGGCTTTTTTCCACTCTGGAGTGTATCCGGAGTATTTGCCATAACGCTTCAATTTACCAGGTACGCGCATTGTGTTCACACTAACGACTTTCACTTTAAAAATAGCCTCGACAGCTTTTTTGATTTCGGTCTTGTTAGCACGGATATCCACTTCAAAAGCGTATTTCAATTCGCTCATGTATTCGGATGTGCGTTCCGTAATCACCGGACGTTTGATAATATCACGAGGATCTTTCATTACGCGAACACCTCCTCTACCTTCAGAACTGCTTCTTTAGTGATGATCAGTTTGTCGTACGTCAGTACGTCAAGAACATTAATGCCGTCAGCCGCTACGAATTTCACCCCAGGGATGTTACGAGCGGAAAGCGCTACGTTATCATCATAGCTTGGAGCTACGATCAACGCTTTGCTGTCTACCTTCAGGTTGTTCAGAATCGCCGCGAATTCTTTCGTCTTCGGAGCATTCAGTGTCAGGCTATCAAGTACGATAATGTCATTCCCGATAACTTTCGAGGACAATGCGGATTTGATGGCCAAACGGCGAACTTTCTTAGGCAGTTTCCAGGAATAGCTGCGTGGAGTTGGTCCGAAGACTACGCCGCCGCCTTTCCATTGTGGAGAACGAATGGAGCCTTGACGAGCGCGACCTGTACCTTTTTGTTTCCAAGGCTTACGTCCGCCGCCACGAACTTCAGAACGTCCTTTAACTTTGTGTGTACCACGACGAAGGGAAGCTCTTTGCATAAGTGCAGCTTCGTGCAGGACATGCACGTTCGGCTCAATACCGAACACTGAATCACTCAGTTCAACTTCGCCAACTTCGTTACCACTGATATTAAAAAGTGTTACTTTTGGCATTTCATGTTCCTCCTTTCTTCAATGATTATTTCTTAACAGTTTCTTTAACTTTCACGAAGCTGTTCTTAGGTCCTGGAATTGCACCCTTAACCAGCAGCACGTTGCGTTCAACATCCACTTTAATGATTTCAAGCTTCTGAACCGTTACGGTTGTGTGACCCATGTGACCTGGAAGGCGTTTGCCCTTAGGAACACGGTTAGCTTGAATGGAACCCATGGAACCAGGTCTTCTGTGGTAGCGCGAGCCGTGAGACATTGGTCCGCGGCTTTGACCCCAACGTTTGATGTTACCCTGGAATCCTTTACCTTTGCTAGTACCAGTTACGTCAACAAATTCGCCTTCAGTGAAGATATCAGCCTTCAGCTCTTGTCCAACCTCGAGTGCCCCGAGGTCAACACCGCGAATTTCGCGAACGTAGCGCTTAGGTGTAGCATTTGCCTTTTTGGCGTGACCCTGTTCAGGCTTGTTGGAGCGGCTTTCCTTCTTATCGGAAAAGCCCAACTGCACTGCTTCATATCCGTCGATATTCAGGTCTTTCTTTTGCAGTACCACACAAGGTCCAGCTTCGATAACCGATACTGCGATCACGTTACCTTCTGGAGTAAACACTTGAGTCATACCGAGTTTTTTTCCTAAGATACCTTTCATGTTGACACCTCTTTTCTTTTCCTAATTACTTATTGTTGGAATTACAATTTGATTTCGATATCTACACCGGACGGTAGATCCAAGCGCATCAAGGCATCCACAGTTTGTGGTGTTGGATTCACAATATCGATCAGACGCTTGTGAGTCCGCTGTTCAAACTGTTCACGGGAATCCTTGTACTTGTGTACCGCACGGAGAATGGTAATGATTTGCTTCTCAGTTGGCAGCGGGATCGGCCCGGATACACCAGCACCCGAACGTTTTGCTGTTTCAACGATTTTCTCTGCGGATTGATCAAGAATTCTGTGGTCGTATGCTTTCAAGCGGATACGAATTTTTTGCTTTGCCATTTTAGTCCCTCCTTCTATCGCCCAATTTATTATCGGACATACTCCGTGAAAATTTTCTGACGTCGACCTCATGGCAAAGGGGCCGGGTGTGTCAGTAACCTCTCACATCATCGCAACGTCTCAGAACAACATTTATTATTATATATAATAGCCGCCTACTTTGCAAGCGAAAATAGAAAACAACACGATTTTATTTTCAAAATGTAATTCAGCTATGTATTGTACGCTTTATAGTCCTTTACTTCTCGCAAAACCGGCTGTGCCATCCGATTCAGGACGCCGCAGCCGGTTCTGTTTGCATACTGTTTTCTTCTATATAAATATGCATTACATTATGTTGGATTAAAGATTATCGGTAGCCGACTTAAAATACTCCGCCGATGCGGCACTTTGCGCCGTTGTTGAGCCAATTCCTTCTATTGTCTGTATTAATACCTTGATCTCTTCTTCCACTACTACGATTTCCTGTGTGCTGGCCTGCATGGAATCAACAATTACACTGAACAATCTGCTGGTCTCGACAGACTGCTCTTTACCGCTCCTTGTCAGTTCCTGCACCTTACGGATCTCCTGAACTACCTGGCGGGTCAGCTCCGCTGATTGCTGTGTTAAGTCGCCTATCCGAACAACGGTGCTCTTGGTATCCTCAGCCAGCCGGCTGACTTCGCTCGCCACTACACTAAAGCCTCTGCCATGTTCGCCGGCGCGCGCTGCTTCTATTGTAGCGTTAAGTGAAAGAATTTTGGTCTGGTCGGCGATTTCCTGCACCGCTGCCACAATCCGCTGGATCTGCCTGGAGGAGCTGCTTAGCTCATTTACAGAGCGTTCCATCTCATTAGTGCTCTCATAAATAAGGTTGATCTGGCCGCTTAGGCTGCCGAGCTGTCCTTGTCCATCCTTAGCCATCTCACGAGACTCTACAGCTGTAGAAGCCGTGCGGCGGAAGGTATTATTCACTTCATTGCTGCTGGCTACCAGCTGCTCTACAGCGGCGTTAGTATCCATGCTGAGATCAATCAGTTCTCCGCTGAATTCAGCAATCTTCTGCTTCAGTTCATTTTTTACAATAAGGTATTGCTCTTCCTTCTCTCTGATGTTCTCTTTCTCATAGGCTTCAAGCACCAGCTGCTGCTCCAGATTGAGAAGCTTTGTTAGGGTCTGAACCACTTTCAGCCGCTCATTATCCTTAAGACTCTCACCATAGACTACTGTAATAAAAACATTCTGAAGATTCTGGAATGCCGACAGATACCATTTAGGCTCTAGTCCCACCCGCTTATGGATCTTGGCTATCGTCAGCCGCTTGGCAATATACTGTTCGTCCACATTTCCGTCGAATATCTCAATAATATGCAGCTTTAATGTTCTTTTCAGTCGCTCAATGCTGCTATGCTCAAGTATGATCCTCTCAAGCTTATCTACACCGAGTACAGTATTGTAGAACTGGTCGGTAATGTAGTCGATTTCACGTTCCACCGTAGGCTTCATCAAGCGTAAAAGGTTTAAATCTTCCTCAGTAAGGTCAATCATTCGCATCTGTTCGTTCAGCTCATCATGCCCGTTCAGGGTATGAAAAGCTGTCGTGGCAATGGGTGCATTAAGCTCGCTGTCCTTGGAGTGCGCGTCGGGAGATTCCTCGTTAGTCTTGCGTAATTGAATGCCATGCATAAATGAAAAAGGACACTTCCCCATACTTCCACTCTCCCTGAATTTCTAAAAATTAGCATTGCAAATATAGCAATATTCTAACCTACGAGAGAGATAATTGTAAAGAATTTTAAGTATTATTTTGTAGAATAATGTTGTATAAACCGCAGTATTGGATAGAATTGTGTCTTATTTTGTCGAATAAAGTGTAGCATTGATTGATCATAGTATATGGTCATCAAATCTCCAACAAGAACATATGTTCTAGCTGGTGATTTCAGCAATCTGCGATAGTGCTAATAGATCCAAAATGGTTACGCTCCGGTTGTTTACTTGAATTAGCTTCATCCGCTCGAGCTGGTTCAGCTTACGGCTGAGTGTTTCAGGCGTCGTACCGATCATCGCTGCGAACTCTTTTTTGGCAGCCGGCAGATGAAGCATTGGTTGCCCCTCTCCCCCGCCTGTCGACAGTGATTGTTTGGCATATAGATGCAGCAGCAGCCGGGCCAGCCGTTTTTCCGCCTCAAAAATATGCAGTGCTCCTGCCAGCTCATCGGCCTGCTGCAGCTGCTCACTAACGGACTTCAGGAAGCTGAAGGCCAGGCCGGCATTACTTGCTATCAAAGGCATAAAATCTTCACGCCGCATCCGGCAAATATATCCGCTTTCCACCACTTCGGCTGTAGCGTAATGCTGTTTATTATGAAGCAGGGCAAACTGGCCAAAGTAATCTCCAGGAAAAAGAAAACGGAGTATATGCTGCTTCCCCTCTATGCTGGTCTGGGTTAGCTTTATCAGCCCATTATTGACAACAAATAAGGAGTCTGACTGCTCTCCTTCTCTGAACACCACGTTTCCTTTTCCATAGAACTCAGACTCAATGATCGACTCTACCTTATGCAGCTCCTGATCAGGCAAAGCAACAAAAACCGGTACCTGACGGACACAGGAGTCCTTATGGCATGTATTACATTTCATTATGCATCGTTCCTTCCTGACTGCCTTATGCCAACATATCAGGATTATGCCAACTTCCCGGTGACCCCGCGCACAATAATCTTGAAAACTTGATCTGTATCAAGGATTATGCCGTTCCTTCGCTTCATAATAGAGGTAGAGAGATGATAGAGGAGATGGACAGCTATGCAGCAGTATACTTTTGGAGATATGCGGAAGATGGACAGAGCCAGGCTTGGCAATATGGTGCCGCTGGAGCTGTTCCGTACGATAAGACTGATTGGCATGAACCAGGGTCTACCTATGGGCGGTAAAGGTACAACGCTAACTGTAGGAAGAAAAATCGGTGAGAGCCTTCCGGTTACTAGTGTGGATGAGCTGCTGGCACTTTTTGAGGAGCTGAAAATCGGTATTCCGCGGATTGTCTATTCGGATGAGCACAGGATGAATATTGCTGTTGAGGATTGCTTCTGTAAAGGCCTGCCGACACTGGAAGAAGAGAAAATGATTTGTGATTTAGAAGGTGCCATCCTGGAGGGAGCGTTGACTAAACTGTTTGGCCGCAGGGTAAGCGTAAGAGAAATTAAGTGTAATGCCACCGGTGATGAGTATTGTGAGTATGAAGTAAAGCTGTAACCCTAAGGGGAAAATCAAGAGAAAGCAGGAGATTACTATGGAAAAGAAAAATATTAGCGAAGCTATTCAACATCTGGAGGAGCGTTTTACGAAAAAGGTGCTGTTTCAAAAGGGAGACAGTATAGTGTTCGTGCTTAATTTTATGCCAGGTCAAAAGCTTCCGGCGCACACTCATCCCGGAGCAGATGTGTACATTTATGCTCTCCAAGGAAAGGGCACCATTACTGTAAATGATGCTGACGAGGAATTTGCTGAGGGTGAAGTTATCCACATTGCGGATGATGAGGTTTTTGCTTATCGTAACAGCGGAACCACTCCGGCCAGTCTCCATGTTGTAATATCAAAGCTTCCGAGCGCAGCATACGCTAAAGAAATTTAAATATCGCTATAACCCGGATGTAAACTCTATCTGCAGGAGAACTCTCCTGTGGATAGGGTTTTTGTTATGTAAAAAAGCAGGAGCTCTTCCGAAGAAGAACTCCTGCTCTTATAATCGAACTATCCTAATGGATAGTGCCGAATTACTTAGTGATTGTAGCTACGCTACCTGCACCAACTGTACGTCCGCCTTCACGAATGGAGAATTTAGTACCTTCTTCAATCGCGATTGGGGAGATCAGTTGTACGGTTACAGTGATGTTATCACCAGGCATAACCATTTCAGTACCTTCTGGCAGGTTGATGATACCAGTTACGTCAGTTGTACGGAAGTAGAACTGTGGACGGTAACCAGTGAAGAATGGTTTGTGACGTCCGCCTTCTTCTTTAGTCAGAACGTAGATCTGAGCACTGAACTCAGTGTGTGGCTTAACGGAGTTTGGCTTAGCCAATACTTGACCGCGCTCGATGTTGTTACGGTCAACACCACGCAGCAGTGCGCCGATGTTGTCGCCAGCTTGAGCGGAATCCAGCAATTTACGGAACATTTCTACGCCCGTTACTACTGATTTCTTAGTTTCTTCGTGAATACCAACGATTTCGATTTCTTCTCCGACTTTAACTGTTCCGCGTTCTACGCGGCCAGTTGCCACGGTACCGCGGCCAGTGATGGAGAATACGTCCTCGACAGGCATCAAGAAAGGCTTGTCAGTTGCACGTTCTGGAAGTGGGATGTAAGTGTCGATAGTTTCGAACATTTCAACAATCTTGTTAGCCCACTCACCTTCAGGGTTCTGCAGAGCTTCACGAGCAGAACCACGAACGATTGGAGTGTCATCGCCTGGGAAGTCGTATTCGCTCAGAAGGTCGCGAACTTCCATTTCAACCAGTTCCAAGAGCTCTTCGTCTTCAACCATGTCGCATTTGTTCAGGAATACAACAATGTAAGGAACGCCTACCTGACGGGAGAGCAGGATGTGCTCGCGAGTCTGTGGCATTGGGCCGTCAGCTGCGGATACAACCAGGATTGCTCCGTCCATCTGCGCTGCGCCAGTGATCATGTTTTTAACATAGTCGGCGTGTCCAGGGCAGTCTACGTGTGCGTAGTGACGGTTAGGAGTTTCATATTCAACGTGAGCTGTGGAGATAGTGATACCACGTTCGCGCTCTTCTGGAGCTTTATCGATTTGGTCGAAAGCTACAGCAGCACCGCCGTATTTTTTGGACAATACAATAGTGATTGCTGCAGTAAGAGTCGTTTTACCATGGTCGACGTGACCGATAGTACCGATGTTAACGTGTGGTTTGTTACGTTCAAACTTTGCCTTTGCCATTTGAACAGTTCCTCCTTTAATGTGGGGTCCTTATATTTGAGCCGTCCGCCTATATGCAATTCTATGATGACTTAAGTGTAATATCCGGACGGCAAGTTAAAAATGGTGACTATTCTCCACCCTTGTTCTTGGAAATGATTTCTTCAGCAATGGATTTAGGTACTTCCTCATAGTGAGAAAGCTCCATTGAGAATACGCCACGTCCTTGAGTACCGGAACGGAGAGTTGTGGAGTATCCGAACATTTCGGACAAAGGCACCTTAGCACGGATAATTTGAGCACCACCACGGGAATCCATACCTTCGATTCTGCCGCGACGGGAGTTCAGCATACCCATAACATCGCCCATGTATTCCTCAGGAACAGTTACTTCCACTTTCATGATTGGCTCAAGCAGAGCAGGCTTACACTTGTCTTTAGCTGCTTTGAGCGCCATCGATCCGGCAATTTTAAATGCCATTTCGTTGGAGTCAACATCATGGTATGAACCATCAACGATGGTTGCCTTAACGTCCACAAGCGGGAAGCCTGCGATAACGCCGTTTTTCATTTGCTCTTCAATACCGGCAAGTGCAGGAGCGATGTATTCTCTTGGTACAGAACCACCGACAACTTTACTTTCGAATTGGCTGCCAGTACCCGGCTCGAGAGGTTCGAATTCAACCCATACGTGACCATACTGACCGCGACCGCCGGACTGGCGAACGAATTTACCTTCAACACGTGCTGGTGCTTTGAATGTTTCGCGGTAAGCAACCTGTGGTTTACCCACGTTGGTTTCTACTTTGAATTCGCGGCGCATACGGTCGATGATAATGTCAAGGTGAAGCTCACCCATACCTGCCAGGATGGTTTGGCCAGTTTCTTCATCAGTATGCGCACGAAGAGTTGGATCCTCTTCAGTCAGCTTACCGAGAGCAACGCCCAATTTATCTTGGTCGGCTTTGGTTTTTGGTTCAACTGCGATTTCGATAACCGGATCAGGGAAGTTCATGGATTCCAGGATTACCGGGTGCTTCTCATCGCAAAGGGTATCGCCAGTACTTGTGTCCTTCAGACCAACAGCTGCTGCGATATCACCAGCGTAAACGATGGAGATTTCTTGACGGCTGTTAGCATGCATCTGCAGAATACGGCCGATACGCTCACGTTTGCCCTTAGTAGCGTTAACTACGTAAGAACCGGATTCCAGGACACCGGAGTATACACGGAAGAACGTGAGTTTACCAACATAAGGGTCAGTCATGATTTTAAATGCCAGTGCTGAGAATGGTTCTTCGTCCGAAGAGTGACGAACCGCTTCAGTTCCGTCATCCAGATGACCTTGAATAGCCGGTACATCTACTGGGGATGGCAAGTAATCAACGACAGCGTCCATCATCAGCTGAACGCCCTTATTGCGGTAGGAGGATCCAACGATTACAGGGAAGATTTTAACTTCTACTACGCCTTTGCGCAGAGCAGCTTTGATCTCTTCAACTGTAATTTCTTCACCTTCCAGGTACTTCATAGTCAGATCTTCGTCAAGTTCTGCAACCTTTTCGATCAGCTCAAGACGCAGAGTCTCAACTTGTTCCAGATAGTCAGCCGGAATTTCCGTTACTTCGATGTTTTGGCCCAGATCATCTTTGAAGATGTGAGCTTTTTGCTCAACCAGGTCAATGATACCAACGAAGTCGTTCTCAGCGCCAATTGGCAGTTGAATTGCAACTGCATTGGCTTGCAGGCGATCACGCATGCTCTCAACAACGTTAAGGAAGTCCGCACCGATGATATCCATTTTGTTTACATATGCGATACGAGGTACGCCGTACCGGTCAGCCTGTCTCCATACAGTTTCAGACTGAGGCTCAACGCCTTCTTTCGCACTGAAAACACCAACTGCTCCATCCAATACACGTAGGGAACGTTCAACTTCAACTGTGAAGTCAACGTGTCCTGGAGTATCAATGATATTGATGCGGTGACCCTTCCAAGAAGCAGTTGTAGCAGCGGAAGTAATCGTAATTCCGCGCTCTTGTTCTTGTTCCATCCAGTCCATTGTAGCTGCACCCTCGTGAACTTCACCGATTTTGTGCGTACGGCCTGTATAGAAAAGAATCCGCTCAGTGGTAGTAGTTTTACCAGCATCAATATGCGCCATGATCCCGATATTACGTGTATTTTTTAAGGAGAACTCTCTTGCCATGGAATTGGGTCTCCCTTCAAAATATAAGTTATTTTAACAGCTATGATCCTACCAGCGGTAGTGAGCAAACGCTTTGTTCGCTTCAGCCATTTTGTGTGTATCTTCGCGTTTCTTAACAGAAGCGCCTGTGTTGTTGGAAGCATCGATAATCTCAGCCGCCAAACGCTCTTCCATAGTCTTCTCACCGCGGTTGCGTGAGTAGTTTACGAGCCAACGTAATCCCAGAGCAGTACGTCTCTCAGGTTTAACCTCGATAGGTACCTGGTAGTTAGCACCGCCGACACGGCGAGCCTTAACTTCCAGAACTGGCATGATATTCTTGATGGCAGCTTCGAAAACTTCCATCGGTTCTTTACCAGTACGTTCTTGGATCAATTTAAACGAATTGTACAGAATGCTTTGAGCGACACCTCTTTTACCACCCAGCATAATGCGGTTGATCAAACGAGTAACCAACTTGCTATTATACAATGGATCTGGCAATACATCTCTCTTAGTAACTGGACCTTTGCGTGGCATGGATATCCCCCTTTCTTAAATGTTTATTATTCAGGAATTGCAATCTTATTTCTTAACCTTAGGACGTTTCGCACCATACTTGGAGCGAGCCTGCATACGATTAGCTACGCCTGCTGTATCCAGAGCGCCGCGAACGATGTGATAACGAACTCCCGCAAGGTCCTTAACTTTACCTCCGCGCAGCAATACTACGCTGTGCTCTTGAAGGTTGTGTCCGATACCCGGAATGTAAGCAGTCACCTCAAGACGGTTCGTCAAACGAACACGGGCATACTTACGAAGTGCGGAGTTTGGTTTACGTGGTGTCATTGTACCTACACGAGTGCAGACACCGCGTTTCTGCGGAGCGCTCAAATTTGTACTCTCACGCTTGAGGGCGTTGAACCCTTTTTGAAGAGCGGGAGACTTCGATTTCTCGATTTTGGCTTGACGGCCCTTACGAACCAGTTGATTGATAGTTGGCATTTGTTGTGCCACCCCCTTCCTGAAATAGTAATCCATTTACGAACTTTAAGTCCACAGACCCAGGCGGTTCATAAAAAGACAAATGAAAAGTCTTTGCTGCCGAAGTACACCCCGGTACAAAAACATCTTTCGTGCTATTGTTTTAAGACGGCTGCCATAGCAGCACCAACTTCGATACCACAGGCCTTGCCCAAATTCAGCATTGTATCTACATAAGTGATCTTAACACCTTGTTTGTTGCAAAGCATAATAATTCTGGAAGTAATCCGTTGATCTCCGTCCTCTGCCACATAGACTTCTGCGGCCTGGCCCAATTCCACCGCTTTGACGGTTTGTTTGGTACCGATCTTGACCTGAGCATCTTGTAATCCTCTGTCATCAGTCATAATATCATTACCTCCAATGAAGAAGAATAACAAGGCCACTCACGCACCTTAGACATATTAGCATTATCAGAAGATGAAGTCAAGCAAATCAGTAATAATTTTATTGAATTTCACAACAGGCAGCCGCGCCGCGGATGATTAAGCCCGCGGCGCGGAATCTGCTTGCCATGATAATTTCATTATTCGGCTGGAACCGCTTCTTGAGCTTCTTGCTCGCTCTCTTCATTCGGATCATTCAGCTTCACATTACGGTAACGGTTCATACCTGTTCCGGCAGGAATCAGCTTACCGATGATAACATTTTCTTTCAGTCCAAGAAGCTTATCCACTTTACCCTTAATTGCTGCATCGGTCAGGACGCGGGTAGTTTCTTGGAAGGATGCTGCAGACAGGAAGGAATCCGTCTCCAGGGAAGCCTTGGTAATACCGAGCAATACCGGTTTGGCAACTGCCGGCTCCTTACCTGAAAGAATAGCTTCCTTGTTGGCTGCTTCAAATTCCTGAATATCCGCAAAGGCACCCGGAAGAAGAGTAGTCTCTCCGGCGTCGATAATACGGATTTTGCGCAGCATCTGCTTAATCATAACTTCAATGTGCTTATCGTTAATTTCTACGCCCTGGTTACGATATACGCGTTGGACTTCCTGCAGAATGTAGTTCTGCACCCCGCGGATACCCTTAATGCGCAGCATTTCTTTAGGGTCAATAGAACCGTCAGTCAGCTCATCCCCGGCTTCAATCTCCTGGCCTTCGCTGACACGCAGACGTGAACCGTAAGTGATGGAATAAGTTTTGGATTCAGCTTCACCTTGAACCTCGATTTCACGGCGGTCCTTCGTTTCGCGGATTTCCTTAATTACCCCGTCAATCTCACTGATTGTAGCCTGACCTTTAGGGTTACGGGCCTCAAAGAGCTCCTGGATACGCGGCAAACCTTGCGTGATGTCATCACCGGCAACACCCCCGGTATGGAACGTACGCATGGTAAGCTGGGTTCCCGGCTCACCGATGGATTGTGCGGCAATAATACCTACAGCTTCACCGATTTCCACGAATTTACCTGTTGCCAGGTTACGTCCGTAGCATTTTTTGCAGACCCCGTGACGGGCACGGCAGCTCAGTACAGAACGGATTTGCAGCTTGGTTACGCCTGCATTAACAATCTCTTCAGCCTTATCAGAGTCAATCAGATCGTTACGGTGAACGATGATTTCCTTGGTTTCCGGATGACGGACTGTTTCGAAGGAATAACGGCCTTCAATACGGTCGTACAGATCCTCGATAACTTCCTTACCATCCTGGATACGGCTTACGGTGAAGCCTTTATCCGTACCGCAATCCTCTTCACGCACGATAACGTCCTGGGCCACGTCTACGAGACGGCGGGTCAGGTAACCGGAATCCGCTGTACGCAGCGCTGTATCGGCCAGACCTTTACGCGCTCCGTGCGTCGAGATAAAGTACTCGAGGACGGTCAGACCTTCACGGAAGTTCGCTTTAATCGGCAATTCGAAGATACGGCCGGATGGTGTCGCCATCAGTCCGCGCATACCGCCCAGCTGGGTGATCTGCGATTTGTTACCGCGCGCCTTGGAATCAACCATGAGCATGATCGAGTTGAAACGGTCCATCGACTTCAGCAGGATGTTCGTAAGTTCATCCTTAGTCTTCGACCAGATTTCAATAACACGGTCATAACGCTCGTCATTGGTGATCAGACCACGACGGTACTGGTTGGCAACCACATTAACCTTAGCATCTGACTCTTCAAGGATCTTAGTCTTTTCATCAGGTACTACAACGTCTGATACGGCAACTGTTACACCGGAACGTGTGGAATACGTGAATCCCAGCTGTTTGATCTTGTCAAGAATCATAGATGTTTTGGTTGTGTGGTAGGTCTCGAAGCAGCGTGCAATAATCAGACCGAGATATTCTTTACCTACAGCACTTGCATCCTCAGCACTCATGATGCGTTCACGGATATCGGCGCCTTTTTCGTAGATGAAGTATTTCTCAGGTGTTCCCTGCAGCAGGTTCGCTTTGGTAGCTTCGTTGATATATGGGAAACTGCTCGGATAAATTTCATTGAAGATAATTTTACCGATTGTTGTAATCAGCATTGCGTTTTGCTGCTCTTCTGTAAAGTTGGTTTTACCCAGTGCTTTAACAGGAATAGCCACACGTGCATGCAGACCTGCTGTTCCGCGCTGATAAGCTGATACAGCCTCATTCACATTACGCAGGATCATACCTGTGCCTTTTTCTTCCTTGTTGTCCATAGTCAGGTAGAATGTACCCAAGACCATATCCTGGGAAGGAGTAACAACCGGCTTACCATCCTTAGGGTTAAGGATATTACCGGATGCAAGCATCAGGAGACGTGCTTCAGCCTGGGCTTCAGCTGACAGAGGAACGTGCACCGCCATCTGGTCACCGTCAAAGTCGGCATTGTAAGCCGTACATACGAGCGGGTGAAGACGGATAGCATGGCCTTCTACCAGAATCGGTTCAAATGCCTGGATACCGAGTCTGTGCAGCGTAGGGGCACGGTTCAGAAGAACCGGATGCTCTCTGATTACTTCTTCAAGGACATCCCATACTTCAGGGCTTACGCGTTCAACCTTGCGCTTCGCACTCTTGATGTTATGGGCGAGACCTTTGTTAACCAGTTCTTTCATTACGAACGGCTTGAAGAGCTCCAGAGCCATTTTCTTCGGAAGACCGCATTGGTACATCTTCAGATAAGGTCCTACAACGATAACAGAACGTCCGGAGTAGTCAACACGCTTACCGAGCAAGTTCTGGCGGAAACGGCCCTGTTTACCTTTCAGCATATGGCTGAGCGATTTGAGCGGACGGTTACCAGGACCTGTTACAGGACGGCCGCGGCGGCCGTTGTCGATCAGAGCATCGACAGCTTCCTGAAGCATCCGTTTCTCATTCTGCACGATGATATCAGGAGCGCCGAGATCAAGCAGTCTCTTAAGACGGTTGTTGCGGTTGATTACGCGGCGGTACAGGTCATTAAGGTCAGACGTAGCAAAACGGCCGCCATCCAGTTGAACCATCGGGCGAAGCTCCGGAGGAATAACCGGAAGCACATCCATGATCATCCAATCAGGTTTGTTGCCGGAGTTACGGAAGGCCTCAATAACTTCTAGGCGTTTGATCGCCCGGTTGCGGCGCTGGCCTTGTGCCGTGCGCAGCTCTTCCTTGAGGAATTCCAATTCTTTATCGATATCGATATCCTGAAGAAGTTTTTTGACTGCTTCAGCACCCATGCCTGCCTGGAACCCGTAGCCGTATTTTTCACGGTAGCTGCGGTATTCTTTTTCGGACAGAAGCTGCTTCTTCTCCAGCGGTGTTTCACCCGGATCCGTTACAACATAGGACGCGAAGTAGATAATCTCTTCCAGAGATCTTGGGGACATGTCCAGAGCCAGACCCATACGGCTTGGAATACCTTTGAAGTACCAGATATGAGATACCGGAGCTGCCAGCTCGATATGGCCCATACGTTCGCGGCGCACTTTAGCGCGGGTAACTTCCACGCCGCAGCGGTCGCAGACAACGCCCTTATAACGGACGCGTTTGTATTTACCACAGTGACATTCCCAGTCTTTTTGCGGTCCAAAAATACGCTCGCAGAACAAGCCTTCTTTTTCCGGTTTTAGCGTACGGTAGTTGATGGTTTCCGGTTTTTTTACTTCTCCGCGGGACCAAGAACGAATTTTTTCCGGAGAAGCAAGCCCGATTTTCATAAATTCAAAATTGTTAACGTCCAACAAGGAGCAACCCTCCTTAACCTATATCCTGATTTAGTACCGTTGGCCCTCCCTTGACAGTTAAATCAAAAGAGGGCACGGTCCTTTTAATAAATGTATATCTTGACTACGGATTAATCGGCGCCGACTTCTGCACCCTCCAAATTGAGGCTCAGCTTGTCGCCTGACGTCTCATCTTCATCATCCAGTTCCTTCATCTCGATCTCCTGCTCATCGCCGCTGAGGATTTTGACATCCATACCAAGCGACTGCAGCTCCTTGATGAGTACCTTGAACGATTCCGGAACACCCGGTTCTGGAACATTTTCACCTTTGACGATCGATTCGTATGTTTTCACACGGCCGACCACGTCATCGGACTTCACGGTTAAGATTTCCTGCAGTGTATATGCGGCACCGTATGCTTCAAGCGCCCATACTTCCATTTCCCCGAACCGCTGTCCGCCGAATTGCGCTTTACCGCCGAGCGGCTGCTGCGTAACGAGGGAGTAAGGTCCTGTGGAACGGGCATGGATTTTATCATCAACCATGTGCGCCAGCTTGATCATGTGCATGACGCCGACAGTAACTTCACGCTCAAAGCGCTCGCCTGTACGGCCGTCATATAGCACAGTCTTACCGTTGCGCTGCATGCCTGCTTCTTCCATAGTGTCAAACACGTCATTCTCGCGGGCACCGTCGAATACCGGCGTAGCTACGTGAATACCGAGCTGCAGTGCCGCCATACCGATATGAACCTCAAGCACCTGTCCGATGTTCATACGGGAAGGTACGCCCAGCGGGTTCAGTACTACCTGTACCGGAGTACCGTCCGGAAGGAACGGCATATCCTCTTCAGGCAGGATACGGGCAACGACACCCTTGTTACCGTGACGTCCCGCCATCTTGTCACCCTCAGAAATCTTACGCTTCTGGGCGATATAGACGCGGACCAGCTGATTCACGCCAGGAGGCAGCTCATCGCCGTTCTCACGGGTGAAGACCTTAACATCAACGATAATACCGTCACTGCCGTGAGGAACGCGCAGCGAGGTGTCACGCACTTCACGGGCCTTCTCACCGAAGATCGCATGCAGCAGCCGCTCTTCAGCTGTCAGCTCTGTTACGCCCTTAGGAGTAACTTTACCAACGAGAATGTCACCGGCATTGATCTCGGCACCGATGCGGATAATACCGCGCTCGTCGAGATTGCGCAGAGCCTCTTCACCCACGTTAGGAATATCACGGGTAATTTCTTCAGGTCCCAGCTTCGTGTCGCGGGCTTCGGATTCGTATTCCTCGATGTGAATCGAAGTATATACATCTTCCTTAACGAGCTTCTCACTCAGCAGGATCGCATCCTCGTAGTTATAACCTTCCCATGTCATGAACGCAACAACTACGTTGCGGCCCAGGGCCAATTCACCCATTTCAGTGGAAGGACCGTCTGCCAGGATGTCACCCTTCTTAACAATGTCCCCTCTTTTAGCAAGCGGACGCTGATTAATGCAGGTACCTTGGTTCGAACGCATAAATTTGTGTAATTTATATTTAACGATATCGCCTTTAACTTCCTTGCCGTCAACAGCTTCTACACGGCGCAGCCAAATTTCATTAGCTGAGGAACGTTCAATGATACCGTCATACTTGGAAACAATACATACGCCTGAGTCTTTAGCGGATTTATGTTCCATCCCTGTACCTACAAGTGGTGCTTTCGGAATCAGAAGCGGAACGGCCTGGCGCTGCATGTTCGATCCCATCAGTGCGCGGTTGGAGTCATCGTTCTCTAGGAACGGAATGAGCGCCGTAGCGACCGATACAACCTGTTTTGGTGAAACGTCCATGTAGTCAACGCGATTACTAGGCATTGTAGTAATGTTGTCGGAGTCTTTGTTATAACGGACGATAACCATATCTTCCTTGAACGTACCGTCCTCATCGATCAGTACATTAGCCTGGGCTACGACATAGTTATCTTCTTCATCGGCAGTCAGATAATCAATCTGCTCGGTAACCTTGCCTGTCTTAGGATCCACCCAACGGTACGGAGCTTCAATGAAGCCATACTCATTGATGCGGGCAAAGGTAGACAAGGAGTTGATCAGACCGATATTCGGACCTTCCGGTGTTTCGATTGGACACATACGGCCATAGTGACTGTGGTGTACGTCGCGGACTTCAAAGCCAGCGCGTTCACGGGTCAGACCGCCGGGTCCGAGTGCCGATAGACGGCGTTTGTGCGTAAGCTCAGCAAGCGGGTTCGTCTGGTCCATAAACTGGGACAGCTGCGAACTTCCGAAGAACTCTTTAATGGACGCAATAACGGGACGTATGTTGATCAGAGCCTGCGGTGTAATCGCATTGGCATCCTGAATGGACATTCTCTCGCGCACTACGCGTTCCATACGGGACAGACCGATACGGAACTGGTTCTGCAGCAGTTCACCCACGGAGCGCAGACGACGGTTACCCAAGTGGTCGATATCATCCGTGTTACCGATACCGTGCAGCAAATTAATAAAGTAGCTGATCGAGGAGATAATATCAGCCTGGGTAATATGCTTGACCGACTTGTCGATGTTGCCGTTGGCAATAAGCTTGATAACCCGGCCTTCTTCAATCGGCGAGAATACGTCGATCGTCTGTAGAGGAATATCCAAGCTGTCCATAACTCCGCCTGTTACACGGTAGTTCTTGGCAGCAACATTTTTTTCGAAATAAGGAATCAGCTCATCAAGCAGACGGCGGTCAACCATTTGACCGGATTCTGCCAGAATCTCGCCTGTAGCTTCATCAACGAGCGGCTGGGCCAGACGCTGATTGAACAGACGGTTCTTGATGTGCAGCTTTTTGTTGATTTTGTAGCGGCCGACATTGGCCAGATCATAGCGCTTTGGATCAAAGAAGCGTGCGACCAAAAGGCTCTTGGCATTGTCAAGTGTCGGAGGTTCGCCCGGACGGAGCCGCTCATAAATTTCGATAAGCGCTTTTTCCGTAGAGTCCGTGTTGTCTTTATCCAGCGTATTGCGAATATATTCATCATTACCAAGCAATTCCAGAATCTCGGCATCGCTACCGAAACCAAGAGCACGCAGAAGCACGGTAACCGGAATTTTGCGAGTACGGTCGATGCGGACATACATGATGTCTTTAGCATCCGTTTCAAGCTCCAGCCAGGCTCCGCGGTTAGGAATCACTGTGGCGGTGTAGGTTTTTTTGCCGTTTTTATCCACTTTTGTGCTGAAATAGACGCTAGGAGAGCGAACCAACTGGCTGACAATAACCCGTTCCGCACCATTGATAATAAAAGTGCCGGTCTCCGTCATCAGCGGGAAATCTCCCATGAACACTTCCTGCTCTTTGACCTCACCGGTCTCCTTATTAATGAGCCGTACCTTCACCCGCAGAGGAGCCGCATATGTTACGTCCCGCTCTTTAGCGTCGTCAACCGTATACTTCGGTTCACCCAGGCTGTAATCAATGAACTCCAGTACCAAATTACCCGTAAAATCCTGGATCGGCGAGATGTCCTGGAACATTTCCCGCAATCCTTCCTCCAAAAACCAATCATAAGATTTTTGTTGGATCTCGATCAGGTTCGGGACCTCGAGTACCTCGTTAATTCTCGCATAGCTCCGCCGAGTGCGTCGACCATACTGAACAAGATGTCCTGCCAACTTTACTCACCCCTCATGTCTACTCACTTAAAAATTGATTGCGAACCCTTGTTTGGACCCGTATAATGGAACCATAACACAAGGATTCGACCATAAATAAAGAAAAGCCCTTATCGAAATCTTTCGAAAAAAGAGCGCATCTATCCATGGCCAAAATACTCCTTATCCAGTAGATTTGCCCAAAACGTACATATTATACGTCACCAAGCAACAGTTTATGCGCTATTACCTATTATCCCGGCGGACATCGCCGTGACAGTAACATAGAGAACTGAATTCGCACAAACTTGCCTAACGGCTTGCGCTTGCCGGGGACAATATATTACTTGACATTTCAGCAAACTAAAGACATGGAGCCTAGGTTAATACTGACATTTTATAATAATACCACTATCAAAAGCGC
The DNA here is from genome assembly GCF_000758625.1 of Paenibacillus sp. FSL R7-0273. Classification (NCBI taxonomy): domain Bacteria; kingdom Bacillati; phylum Bacillota; class Bacilli; order Caryophanales; family Paenibacillaceae; genus Paenibacillus; species Paenibacillus sp. FSL R7-0273. Next base: position 6,624,093 of record NZ_CP009283.1, read on the forward strand.
ATGTCAACATTTAATTGACAGTTTTCTGTGCTTTAATAATGCGGTAGCCTTTGTCTTTCCCCACTTCTTCAACATCCGTAAACAAGCTTTCCAGCTTAGCTGCCGCTGAAGGTGCACCCTGCTTCTTCTGAATCACAATCCACAGTGTCCCGCCCTCATTTAAATGCTCAAATGCCTGTTCAAAAATGTGATGCACTACCGCTTTGCCTGCCCGGATCGGAGGATTCGTCAGAATCACATCGAATTTCTGCCCCTGAACAGCAGACAGCACATCACTTTCTTTTACCGTAACGTTCTTCACCCCATTATTAACAGCATTCTCACGGGCAAGCTCTACCGCACGGCTATTAATATCAATCATTGTGACATGACCTTTAGGAGCAAGAAGTGCTGCGCTGATTCCAATAGGGCCATATCCGCAGCCCACATCGAGAACTGCTGCCCCCTCTGCAATTTCCATTGCTTCAATCAGAACACGGCTTCCATGGTCGATATCTCCTTTGGAGAAAACACCGGCATCGCTGGTAAATCGGAGGTTTTTTCCCCTCAGCACCGTATTGATTGTCCGTCTGTCATGACGTGCATCCGGCTGCTGTGAGTAATAATGCTGCGACATAGGATCCTCCCTTTCAATTCCGTAAAGATGTCTTTATACAGCAACCCCCTTGAACAAGTTCAAGGGGGTTGCATAAACCGGGATGAATCGCTCCCTCCCGGGGCATTACCTTATGGAAGCGAATTACTTCACTTCTACGCCAGCGCCTGCTTCTTCCAATTTTGCTTTGGTAGCATCGGCTTCTTCTTTGCTTACTTTTTCTTTGATTGGCTTAGGAGCGTTGTCTACCAGGTCTTTAGCTTCTTTCAAGCCCAGGCCTGTGATTTCGCGAACGATCTTGATAACGTTGATCTTGGAAGCGCCAGCGCTTGTCAGGATTACGTCGAATTCGGATTGCTCTTCTTCTACTGCTGCAGCTGCACCGCCAACAGCTACTGGAGCTGCTGCAGTTACACCGAATTCTTCTTCGATTGCTTTAACCAGTTCGTTCAGTTCCAGTACGCTCATGCCTTTAATTTCTTCTAAGATTGTTTCTTTGCTCATGATTGAACCTCCATTTTATATTTAAATTTGTTTGTGTTCTTGATTACGAGACTAGAATCAAAGGCTTACGCGCTTTGTTCTTCCTTCTCAGCAACAGCTTTAACTGCAAGCGCGAAGTTGCGCATTGGAGCTTGAAGCACGCTAAGCAGCATGGAGAGCAAACCTTCGCGGGAAGGAAGTTCTGCCAGTGCTTTCAGTTGGTCCGCATCGATAACTTTGCCTTCAACAACGCCGCCCTTCAGTTTCAGAGCATCATTCTTCTTAGCGAAGTCGTTCAAAATCTTGGCTGCTACTACCGCATCAGTTTCACTGAATGCTACTGCTGTAGGGCCAGTTAGAACTGCATCCAGTTCAGTCAGCTCAGCAGCTGCAGTCGCACGACGCACCAATGAGTTTTTCAGAACTTGAAAGTCAACGCCAGCTTCACGAAGCTGCTTACGCAGTTCAGTTACCTGGGCAACGTTCAATCCGCGGTAGTCCGCAACAACAGTAGAGATACTGTTCTGCAGTTTGCCGGTAACAACATCAACCGCATCCTGTTTAGCTTGGATTACTTTTGCATTTGCCAATTGTATACACCTCCTGAAAATTTATGTGACGGCGTCTTTTCCGAAAAATCCCCGCCGTTCCTACGCAGGCATCAGAAAAGCCTCCGCAGAATCACGAAGGCTTGATAAAAGGAAGATAACTCAGGCAGCGCCCGGCACTTCTTATTTCTATCACAACACCTCGGTAGGGAATTAAGCCTTACGGCACCTACTGTCTACGGTAAGCATATTCAAGTTCAAGAATGATCACCTTAAAGTTCACAACTGTTATAGATTATCAAAGATGACTCGAAGAGTCAACCCCTAATTATCTGAAAGCAGCTGCATTTACACGAGCGCTAGGTCCCATAGTGGACGAAATTGCGATGCCTTTAAGGTATACACCTTTAGCAGCAGCTGGTTTCGCACGGTTCAGAGCGTCCATAAGAGCTTTAAGATTTTCGTTCAATTGTTCAGGAGCAAAGGACACTTTGCCGATAGGCGCGTGAATTTGACCTGCTTTATCGAGACGGTATTCGATTTTACCGGCTTTGATTTCTTGCACAGCCTTGGTAACGTCGAAAGTAACTGTACCTGCTTTAGGGTTAGGCATAAGGCCCTTACCACCGAGCAGACGACCCAGTTTACCGACTTCGCTCATCATATCAGGTGTAGCTACGCAGACATCGAATTCAAACCAGCCCTGTTGGATTTTGTTGATCATGTCCTGATCGCCAACATAATCCGCACCGGCAGCTTCCGCTTCCTTCGCTTTTTCACCTTTTGCAAATACAAGCACGCGCTGTGTTTTGCCTGTGCCGTGTGGCAGGACAACTACACCACGAACTGCTTGGTCTTGTTTACGCGGGTCTACACCCAGACGAACTGCTGCTTCAACGGTTTCGTCGAATTTGGCAGTTGCCGCCTTTTTCACAAGCTCTACAGCTTCTGAAGGCTCGTAAGTTGCTTCGCTGTTGATCAGCTTAGCAGATTCCAGGTATTTCTTACCATGTTTAGCCATGAAAATGTTCCTCCTTTGTGGTGTTAGCGGAAATTCCTCCCACATATTGCGGTCATGAATGACCGGTTCATCGAATACATATTAGTCTTCGATTGTGATACCCATCGAGCGGGCAGTACCTTCAACCATACGCATTGCAGCTTCAACAGATGCAGCGTTAAGGTCAGGCATTTTTGTTTCGGCGATTTCACGAACCGCTGCGCGGCCGAGCTTCGCTACTTTTTTCTTGTTTGGTTCACCGGATCCTTTTTCTACTTTAGCAGCAATGCGAAGCAGAACGGCAGCCGGAGGAGTTTTAGTGATGAAAGTAAAGGAACGGTCTTCAAACACTGTAATTTCAACCGGGATGATCAGACCAGCCTGGTCAGCAGTACGAGCGTTGAATTCCTTACAGAATGCCATGATGTTGACACCTGCTTGACCTAACGCCGGACCTACTGGAGGCGCTGGATTCGCTTTCCCTGCAGGAATCTGCAGTTTCACCATTTTAATAACTTTTTTAGCCATGAGTGACACCTCCTTGCAAAAATAGTGGTATTCGAACGCTTATCGCGTTCTCCCACAAGAAACCCTTGACACTGTTATATTTTCTCCACTTGAGTGAAATCCAACTCCAGCGGGGTTTCCCGTCCAAACATGTTGACATGCACTTTGATCTTGCTCTTGTCGGCCAAAATTTCTTCCACAGAGCCCACGAAATTCGCAAAAGGCCCAACCATAATACGTACGGATTCCTTAATTTCGAAATCAATCTTCGCTTTAGGTTCAACCATGCCCATATGCTTCAGAATTTGTTCAACTTCTTCCGGAAGCAAAGCGGTAGGCTTGGAGCCGGAACCTGTCGAACCGACAAATCCGGTAACGCCCGGCGTATTGCGGACAACATACCATGAATCATCAGTCTGAACCATTTCAACCAAAACATAACCGGGGTAAACTTTACGCATAACGGTTTTTTTCTTACCGTCTTTGTTTACCAATTCCTCTTCCATAGGAACAAGAACGCGGAATATTTTGTCTTCCATGCCCATGGACTCAACGCGTTTTTCCAAATTGGCCTTAACCTTATTCTCATACCCGGAATAGGTATGAACAACATACCATCTTTTTTCCATACCAAGCCACCTTGGACCTCTCTAAATAATCGCTTCAATTGCAGCGGAAATAATGATGTCCAGAACCCAGAAGTAAACAGCGACAACTACAATAGTACCGAGAACGATCATTGTATAGTTCTTCAGCTCTTTACGGCTAGGCCAGCGAACTTTTTTAAGTTCACTCCAGCTCTCAGTGAAAAAGGAAAACAGAGACTTGAAACTACGTTTCACGCCGACTACACCTCCAAAGACTATCTGGTTTCGCGATGAGGAGTTTGCTCGTTACAGAACTTGCAAAATTTCTTCATCTCCAAGCGGTCGGGGTGATTTCGCTTGTTTTTAGTTGTCGCATAGTTTCTTTGTTTGCAACTTGTACAAGCCAAAGTGATAATTACCCGCATGATGTGCACCTCCCGAAGACGTACTTCTAACTGTTAAATTAGAAGACGCAAATATTGATCCTAAAAAAAACCCGCGAATTTAGGCCTACCTAAAACACTTTAGCATAATGTCAACGTCTGTGTCAACGAAAGAATTGCCCTATCGCGCTGGGTAATTCCGGGTTTGTAATCGTGCGCCGCGTGTTGTCCTGGTTCTGCCTTTTTTCAAGCTGAACGCTGTTATTCCCTATACATTATGGAGCATTCCGACTGTGCGTAAACCTGTTATAACCGTCAGCGTCCAAATTCCCGTCAAATGAAGATACAGAAGCTATCAAAACACTAAAAAAAGACTCGATGTCCGAGCCTTTCATTAACATTATATCATTAATTGTCACGCACTTCCAGATATCTTTCCAGCTTCCGCTTGACCCGCTGCAATGCGTTGTCAATAGACTTCACATGACGCTTCAGGTCCTCTGCAATCTCCTGATAGGAGCGTCCGTCCAGATAAAGCATCAGCACCTTGCGCTCAAGATCGCTGAGAATTTCAGCCATCTTATCTTCCAGTCCGATAAATTCCTCCTGGTTGATAATCAGCTCTTCCGGATCCAGCACCTGGGTGCCGCAGATCACATCCATCAATGTCCGGTCGGAATCCTCATCGTAGATGGGCTTGTCCAAGGAAACGTAGGAGTTAAGCGGAATATGCTTCTGGCGGGTAGCTGTCTTAATCGCGGTTATAATCTGGCGGGTAATGCAAAGCTCGGCAAACGCCTTGAATGAAGAGAGCTTGTCACCTTTGAAGTCACGGATTGCCTTATACAGGCCAATCATGCCTTCCTGCACAATATCTTCCCGGTCAGCACCGATCAAGAAATAAGAACGGGCTTTAGCGCGTACGAAATTACGGTACTTGTTAATTAAGTGTTCCAATGCGCCACTGTCGCCACCACGGAAGATCTCGACAATTTCTTCATCACTTATGAAATCATACTCGGAAAGCATTATTTCCTTGAGGTCGACACTCACCAAGAATCCCCCCGGCTGCAACGCAAGACACATCGTTACTTCGCTAAAATATAGGAACAGTATATATTATGTTACCTTACAACGTCAACCAGATATTGTCCAGAAAAAATCTTCTATAACAATTTTTGGGATTTCAGGCTTTGGGCTGCGTTACATTCACTGCCGGCGCCAGTCATCAAGCCGCTTGCGCATATCCGGCGGGAGTTTATCTTCCAGCGAATGGCGTCTGGAACTGATTCTTTCCGGTTCTATCGCTTTTTTGACCAGCTTCTGGTTCTCTTCTATCTCCACCTTCAGTTCCCGGGCGGAAATGCGCAGTGCGCCTTGGGCAAAAATCACATGCTGCTCCACAAAATCGCTTGTCGCTACATAGATCTGCCGGCGCCGGTGGGTGAATTCGCCTACCAGCCGCTCGATGCATTCATCCGCTGTCTCCTTCTCCTTGGTGAAGACCACCTGAACCTTCCCCTGTACAAAGGACCGTCCGAGTCCCGGAACACGGTAAGCATCGAACACGGCGATGACGCGCCGTCCGGTGAATGCCTGATAATCAGCCAGCATATCCAGAAGACGGTCACGCGCCTCCTGCATGCCGTTCAGCGAAAGAGCCGCAAGCTCAGGCCAGCCGCCTATCATATTGTAACCATCCACCAGCAGCACATCGCGCCAGTCAGCCATAGCTATCCCTGCTGATGCCGGCGGCGCAGCACCTCATACATAATAACCCCGGCGGCAACCGATGCATTCAGGGAGTTGATCTTGCCGGCCATCGGAAGCTTGAGCAGCACATCGCATTTTTCGCGGATCAGCCGGCCTATGCCTTTATTCTCATTACCGATTACGACAGCTACGGGTCCTGTGAAAATATCCGATTCATACAGATTCTGATCGGTGGCGACATCAGTGCCAACCACCCAGACACCAAGCTCCTTAAGCCGGTCTATGGTCTGGCCGAGATTAGTGACCCGTGCAACCGGAACATATTCCACCGCACCCGCTGAGGTTTTGGAGACTGTTGCAGTAATTTGCGCAGACCGGCGCTTCGGAACAATTACACCATGTACCCCGGTGCAGTCTGCTGTACGGAGAATAGAGCCCAGATTATGCGGGTCCTCAATTTCATCCAGCAAAATCAGAAACGGAGGCTCACCCTTGGCTGCGGCTGCAGCCAGTATATCTTCCACTTCGCTATAGGCAAAAGGTGCTGCCTGCGCCACAACCCCCTGATGCTGCACCCCGGGTGCAAGCTGATCCAGCTTCCGCTTGTCCACATGCTGGATAACGATCCCCGCTTTACGCGCTTCCGCGATGATCGGCGCGGTCAAATGCTTCTGCGCCGTCTCAGCGACCCAGATTTTATTCAGTGTACGGCCAGCGCGCAGCGCTTCAAGCACCGAATGCTTGCCGGCCAGTATTTCCTCTTCCGTCCTTACTTCTTCCATGTTGTTGCCTCCTGTTTTATAGCTGTACACGGCCTCACTTGGACCGGTTCATCATGTACTCAATACTGCTATGGACCAGCTCCTGAATTCTTGTCTGCTGTCCCGTGTAATATAAATGTCCAATCAGGCATTCAAAAGCTGTCGCATGGCGATATTCCAGCACATCGGCATTCTTGGGAATTGTACCTGATTTGGCGTTGCGCCCCTGGCGGGCAACATCCTTCTCCTCATCGGTCAGCTGCGGCTCCAGATAAGCAAGGATCGTACTCTGTGCTTTGGCGGAGACGAGCCCGGTGGCTGTGCGGTGCAGGTGATTCGGCCGCAGGTTCGGCAGAGAAATCAAATATTGCCGTACGGCGACTTCATAAATGGCATCACCGGCATAAGCAAGCACAATCGGCGAGAGCAGCCGGGCCGGCTGCGAAGGTGCATAAGGGAACCATGCCCCGTCTATATTAAACCCGCCGCTCATTTGCGCCGCCACCGCATGCCCTGCGGAGTATCCTCCAGCAGGATGCCGAGACTGTTAAGCTCATCACGGATTTCATCGGACCGGCCCCAGTTCTTGTTCTTGCGGGCTTCTGCACGTTCGGCAATCAGGCGCTCAATTTCTTCGGTCGCAGCCTCGGCCTCAACCTCAGGTGTCAGGCGGAGTACAGCATTCATTTCGCCAAAAGTCTTCAGCAGCGCCGCAAAATCAGCAGAAGCGGCGTCGGTCTTGGCCAGCGTCTGATTCGCCAGGCTTACCCAGTCGAATACTGCAGTGATAGCATCCGGCGTGTTGAAGTCATCCTGCATTCTTGCATGGAAGCTGCTGATAATAGCGGCCAGCCGCTCAGCAACAGCTGCACTCGCTTCCCCATCTGCCCCTTCGGGAGCCAGCTCGAGACGGTGCTTCACATTGCTCTCGGCAAGAGCGATCCGTTCCGCACTCTTTTCAGCAGATAATAACGCCTCTTCTGTGAAGTTGAGCGGATTACGGTAATGGCTTGAGAGCATAAAGTAACGGATTGCAGCCGCTTTGAAGCGTGCCCGGATGTCCTTCACAAGCAGACCGTTGCCCAGCGATTTCGACATTTTCTCCTCACCGATATTGAGGAAGCCGTTGTGCATCCAATAATTCGACAATGGCTTGCCGGTCAAGGCTTCCGTCTGTGCGCATTCGCATTCATGGTGCGGGAACTGCAGATCCTGCCCGCCTCCGTGGATATCAATAGTCTCACCCAGGTATTCGCGCACCATAGCCGAGCACTCGATATGCCAGCCCGGACGCCCGTTGCCCCACGGACTGTGCCAATGCACTTCACCCGGCTTAGCTGCCTTCCAGAGTACAAAATCCTCCTGATTCTCTTTACGGGAATCCACTTCAATCCGGATGCCGAAATGCAGCTCCTCGAGATTCTGGCGGGACAGCTTGCCGTAATCAGCAAACTTGCCGGTGCGGTAATACACATCTCCGCCGTTCTCATAGGCATAGCCCTTCTCTTCAAGCTCCTTAATGAACTCGATAATCATGTCCATGCTTTCCGTAACACGCGGATTCATGGTTGCCGGCTTTACGCCAAGTCCGGTCAGATCCTCCTGATAAGCACTAATAAACATTTCTGCAACTTCCGCTACAGTAATATTCATTTCCTCCGCTTTACGGATCATTTTGTCATCCACGTCGGTAAAGTTGGTCAGATAACGCACTTCATTACCGAGCGCCTCCAGATAGTTACGGACCATATCAAAAACAATAACCGGTCTGGCATTTCCGATATGCATATAACCGTAGACTGTGGGTCCGCATACGTACATTTTGACCTTATCCGGCTCCTGCGGTACAAAGACCTCTTTAGCACGTGTCATAGTGTTGTAGATTTGCAAAGCCATTTCTGTTCCCAATCCTTTCTGTTGTCCCCGGTTTCGTTCGAACGCCGGCAATCTTTAAATTTCATAATCTCCGATATACTGCTGGCTTTCCAGCCTCCGCTGCTCCGCCTTCTGTTTATCCTCATTACCCATCTGCTCGCGGAGCTCCTCAATTTCCTTCTGCAGAAACCGCAGGGAATCAATGAGCGGATCGGGCATTTTGGTATGATCCAGCCGGTCGGATACCCGTTCCCCGTTACGCTTGACTACCCGTCCCGGATTGCCGACCACTGTACTGTTGTTGGGTACCTCCCGCAGTACGACCGCGTTAGAGCCTATATTGGAATTATCACCGATCCGGAACGATCCCAGTACTTTTGCCCCGGAACCGATAACGACATTGTTGCCGACCGTCGGATGGCGTTTGCCTTTTTCCTTACCTGTTCCGCCAAGAGTCACCCCTTGATAGATGATAACATCATCACCGATCTCACAGGTTTCACCGATGACAATGCCCATCCCGTGGTCTATAAACAGCCTGCTGCCGATCCGGGCCCCGGGATGAATCTCCACACCGGTCATAAATCTGCTGATCTGCGAAACAATCCGGGCCAGTGTAAAGCACCGGCGTGTGTAAAAGGAGTGGGCTATTCTGTGAGCCCATATCGCGTGAAGTCCGGCATAGGTAAAAACAACCTCGAATTTGCTCCGCGCCGCGGGATCGTTGTCGAATACTGCCCGGATATCCGACTTTATATGCTTAAACATCACGTTTCCCCTCTTCTTGGCTCCGCCGCCTCCTGTTTACAGGTACGCCAGGCGAAGGTAGTATCCAACCAGCTTACTAATACACCAGCTGCAAGTGCACTGCATTCCCCTTATATTCCGACAAAAAACGCCTCTGCAGCTCATAGCTGCAGAGGCGTCTAACCGCGGTTCCACTCTGCTCGGATTGTGCATCACCGTCTGCGCCCATTCCGGCCTGCGTCTGATGCTATCCCTCTTGCGTTAATAACGGCAACGTACCCGGCACAGCCTAACGCTCCTCTGATGGAACCGCTCAGCCGCACAGCTCACAGGCGCATATTCTGCGGTTGACAAGTGAATAACTCCCAGCCACAAAGGAAATCTGCCCTTCGCGGTTATTCTCTCTGGTAATTGTCCTTACACGCATACTTTTCCTGATCACAGCTATTACAATATGTCTCTATCTTAGCGAAAAGAACCTGTACTGACAAGGGTTATACGCTGCTGTCTGCAGCCTAGGCCCCTTTAATTTGCGATTTCAGGCGCTCAATCACCCGGTTGCGTCCCAGCAGGGCGATGGTTACATTAAGATCGCGGCCATGCGTCTGGCCGGTCAGGGCGACACGGATCGGCATAAACAGCCCTTTGCCCTTATGTCCGGTTTCTTTCTGCACTTCCTTGATCAGCACAGCCATATTTGCAGCTGTGAACTCATCCGTGCTCTCTACCTTCGCCAGGAATGCGGACAGCACCTCCGGCACCTGCGGTTCGGCAAGCACCTGGGCTGCTTCGTTCTCAAGCTCCAGATGACTGCGGAAGAACAGCTCGGACAACGCTACAATATCCGATGCAGCCGTCATCTGCTCCTGGTACAGCGCTACAAGGCTTTCGGCCCATGCCTGCTGCTCTTCATTCAGCTCTGCAGGCAGCCTGCCTGCCTTCTGAAGATGCGGAATGGCAAGACGTGCAATCCGCTGCGGATCAGCATGCTTGATATAGTGGTTGTTGAGATGCGCCAGCTTGTTCTTGTCGAATACAGCCGGGCTCTTCGACAGACGGTCAGCTGTGAAGATAGAGATCAGCTGTTCCTGGCTGAAGATTTCCTCTTCCCCTTCCGGCGACCAGCCGAGCAGGGAGATATAATTGAACAGCGCCTCTGGCAGGTAGCCCAGCTGGTCATACTGCTCGATAAACTGAATAATCGATTCGTTACGCTTGCTCAGCTTCTTGTGGTCATCGCCGACAATCAGCGTCATATGGCCGAACAGCGGAGCTTCCCAGCCCAGTGCCTCGTAAATCATCAGCTGGCGCGGTGTGTTGGAGATATGGTCTTCCCCGCGCAGAACATGAGAGATTTCCATCAGATGGTCGTCAATTGCAACCGCAAAGTTATAGGTCGGAATTCCGTCCTTCTTCACGATGACAAAGTCACCCATTTCCTTGGTATTAAAGGAGATGCTGCCCTTAACAATATCGTTAAAGGTATAGGTACGGTCTTCCGGCACCAGGAAGCGGATACTGGCTACACGTCCCTCCGCCTCAAAGGCAAGGCGCTGCTCTTCCGTCAGATTGCGGTGCTTTCCGGAATAGCGCGGGGTTTCGCCGCGTGCAGTCTGTTCTTCGCGTTCTGCTTCCAGCTCCTCTTCCGTACAGTAGCAGCGGTAAGCAAGCCCCCGGTCAATCAGATCCTGCCAGTATATGCGGTACAGATCAAGACGTTCCGTCTGGCGGTAAGGGCCGTATTTCCCGCCCACATCCACGCTTTCATCCCAGTTAATCCCCAGCCATTTCAAATATTTCAGCTGGCTTTCTTCGCCGCCGGCAACATTGCGCTTTACGTCCGTATCTTCGATCCGGATAATGAATTTTCCGCCCAGATTACGGGCAAACAGGTAGTTGAACAATGCCGTTCTGGCATTTCCGATATGTAAATGTCCCGTAGGGCTCGGTGCATAACGCACCCGGACTTGATCCGCCACTGTAAATCCCTCCGCTTCATAATGGTTAAAATTAGGCCATGAACAGCCATCTCAAGATGATATCACATCTTGGAGCAGGCATACAATAGATTGTGCCGCAATTCCCTCGCCGCGTCCGGCAAAGCCGAGCTGCTCCGTCGTCGTTGCTTTTACATTAACCCTGGAAACCTCAGCTCCCAGCGCTTTGGCGATAATCTCAGTCATTTGCGGGATATAAGGAGCCATCTTCGGCTTCTGCGCAATAATAGTAGAATCAATATTCCCAAGCTTGTAGCCGCGTTCGCGGGCAAGCGCCCACACATGCTCCAGCAGCTTCAGGCTGTCCGCATCCTTAAAGGCCGGATCAGTATCGGGGAAATGCCGTCCGATATCGCCTAGCCCCAGTGCCCCCAGAATGGCATCGCTGACTGCATGCAGCAATACATCCGCATCGGAGTGGCCCAGCAGCCCCTTTTCATAAGGAATGGTTACGCCGCCAATTATGCACGGTCTTCCCTCTACCAGCTGGTGTACATCAAAACCCTGTCCTACCGCTATCATCTTTTAACCCTCTCCCCTGATTCTTTGTGTAAACTCGGCGAAATCCAGATCCTCCGGTGTCGTCAGCTTGATATTGCTGTAGCTTCCCTCCACCACTGAGACTGTAATACCGCTGCGTTCTGCGAGGCTGGAATCATCAGTGCCCAGAAATCCGTCCCGCTCCGCTGCCTCATAGGAAGCCATCAGCTCAGACAGACGAAAAGTCTGCGGGGTCTGAATCGCCCACAGACTTCGCCGGTCAGGTGTAGACACCACTTGGCCTGCACCGTTCACCTGCTTAATTGTATCCTTAACCGGTACAGCCAGTACTGATGCCCCGGTCTGAACAGCCTTCCTGTGACAGGCACTGATCTCTGCTGCCTGCACAAACGGGCGGACGCCGTCATGAACCATCACCCAGTCTGTCTCCAGCGTCTGCAACCCCTTGTACACAGAATGCTGGCGCTCCGCTCCTCCGGCAATTACAGCCTTCACTTTATCAAGCCTGTAGGCCTGTACCCACTCCCGGCAGCGGGCAATATCCGCTTCGCCGGTGACCAGCACAATCTCGGAGATAAGCTCATGCTGCTGGAATACCTCTAGCGTATGAACGATAACCGGTTTATCCTGCAGCAGCAGATACTGCTTGCTCTCTGCGGTCCCCATTCTTGTCCCTTTGCCTGCCGCTACAATTACGGCGCCTACACTGTTTGACATGTTCTTAGGCTCCTGTCTTTCACGTATATCCCCATCATAACGTGTTTAGCGGGCATTTCCAACCCGTAAGACATATTATAGCCTGCGCCAAGCGCTTACTGCGCTTTTTCCAGCAGCTTTGGCTTAGCAAAAATCATTCTGCCCGCAGAGGTCTGAAGCACACTCGTCACCAGTACCTCCATCGTTGTACCAATATATTCGCGCCCGCCTTCAACGACAATCATGGTGCCGTCGTCCAGATAAGCTACCCCCTGGCCATGCTCCTTGCCGTCCTTGATCACCTGCACGATAATTTCCTCACCAGGCAGCACAACCGGTTTGACCGCATTGGCCAGATCATTGATATTAAGTACTGAAACACCCTGCAGCTCACAAACCTTATTCAGGTTAAAATCATTCGTGACCACCTTGCCGCGCAGCACCTTCGCCAGCTTGACCAGCTTGCTGTCCACCTCGGAGATTTCCTCGAAATCCCCCTCATAGATAAGCACCTTCACATCCAGCTCTTTCTGGATTTTGTTGAGGATATCAAGCCCGCGCCGCCCGCGGTTACGCTTCAGCAGGTCAGAAGAATCGGCAATATGCTGCAGTTCCTCAAGCACGAATTCCGGAATGACAATCGTCCCTTCAATAAAGCCTGTCTTGCAGATGTCCGCGATCCGGCCGTCAATGATGACGCTGGTATCCAGAATCTTATGCTCCTCTAGACCGCGCCCTTCCGGCTCATCCGGCTGTCCCCAGCGTCCGGTTGCCCAGAGCGAGCCCAGCTCGTCTTTTTTCTCCAAACCGATCCGCAGGCCCATATAACCAAGCGTCAGTGTAGCCGCCACCTGCAGCAGATCCCCCGCTTTGCCAAGCCAGTCCATCGCCGGATGCAGCAGCAAAGACAGCAGAAGCCCTCCGGTAAGACCAGCGGCGCCTGCAGCCATTTCACTCATCGGTATACGCGAACAGTACATTACCGCCTCACGCAGCTTTGAACCTCCCCAGTCCGCGCATAAAGTCCCCGCAATCAAAAAAATAATGGCACCCAGCACCGTAAACAACATGCTTCCTTCCACAGGCAGACCCGCTGCCAGTCTATCCATGCCCTGCGGGAATCCTCTTTCTGCCGTATGGTATAGCGAATAACCGGACCAGGCTCCAAGCAGCCCGGCAAGCGTTAAAACAATCTTTTTCCACATAACCCTACGCACCTCCTTTTATTCATCCTGAAATGATCTATACCTCACCAGTATGTTCCAATTTCCGGGACGGTAATCGCAGGTACGCTTATTTTATGCAGAAAAAAGTTACTCTTAATGTCAAGGCTGTCAGGAACTCTTATTCCCGTTGAAAACAAGGGGGTACTGGCATATAATGAACTCAATCTAGAACCCAGGGGTGAATGGAAAATGAGCGCACCAAGTTTACAGGCCTTTCAGGATCAAGTCTCCGAACTGCTGCTCCGTCACCGTAGTCTGCTGGATGTCATGTCCAAGAACGGCCAGAGCAGCGCTTCCGTCAACCGTGCTGTCGTCAAAGCCATAACGGAATGCGGTTGTATTCAGCTGCATGCCACCAAGCAGGTATTCGAACCGGCGCTTGGGCTTGAGCAAGCCAAGGAGCTGGCCGGCACTCATCTGGAAGGTGAGCTGTGCGAGAACTGCCGTGAGGTGGTAGCCTCTGAGCTGGGGCGCGAGCTGTTCTATATGTCTGCCCTCTGCAATCTGCTTAACATCAATATGGACGAGGTGGTCGCTAAGGAATCACAGAAATGCGCCACACTTGGACTGTTTAATCTATCCTGACTTTCCGTTTCTGTTTCCGGCGTAACAGCAGCAAAGGCTTTGCCGTTTCACTGGGATCAGTGAGGGCAAAGCCTTTTTGGGCATAGCTATAGGGTAATATTCCGGTTAGCCGTTCTTGGATTGATACACTTTGTCTTCCGAACGTCTTCTGCGGCGGTGGCGGCGGCGTGCCGTCAGCCGGGCAATATTATGCTTGAAGCCATAGAGCGCATATAGTGCCAGCAGTGCAAAGATCATTTTGGCAATCTGCTCCGGGAAAATCACAGCCACGGCTACTGCCACAATAATGACTACTGGTGCGATCAGCACAGCTTTTTTGGGCAGGCCGACTTTCTTGAAGTTTGGATATTTAACAGTGCTGACCATGAGATAGGATAAGAGCAAGGTAGCAACAATCATGAATGGAGCGGAGACATCTTTATGAAAAAGTGCCAGCGTGGCCAACACGCCACCTGCTGCAGGAATCGGCAATCCGATAAAATATCCGGGAATTCCCGGACGGACATTAAAGCGAGCCAGACGCAGTGCCCCGAATACCGGGAAGATTGCGGTGACCGTCCAGCCCAGTGCGGAGTTTAAATCCTGCAGGCTGGTGATATACATAATCAGTGCCGGTGCTACCCCGAAGGAGACAACATCGGATAAAGAATCAAGCTCCTTGCCAAATTCACTTTCACATTTGAGCGCACGAGCAACCCGGCCATCCAGTCCGTCTAAAAGCATAGCAATAATCACCATGATAGCGGCCATGCTGAGCCTGCCGTCTAACGCCATCATGATACCAAACATTCCAAGCATCAGGTTACCAATGGTAAAAAGACTCGGAATTGATTTTTGTATCATTTCTTCACCTCTGTTTGCTTACTTTGAACCTTACGGTTTGCAATATTACGTGATTGTATGTTATTTACATTTGCCTGTCAATAAGAACTTGCTTCTGCAGACGTTTCAATCCGTCCTGAATGTTACGTGCCCGCACCTCGCCGATTCCGTCCACTTCATCCAGCTCCGCGATGCTTGCCGTCATTAAATTAGGCAGCATTTCGAACCGTTCCACCAGGTTATGGATGATGACATTCGGCAGACGCGGAATTTTGTTCAGCAGGCGGTAGCCGCGCGGTGTGACAGCTTCCTCCGAGGCGATTGCCGTCGAAGAATAGCCCAGAAGACGGGCAATATGATTGTCATCCATCAGCTCATCATCACTGCTGCGCTTAAGCCCGGCAATGATTTCACGGATTTTGTCCTCCTGCTCTTCTCTTGCATAGTCTCTGTACAGGAGCCATGCTTCTTCCTCTGTATTTCCCACCAGTTCTTCCATCTGCATGCTGATCAGGCGGCCTTCATTCCCC
The DNA here is from genome assembly GCF_000758625.1 of Paenibacillus sp. FSL R7-0273. Taxonomy (NCBI): domain Bacteria; kingdom Bacillati; phylum Bacillota; class Bacilli; order Caryophanales; family Paenibacillaceae; genus Paenibacillus; species Paenibacillus sp. FSL R7-0273. Next base: position 6,639,649 of record NZ_CP009283.1, read on the forward strand.
AGCTCATTAATGTAGCGCTTGATTTCCATCTTGATCCGCAGCACCATCTCTACCCGCTGGATAACACCAACAACCTCAGCAACAGTCACAAGCCCTTCATATTCGGATGCTGAAAGGTTGGTCAGGCCTTGGGTCAGCACCGCTTTGTATTTCTCAAGCGTCTGGATCGCCTGATTAGCCTTGGCCAGAATGGCTCCGATTTCCTTGAGCGCATACCGGATAGATCCCTGATAAAGCGTAATGATATTCCGCCGCTGGGAGATGGATACAACCAGCTTGCCGGTCTGCTTGGCAACACGCTCCGCAGTACGGTGACGGATTCCCGTTTCGATTGAAGAGATGGACGGATCGGGAATCAGCTGGGTGTTGGCGTACAGAATCCGCTTGAGATCCTCGCTGAGAATAATCGCGCCATCCATCTTGGCCAGCTCATACAGGTAATTGGGCGAGAAATCACAGTTGATGGAAAAGCCGCCGTCTACAACCTCCATCACTTCAGGACTGTATCCGACCACGATGAGTGCACCCGTCTTGGCCCGGAGCACATTCTCCAATCCTTCCCGGAAGGGCGTTCCCGGCGCTGCCATCCTCAGCAGATCGTTCATATTTTCTAATTGTTCTTTCATGTTCCTATTAGCCCCCTAATCTAACGCGACCTTTAGTGCATCTGCCACGGTGCTGACGCCAATGATCTGGATATCCTGCGGATGCTTCCAGCCTTTCATGCTCTTCTCAGGCATTATTACCCTCCGGAAGCCCAGCTTAGCCGCCTCCTTGACACGCGTTTCGGCGCGTGAGACACCTCTGACCTCGCCGGTGAGCCCGACCTCACCAAAGAAGACATCGTAGGGCTTGGTGGATATATCACGGAAGCTCGAGGCAATGCTGACTGCCACCGCCAAATCGATAGCCGGCTCATCCAGCTTTACGCCCCCGGCCACATTGAGGTAGGCATCCTGATTCTGCAGAAACATGCCCATCCGCTTCTCAAGAACTGCAATGATAAGCGCCATGCGCTGATGATCCATCCCGGTGCACATCCGCCGCGGCGAAGGGAAATGGGTCGCGGCAACCAGCGCCTGAAGCTCGACGAGCACCGGTCTGGTTCCCTCCATACTGGCTACAACGGCAGAGCCGGCGACACCCAGCGGACGCTCCGACAGGAACAGCTCCGAGGGATTCTCCACCTCCGTAAGCCCGATCTCGCCCATCTCAAAAATACCGATCTCATTTGTGGAGCCAAAGCGGTTCTTCACCGCGCGAAGCAGCCGGTAGGTATGGTGACGCTCCCCCTCAAAATACAATACACAGTCCACCATATGCTCAAGCATTCTAGGGCCGGCAATAGCGCCTTCCTTGGTAACATGGCCTACCAGCACTGTTGCAATTCCGCGGATCTTGGCGATACGCATAAACCGTGTCGTACACTCCCGGACCTGCGTTACACTTCCGGGTGCACTCGTTACCTCCGGCATAAATACGGTCTGGATGGAGTCAATAACGAGGAACTGCGGCTGAATCTGCTCGATCGCCTCTTCGATGCTCTCCATGTTGGTCTCACACAGCACATACAGCTCTGCTGACAACGCCCCGAGGCGGTCAGCCCGCAGCTTGGTCTGGCGTACTGATTCTTCTCCCGAAATATAGAGAACACGGAGACCCTGGGTGGTCAGCGCGTGGGAGGTCTGCAGCAGAAGGGTTGATTTACCGATACCGGGATCGCCCCCGACAAGCACCAGAGAGCCTGGCACGATGCCTCCGCCAAGCACCCGGTTAAGTTCGCCGATGCCTGTCAGGATGCGCGGTTCTTTGTCACTTTCTATATTTATGATCGATTGCGCCTTTTCTTTACTCTGAAAAATAGGTGCATTCATTCCTTGGGTTTTGACTACGCTTTCCGTTTCCTCCACCATGGTGTTCCATGCCTGGCAGCCCGGGCATTTGCCGAACCATTTCGGCGATTCGTAGCCGCAGTCGGTACAGAAAAATTTTGTTTTTGCTTTTGCCATGTGGTCTCCTTACGGTTGGGGTTACTTAAATTGCGGATAAATTACGCTTACTCAAAGTTTACCATTTCTGTCCTCTGAACGGAAGGTTCCTGAGGCGTTAGTTTTTGCCTGCTTCTATAAGCTGCCTGAATGAGCTGCGCTTTAATCATCCCGGCAAGAATATCCAGTAAATCAAAAAAAGCCCCGCTCCTCTATACGGAGGAGCGGCAGCTTTGTTTCAGCGGTACTTATTTATTGTCTGCTTCGGCTTCTTTCTCCAGCGCGGCTGCAGGTGCATCCACAGTGGTTACCACAAGCTCACCATTCACTTCATCGATCTTAAGTGAATCGCCTTTCTTAATGTTGCCTTTCAGCAGCTCTTCGGAGAGGCGGTCCTCAATATGCTTCTGAATCGCACGGCGCAGCGGACGGGCACCAAACGCCGGATCATATCCCTCTTTGGCGAGGAAGGCTTTACCGCCATCCGTAAGCTCGAAGTCCACATCGTATTCACGCAGCCGCTTGCGCAGCTCGTCGGACATGAGTGTAACAATTTCGGCGATATGCTTCTCTTCCAGCGAGTGGAAGACAATGATTTCGTCGATACGGTTCAGGAACTCAGGACGGAAGCTCTTCTTCAGCTCTTCCATTACTTTGCCCTTCATGTTGCTGTAATCCGCTCCGGCATCCTGTACAGCAGTGAAGCCGAGCGTTGAATTTCTCTTGATTGCCTGTGCCCCTACGTTAGAGGTGAGGATAATCAGCGTATTGCGGAAATCGACTACACGGCCCTTGGAATCGGTCAGCCGGCCGTCCTCCAGCACCTGCAGCAGAATGTTAAATACTTCAGGGTGAGCCTTCTCGATTTCATCCAGCAGTACTACGGAATATGGCTTACGGCGTACCTTCTCGGTCAGCTGCCCGCCTTCTTCATAGCCTACATACCCCGGAGGCGCCCCTACTAGGCGGGACGTGGAGTGTTTCTCCATGTATTCCGACATGTCGATACGGATTACCGCATTCTCATCGCCGAACATCGCTTCGGCAAGTGCACGGGCCAGCTCGGTTTTACCTACCCCGGTTGGTCCAAGGAAAATGAAGGAGCCCATTGGACGTTTAGGATCCTTAAGACCCGCACGTGCCCGGCGCAGCGCCCGGCTGACAGCCTTCACAGCTTCATCCTGGCCGATTACACGTTCATGCAGCAGAGCCTCCATGTTGAGCAGACGGTCCGTCTCCTCTTCCTTCAGCTTGCTGACCGGAATACCGGTCCAGCTGGCTACAACCTGTGCGATATCCTCAGGTGTAACCTGGGAATCGGTACGGCCCTGCTTCTCTTTCCACTGGTTCTTGGTTGTGTCGAGCTCTTCACGGATCTTCTGCTCAGTATCACGCAGCGCAGCCGCCTTTTCAAACTCCTGGCTCTGTACAGCCGAATCCTTTTCCTTGCGGATATCGTCCAGACGCATTTCCAGTTCCTTGAGATTTGGCGGAATCGTGTAAGAGTTAAGCCTTACCTTGGAGCCCGCTTCATCGATCAGGTCAATCGCTTTGTCCGGCAGGAACCGGTCCGGAATGTAGCGGTCGGACAGCTTCACAGCCTCCACAATCGCTTCATCGGTGATCTTCACCCGGTGATGGGCTTCGTAACGGTCACGCAGTCCGTAGAGGATCTGAACAGCTTCCTCAGGGGAAGGCTGATCCACCGTGATCGGCTGGAAGCGGCGCTCCAGGGCTGCGTCCTTTTCAATATATTTGCGGTATTCGTCCAGGGTCGTTGCTCCAATGCACTGCAGCTCTCCGCGGGCCAGAGCCGGCTTAAGGATATTGGAGGCGTCAATCGCGCCTTCCGCACCGCCTGCTCCGATCAGGGTATGCAGCTCATCGATGAAGAGCACAATGTTGCCGGCCTGACGAATTTCGTCCATGATTTTTTTGAGGCGGTCTTCAAACTCACCGCGGTATTTGGTTCCGGCTACAACCGAACCCATATCCAGCGTCATAACGCGTTTGTCACGCAGGGTTTCCGGAATTTCGTTGTTGATGATTTTCTGTGCGAGGCCTTCAGCGATTGCTGTTTTACCTACCCCCGGCTCACCAATCAGCACCGGGTTATTTTTGGTACGGCGGCTAAGCACCTGGATTACACGCTCGATCTCTTTGCTGCGGCCGATAACCGGATCAAGGTTTCCGTCCTTGGCATAAGCAGTCAGGTCACGTGCCAGACCATCCAGCGTCGGTGTGCTGACATTTGCCGGCGTTCCGCTGTGGCTTGAAGTAGCTTCACTACTGCCCAGAAGCTGCAGTACCTGCTGGCGTGCTTTGTTCAGGCTGATTCCAAGGTTGTTAAGTACACGGGCTGCGACACCCTCGCCCTCACGGATCAGTCCGAGCAGAATATGCTCTGTGCCGACGTAAGTATGGCCAAGCTTACGGGCTTCATCCATCGACAATTCAATAACTTTTTTGGCTCGTGGAGTATACGCGATGTTGGTAGGCTGTTCCTGTCCTCTGCCGATCAGCGTCTCCACTTCATCCTGGATTTTCTCCAAGCCCAGACCCAGTCCAATCAGTGCCTTGGCGGCAATGCCGTCTCCCTCACGAATCAGTCCGAGCAAAATATGTTCTGTACCAATGTTATTATGTCCCAGTCGTACAGCTTCTTCCTGCGCCAGCGCCAGCACTTTTTGTGCGCGTTCCGTAAATCTTCCAAACATCATATCTCCTGCACCTCCACGGATAATAAATATCTATAATTAATGTTGTGTTCCCAGTGTTTCCCTGAGCAGCTTTGCCCGGTACATATCGCGTTCAGTGGCCGACAGCTCGTCACCGAACATTTTTTGCAGGAACCCCGGCTGTGTCTTGACATTCAGCTCATTCAGTACGGAAATGGAGGGGCCTTCGAGAATACCGAGGTCTACTCCCAGCCGCAGATCGGAGAGCCGCTGCGCTGATTCCTTGAGCTCCATTACAGCTGCGTATGCCAGAATACCGTAGGACCGCTTGATCCGGTCGGTAATCCGTAGTGCTGAATCGGTGAGCAGCCGTTCACGGGCATTGCGTTCATGCTCGATAATCTGTGTAACTACACTGTGAAGATTCTCGATTATTTCACTTTCGGTCTGCCCTAGTGTAATCTGGTTGGAAATCTGAAAGATGTTCCCTACTGCTTCGCTGCCTTCACCGTAAATTCCTCTTACCGTAAGGCCAACCTGATTAACAGCGGATAAAATCCGGTTAATCTGGTGAGTCATCACCAGCGCCGGCAGATGCAGCATCACCGAAGCCCTGAGGCCGGTGCCAACATTGGTAGGACAGCTGGTCAGAAACCCCCTCCTGTCATCGAACGCGTAATTGACGGAGGCTTCAAAAATATCGTCAATCGCCGTTGCCCGCTCCCAGGCTTCCTTGACCTGCAGGCCGGGGAACAGACACTGGATGCGCAGGTGGTCCTCTTCATTAATCATAATGCTGACCGACTCATCCTCATTCAGGATAACCGCCCCCCCGCGGGAGTCATTTGCCAGATTGGGACTGATCAGATGCTTCTCCACCAGCACCTTTTTGTCCAGCTCATCAAGGTCATCCAGCCGCAGCAGCTCGAAGCTGCCAAAGCCTTCCGCTGCCTCCCCCTGAAACACGGGTGCCAGCTGCTCCAGCGCTTCTTCCGCCTGCTCGGCTGAAGCCAGAAGCGGGAACGGCAGATGCTCCAGATTGCGGGCGATACGCATACGGCTGCTGATCACAATTTCAGAGTGGCTGCCGCCGCAGCGCATCCAGTTGCTAAGCGCTTGTTCGGTAAACCGGAGACTTGACATGTCGTATCCCCCCTATATATGAAAGACTTTACTCTTGTGCCATTTCTTTTTCAAGCTTGCGGATTTTATCCCGCAGCTCCGCCGCAGTTTCAAACTCTTCCTGAACAATGCTTTCCTGCAGCTCCTGCTTCAATTCATTAATCTGACGCTTGCACATGATCTGCGCTCCGGCGCGTTTAGGAAGCTTGCCTACATGGGCCGTACTGCCGTGCACTCTTCTAAACAGCGGGTCCAGCGTACTGTCAAAGTATTTATAGCAGGAGCTGCAGCCGAAACGCCCGAGCTTGCTGAACTGGGAATAGGTCATGCCGCAGCTCTCACAGTGCAGACCCTGCACATTCTTGGTGGCTGCGGTCTTTTCCTTGCCTGCCCCTTCAAGGTCAAGCAGACCGGACAGCAGGCTGTGAATCGAGAAGCCACCAGCAGTACCGGGAATCAGCTCCCCTTTTTCACGGGCACAGCTTTCACAAATATGAAATTCCGTCTTCTCTCCACTCACAATCTTGGTGAAATGAAGAGTTGCCGGTTTGACGCCGCATTCCTGACACAGCATAGCGGAGTCCCTCCCTTGATGACCATTATTTGCCCAACAAAGAGATTAGCATCGCCTTCATAATCTTGGCACGAATCTCATCCCGGTACGGCAGATTAACCGTCAGGCATTCCCGGGAAACAGCGGCGCGCATAAGACACGCTTCACGTTTGCTTAGGAAACGGGCCTCCTCAAGCTGATAAATCAGCCCTTCGGCGGAATTCTGATCAATATCATTTCCTATTGTAGATTTGAGATGAGCGTACAGCGCCACATTCTGGGGCAGCTCATAACGCTGAATCCGGATATAGCCTCCGCCGCCGCGCTTACTCTCTACCACATAGCCCTTCTCCAAGGTAAAACGTGTACTGATGACATAATTAATCTGTGACGGCACGCATGAGAACTGGTCCGCCAGGTCATTGCGCTGGATTTCCACCGTACCTTCGGGACTTTCATGCAAAATATTCTTCAGATATTGTTCGATAATATCAGAGATATTACGCATCACTCATCCTCCAGTGCTTAAAGCGTAGTGTACGTCTTTGCTGTAAATCCGCCCGGAGCAACCTCTAAACAACTTAACCCAAGAGGGTATACACGAATCCAGGACTGGCCGCCGCAAAAGCTGCCGTACCGGATTCTCTGCTCCAGACATTATTTCAGCGTTACATATGCCAAAATAAAGCTTCAACATCTTTCGTTGACTTTGACTTTCTTTGACTTTTTTCATATTATAACATATTCTCACTAAATGCCAAGGGGTTACTCTTATTTTTCACTTAATACCGCCATTGTATTCGGCCTGTTCCCGGCACTCCGGGATTTTAATATGTAAAAAAAGAAGCTCTCCCTGCTGCGAAACAGCGGCAGAGCCTCCCCGTCATTAGAAAAAGTCAAACAAAGCGGTCTCAGCATGCGGTATAGCCTCTTCCAGCCACTTCAGGCCTTCCGGACTGCCTGTCAGGCTTCCGTATCTGGCTAACTCCTGCGGACGTTTATATCCCATCAGCAGCACGGTCAGTGCTCCGATGCTACAGTTTAGATCCGTCTGTCCCTCTGCAGCCTCTGAGCGGACCAGCGAAGCTGTTCCATCCGCATTCACAGTCAGCTCCCAGCTTCCGTCGTTCCATGGAGCATGCTCATCTTTAATGGACAACGTATATTTCCGGGCTTCCGGCTGTTTATTGAAAATAAAGGAATCAATGAAGGCCTGTGCATTAACAATCCGCGCCATAAAATATGGATAATTCTCCTGGGGAATCCGCGGGTCCGGCAGCAGAAACGGCAGGATATCATCCGACGGCACCAGCTTCAGCAAAGCTCCGGTGACCATTGAATCGTGGTTGGCAAGGAACGTCCAGAGCCCGCGGCGCGCTTTTTCATTCAGATAGACGAATTCATCAATAACGAGCTCCCTGTTCATCATCTTATACAGTACATAACCCTCCGGTTCGCCTGCTTCTGAGATAAACAAGCCGTGATGCATATCCTGATCCAGGACACTCTCC